>BNVF01000055.1 GCA_025997895.1 Spirochaetia bacterium
TCCGCCAGGCACATTCAATAAACGCGGCCGGTTTTCCAATTTTTTCTTGTGTTCCTTCCTTTTCACGTACAAAATCAAGATCATGTTTATTATGATTTATGTCTTCCCATGTCAATTTTGTTCCTCTGCGGGCTTTTCTGTATTCTTTTTTATCAAAATAGAGATTATGGCTATCAGCGAATTCCCTAAGAAAAGGTTCCACTGCGTTTTCCAAACAGTCTCCGATAATTTGACCTAATTTATGAGAATATGAAACAGCCATCTTAACCCCTTATCCACAATCGGCCTTCTTTCAAAGGCACGGTATGCTTGCGGTTTTTCCATTTTATATTTCTATCCCGTGTTTTTTCAAAAGACCAAGATTTAAAACCTGCGGCTAATGCCAGTTTGCCAAGCCATTCGTCTGCAGGGGCATAAACACCATAAGGGGCAGAATCGCCAATGACGAAACAAATAATAGATTCGTCTTTCATAACTTGTCTCAGTGCAATAAAAACTTGAGCTAAATCAGAATAATACGCCGCTATCATTGTGTGATACGTTTTTTTTCCGCCATGCTCAAGTCGAACTTTTTCTAATTCTTTACATACATCAGTAAGCTCATCATGTATTGGCAAAAGTATTGTATTTTTTAAAATTGTATCCAAATTTAATTTTTCCGCAGCACTGTGCTGCGAACAGGAATGAATTAAATTCTGTCTAACCTTACCCTGTAAATCAGACCAGCCTTTTATTTCTTCCCAAAAAACCATCTCCAGTCGTGTCGCATCCGCATAATCATAATTATTAGGATATGGAGGGGAAGTAATCAAAATATCAAAAGCATTTTCATAATTTTGAAGATTTTCTCTTGCGTCGTGATTTATTATTGACGCCAACGAGTTTATATTATTTTTATTAAATAATTGTATGTCAGATATAATTTCTGTAAGTTTTTGATTGAATGCATCTTTGGGTTTTAACACGGTCTTCTTTGTTTTATTGGGTAAAACATATTGCCATTGGGCAGTACCTGCAAAACTTGAGATACGCAATATTGATGTTATGGTAAGCCATATAATTTCTGATTCTATAGAATCGTCGGCAATATCAAAAAAAGCATTTTTAAGCGAATTTAATTCCTGTAATGATTCAGGGGTATAGCATTTTTTTAACAAAACAGGTTGTGTTTCAAAATCAAAATCATATGACAAAGGCGAATTTAGTATCTTTTTGGATATTTTATTAAGGCGTTCAAAATTTACTGCATAACACATTTTATTATTTGCAATCCGTCTGACAAAATAATGTGTTTCAAACCCAATGGACGGGAGATTGGATTCGTTGGCTGCTACCAGTGTCGTTCCCGATCCCGCAAATGGGTCCAGAATCATGCTGCCTTTTTTTGAGTACTTCTGTATAACACTTATAACCCATTCTGCCGAGAATCCGGCAGAATACCGATACCATCGGTGGACGGGGAGTTTCATGTTATCAATAAATGTTGTACTTGTGCTTGTTTTGGCATCTGACTCTATATCAAACAAGGCTAACTGCTCTACTATACGCATAAGATTGATTATGCTGCCATATTTTAAAACAATCAACCAACTCCGGTTAGCGCGAATCATTCCCGTCATTGCGCACCCTGAAACTCATGCGCTGAATAGGCGAAGGCCCCAGACGCAGCACCAGTTCACGGTGCGCCCTGGTGGGGTAGCCCTTGTGCTTTTCATAACCATAACCGGGGTAGAGCCGGCCGTAATAATCCATGAGTCGGTCCCGGGCGGTTTTGGCGAGTATTGAGGCGGCCATCACCTCGGGTACCTTGGCATCAGCTTTTACCAGGGCTTCGCAGGGGATGGAAATGTCCGGCGTGTACAGGCCGTCCACAATGGCGGAGAGTCCGGCTGACGGCGGCACAGCAAGCAGCGGCGCAGCAAGGGGCATACCAAAGGGAGTTTCCGCTGTCATGGCCTGGGGCCAGGGTTGGCCGACAATGTCTGCAGGGGTTTCAACTTGAGGCACTTGCGCACAATTGGGCAAGTACTCAAATTTGAACGTTTGTTCAAAAGCCCGCTTCATGGCCAGAAGGCTGGCCTGTAATATATTGATCTCGTCGATTTCCGTATGGGAGGCCCAGCCTACGCCCCAGGCAAGGGCTTTTGCGCAGATAAGGCGGCGGGCCTCATCACGCTTTGCGACGGAGAGTTTTTTGGAATCATTCAATATCTCTGTGGGAAAATCATCGCTCAGTATTACCGCTGCGGCGCAGACCGGGCCTGCCAGAGGGCCCCGTCCCGCCTCGTCAATTCCGCAGATCATAATTTGCTGTTATTGTTTTCAACAATAATGTTCAAAACATCCCGCAGTTCAGGATCAAGCTCATAGTAATTTTTTTCCAGTTCGGATTCAGAGAGCCCTACCAGTTCGTGACTCAAATAATGAATCCAGTAGCTCTCGTCGTCTATCGAGACTTCATGTTTTCTGCACCAGTAATCGGGCTGAATGGGGAGCTGTGTTTCTTTGTCAACAAAGTATTTATAATCGTGAACCGCTACTTTTAAATTTTTACGGGGAATTCCCTTGTCCAGAATCACCTGCGCCAGATAATTGATGGTTCTGCCTGAATCAAAAATATCGTCTATCAGCAGCACCTTGTCCCCTACCCGCAGATGTTCAGGCGAATATGTCCAGCCGTCTATCTTGATTTTTTCCGACTTGGCCACATCCGTATAGGAGCGCGCCACCACCGCTGCGTAATACACCGGATGCGCGCCTTTGTGCACTATCTTGAAATACTCGCTGATCACATTCCCCATGTACGCCCCGCCCCTCAGTGAAACATAGATCACATCAGGTATAAAACCGTCCTTGCAAATGCGATGGGCCAGTTTAAGGGCATCGTTCCGCACGATGTCAAATTGAAGAAATTCTTTTTTCATAACTACCTGCCCCGTGGCGGACGGAAAAAACCAAAGAGGCTGCCGCAGAACCCGCCCACTATATGTGCAAACTGGGAAATATTATCGGTGCTGAACGAATTAAAAAGCTGCACCCCCAGGTAGAGAATGAGTACCAGTATAAACGTAAGGGGTATCTCTCCGTGGGAAAAATTGGTAAACGATGCAAGCAGTATCATCATAAAAACCACGCCGGAAGCGCCCATGAGAGCGGTACGGAACAGGAGCACATTGAGCACACCCGTTACCAGGGCGGTGATCAGAATCATGACGAACAGGGAACGGGAACCGTAATTTTCTTCCAGCATGGGGCCCACCAGGAGGATGAGGGAAAAGTTGTTGATCAGGTGAGTCCAGTTGGCGTGACCCGCCGCATGGGAAATAATGCTGACCCAGTTCCGCACACTGCCTGGGTTAAAGCCGTTTCTGCCGGGAACCATGAACCAGGCTTCGGCCAATCCGGGCAGCAGACTTTTGGAAAGCAGCAGCACCAGGGCGCTGAGCAGCGCAAAGGTAAGTACCGTAGGGGCGTTGTATTTTATTCTCATAACGCTAATTGTATCTCCACCGGGCAATGATCTGAGCCCTCAACATCGGGCCTGATAATAGAAGATTTTACTTTAGGCAGAAAGTCTTTGTCCACACAGTGATAATCGATTCTCCACCCCACATTTCGCACCCGTGCGTTGGCCCGGTAAGACCACCAACTGTACTGGCCAGTCTCGCCGGGGTGAAAATGGCGGAAGGTATCCACATGGCCTGCGGCGGTGAATTTGTCCATCCATGCCCGCTCTTCAGGCAGATAGCCCGCAGTACCCTCGTTCTCTTTGGGCCGTGCAAGATCAATCGGTTTATGGGCGATGTTATAATCCCCGCAGAGTAGAAAATGCCGCCCCTGCTTCACTATCGAATTACAGAGCCGCAACATGGCGCCGCAAAAAGCCAGCTTGTAATCCAGCCGGGCGCCTGCGTCCTGGGAATTGGGAAAATACGCCGCAATCAGGGTAAAGTCTTTGAACTCCGCCTGGAGCATCCTCCCCTCATTATCAAATTCCGCCTTCCCCATAAAACGCACATCCAGGGGCTGCTCTCTTGTATAAATCGCCACCCCCGAATATCCCCGCTTTTTGGCGCTTGCCCAAAAACTTTTATACGGTTTCCCTTTGACCGGGGGATCGATCAATTCCGGTGAGAGCTGCCCCGGCTCCGCCTTGGTCTCGTTCAGGCACAAAATGTCCGGCGCTTCTTTTGCCAGCCAATCCACAAATCCCCGTTTTTCCACTGCGCGGATTCCATTTACGTTCCAGGAAATTATTCGCATACTGGATTATATCCGGGAACTAGGGAATAGGAATAGGGCGGCGGCGGGGTATTAGTTCCCGCCCTTTACAATCTCAATTTTGATGCCGTCGCTTTGATCCGGCTCTTCTTTGGGCGGAATGGAAACCCGCAGTATGCCGTTTTTGTAGATTGCCTTGACTTTGTCCTGGGCGTATTTGTCCAGCGGTACATAGTATTTCTGCTTTTCAATGTCCTTCATTTTGAGACGCCGTTTGAAGTAGCGGACGTTTTCCTCGGAGTATTTCGTCTCTGAAGTATTTATGGGAGGGATGCTGTCCGGCTGTTCGCTCTTGTCGGCGATCTTTGCCGAGAAGACCATGTAATCGCCCTGGAAGGAAAGGTTGATGTCCTTTTCGTCAAAACCGGCGAGAGCGAACTCAAAGACCATAGTGCGGTCTTCGGTCATGAAGACGTTCATCGGCGGGTAAGAATAGTTGGGGTAAAAATCCGTGTTTTCGTCGAAGAAGTACTTCCCAAAACCGAAGGGGCCTTGCCCAAAGCCATTAGCTTCGGGGCCACAGCGATTGAAATTGCGGTGGAATTCGTCTTTGAAATCCTGGGCTGCTTCGAAGATGTCATCGAAAATACTGCCCATATCCATGTAGGGTTTTGCGCCTTTCATAAAGGCTCCTTTCACACTCCTGGTGTGTGCACACTTGCCGTGTGCGGCTTTCGGAACGCTTGTACAGCCGTCCTTGGGGCCTGGTGGATTCGCGACTTTATAAGCCACGTGGAACTAAAGTTCCAGGAACCCCCATACAGGCGATTCCCGGTTTACCCTATTATACCAGAGATTTTTGGAAATTGTCAATTTTAATGTTGATGTCAGCCTTCGGCGGCTTCCGCATCATCTCCCGCTTCGGCGGCGTTTTGGTTTGGCGCGGCGGGGACGGCGATGCGGATGCGCTCTATTGAGAGGGCTTTGCCGTCTTTGCCAAGTTCAAGGTACACGCCTTGCAGTTCCGGCGCGTCCCAGGCGTCCTTGGTCCAGTCGGGGATGCCGCTGAGGTACTCCTGTATGCGGGAGACGGTGTCGCAGCCGCCCACGGATTCACTGCTGCCGGTGCGGCCGGCGTCGCTGATCACGGCGGTTCCGCCTTTGAGTATGCTTTCATCGGCGGTCTGCACCCTGGTGTGGGAGCCGATTACTGCGGAACAGCGGCCGTCGGCAGCGAAGAAGAGAGTCTTTTTTTCAGCGCTTGCCTGGGCGTGGAAGTCGACGATGACATAGGGAGTTTCCTGACGGAGCCGTTCCAGCAGGGCTGGCAGCATGGAGAAGGGGCTGTTGCCGTGGACCCTGGTGAAACCGCTCTGGCCCAACAGTACCGTTACGGCGATCTTTTCGCCGCCGGCTTTGAAGATACGGCAGCCGAAACCCGGTGCATCGGGGTTGAGGTTTTCGGGGCGCAGCACGTAGGGTATTTTTTCGATATTTTCGGTAAGATCTTTTTTGTAAAAGCAGCACTCACCCATAGTGATCACATTGGCGCCCAGCTTGTGCAGGTAGGCGGCGTGATTCCTGCCCAGCCCGTTTCCGCCGGTGGCGCCGTCGGCGCAGACGACCAGAAAATCCCAGGGATAGCGGGCCCTGAGTTCACCCAATGCTTTTTTAAAAGCGTATATTCCCGCCTTGCCCACCAGCTCGGCCACATAGAGTACTTTCATTTTTTGCCAATCATTCCGGTGTACCGGCCGTCGTACCGGGATGGGCCGCAGCGCCCCGCTTGTCCGGCAGCCCGGAAAGGATACGCTCAAATTCGGCGGCAGCCCGGTAATCCTTTAGTTCCCGGCAGGCGTCCCGCAGATTGAAGAGGGCGTCATAATACAGGGGCGCCAGGCTTACTGCTTCTTCAAAACAATGGCGAGCGTCGTCCATGCTGCCCTCGGTAAAATATAGAACTCCCAGGTTGTTCCATGTTTTGGGATCACCGTCGTTACGCGCAATAGATGACTGATAACATTCCTCAGCCAGATCGAATTCTTCCATCTCGTAATAGATAAGACCCATAGAAGCCCATGCCTCGGCAATATCGTCTTCAATGGCCAGCGCCCGGTGAAAACTGTCGATGGCTTCCTCATAGTCGCCGGTGCGTTGTTGGGCAATACCCAGATTGAGCCAGAGCAGGGGGTTTCCGGGTTCCATAATCAGGGCCTTGCGGAACAGGGGAATCGCCTCATAGGGCCGGTTCGCCTCGGTTAACGCAATACCGGAATCGTTCAAAAAAGCAGCAGTTTCCATGAAAACCCCTCCTTGTCTAAATATACTCCAAAAAGACCTGGTAAACAACCACTATATTATTAATAACACTTATGCTATACTTATTATGGAAATTTAGTAAACAGATGGAAAGATGAAAGATATAACAGAATATACCGATGGAATGTCCGAATTTGAGTTATTCTCCTTTATGTGCGATAAAATTGTATCGAAGGAAATAACTTCATTCTCAAAGCTCAAGGAGCTTGTTGCCCCGGCTCTGCGGGATAAATCGACCCATCCGGCGCTTATGCGGGCTTTTGAGCTTATGAAGCGTCTGTATTGGGGCTTTTTCGCCTCGCTTACCCCCAAAACCCATAAAAAACTCTGGGAAGCAATGGTTGTCCAGGACAAGGATTTTCCCGATGCGGGGGATCTCAAGGAGACTCTGCAAGTATCGAATCTCTATGTCGCCATGCTGGACATTCACGGGTATACCAAATTCTGCATGGAATCCCGAAAAAATCTTTCCATGGCCCATGCGCTGGACGAGGCTATGGATCTGGAAGTAACCCGCATTACCGCCGCCTGCCATGCCTTAAGCCGCCGTGAGCGGGGTGACGAGATGGTAGTCCTTGCCGGCTGCGCTACCGACGTACTGACGGCAACCCTTGCCATCATCGACTATTTTGCCAAAACCACGGTGTTAAATGATCCCGCCATTCCCACCAAGCGGAACGGCAAATTTGACGCATTGCCTGCATTCAAAATTTCCGCGGGAATAACCGGCAACTTCGGCAGTATGCAGACCCCCATGATCACCACCGTGCAGGGGAATCTCGCAGGATTCCTGCTCAATTCAGGCGCCCGGCTCCAGATGCGGGCAAATGAACTTTCTCCCAAGGAATCCCGTATAATGGTAGCCAAACAGGTTTTCATGAGTTTCCAGAAAGAGAACCTTCAAATTAAATGTTCGCTGGTCAAGAATAATGCCCTCTATTTTCTTGATACAGGGCACATTGAATTCAAGGGAGTGATGATCCCCAGCTATGAAGTGGTCTTTAACAAGGAAGATCGCTACAAGGAGCGGTTCAGCGAGGAACTGGTGCGTCTCTTCGGTTCTATACGGGAGAGTCTCTGGGAACAGCGTATTTTTCTGGACCTCATGGATCTCCTCGCCAAGACCGCCAATGCCATGCCAAAATTCTCGGTCATTCCTCCTGTGCCAATAAACGGTATGCAGACCATCACCAACGAATCCTTTATGCAGCTCTGCCGTATCACCATGAAGGCCTACATACACGACGAGGACTATCCTGCCGCAGTTGGTCTGCTGCAAAACTTTATTACCATTATCGAATTGATCCCCGGCTTCGACCGGCTCATCCTGGATTATCTAAAGGGAGTAATGAACAAATACGCCCTGATTCTTGATTCTTATCAGGTCCACATCGACAAGGAAATTGATGAAAAAGCGGCCCAGATTTTTCAGGGTCAGTATTATAAGACCTGGATCGCCGCCAAAAACGGCGCCGCAATTTACGAAAAACTCCGGGGCATAGGTCGCAAGAGCAACGACATCGCCAAAAAGAAAAATCTCTGGTACAACTTGATCAAGCAGAACAAGGAAGAGATGGAGTTCACGCTGTATTCTGGGAAGAAATAAACTGTAATTTGTCGCGCTGTTGCATTATCGTACTATCACAAGCGAAGGAGCCCTGAATCCTGATTTGTCCCCGGGAGCGCACTGGAACATATGTTAAGGCGACTCGGGGCGGAAACTCACCCCTTTCACCGGCGCGTACGCCTGCCTAAAGGCAGGCTACAGTTACTGTTTGCGATGCATTTATTGAGCGCCACGCCATGTTACATTTGTTTATATAACACGTTTTACGTGCTGTAGTGGGCGGGGAATAACTCGGTTCAAGAGGTGATTTCCGCCCCGAGTCGCCTTTCAACATTTCCTTGAGGTGCGCTCCCGATTCACCCCGGGATTCAGGGCTCCTTCGCTTGCATTTGCCCGTTATGTATACAGCAGCCAATTACCGTTTCCCTTCGCGGAGGGAATGACTTTTTCCCTCGCTGAGGGGAGAATGGGGAGTTTTACTCCGTAAGGTAGAATGTGTCACCCGCCACGAGTAAGAAATAATCGCTAATGCAGCAGAGGGGAGGGCTTGTGAGTTATTTTTTGCTCGTAGTGAATGGCACATTCCCTCTCTGCGAAGGAAATGGTGATTTATTGAACTGTGTAACCAAACCACAACTGCAAATCGGGGTGGGCGGGGCAGCCGGGGGGCAGCGGGGCGCTGAAAGTTTTCCGGAGTTCTCCGCTGGAGTAGACCAGCGATCCAACGCAGCCCCGCCAACTACTGCACGGCTGTAAGCTGTGTAGATAACTAAATGCGGCATGGCGTAGCACCAGTAACGGCCACAGTATGCCGTATATGCGGGGCTGATTTATCAGCCCCAGCGTGCGTCAGGGCTGAACATAGCTGTTTCCATTGCCGCCCGGTTCTCTGATTATGGTATCCGCTCTGAATATCTTAACTCGCAAAGCTCAGTATGAATCGCTCATCCGGGTGGGGGCTGCGTAGGCGGGCTCTTCCGGCACTTTCAGCGCCCCGCTGCCCCCCGGCTGCCCCGCCCACCCCGATTTGATGAGCGAGAGAATGCTACACTGTGCGACAAATTACCGTTTATCGTTCACAATTATCATTCACAAAACTGCCCCGGCTTGGGAGCCCAAAAATTCCTGCGCCGCTTTTTCAAAAAAAGCTGAACGGTTATTGGTAACGGCGTCAATACGGGCCATAAGGGAAGAATCCATCGAGATAGTATATTTGCGGGTCTCGTGGCCTGGAACAAGGGCAATAAGCGCTGTTGTGTATTCGCTATCTTTCCAGTCTTTCCAGTCTCCCCAATTTTTTTTTATTTCATCCATGCTGCTTGGTTCAGGTATTGGCAAATGAGCGTCTTTCATACATTCAACATGGCCAGATAATGCTTCATGCGCCATACGGATAGCATCTTCAAAGTTTTTTCCGGCGGACACACATCCGGAAAAGTCGGGGAAAACAACGCTGGGGGAAGGGCTGTCTGTGCTAATAAAAGCGATATATTGTTTCATTTTTTTCCTTCATTTTTTAATCCGGCTTGCCGCTTTATGCTGGTAGCGGTTTTTGGGTCCATGTCTTTGACCGGATGGGGAATTGTTACAATCCCTTTTTTCGTTATATGACAAAAATGATGATGACTTCCGTTCACTCTATCAAGTTTCCATCCGTCATTTTTAATCATTCTTATCAATTCAGCGCTGGAGTATCTCTTGGGCATTACAATTCTCTATAATAATGATACGAAAATGATACGTAAATATTTATGTATTGTCAAGGAGATAATTTTTTACTGGCTGTGTAATTATTGACCACACCGGTATGGATAAAAGGGAATATTTTTCTCACCTAAAAATAAATTCCGCCCTGTAATTCCTGTAAATTCACGATTTTCCACTTGGCACGGTTTTTGCTATATATCTATAGGGTCGTTGACCTCAACTTGAAAAATTGAATTGCAATGATGTGGAGGTTTTATGATGAAACGGATTGTGTTGATTGTGTTGATGGCGTGTGGTATTGCAGCTCTGGTATCGGCCAGGGGAAAGGATGGGGACCGCTGGGGGAGGGGAAATTTTCCGGGCGGCCAGAGCATTCCTGCTGAACAGGTTACGGTTACGGGAGCGCTCACCATTGTGCAGGGTTCCCTGGCGGTGAAGAGCGGCGATATTACCTACCTGGTTCCGGAGCTCAGGCGGTATGTGGGTTTTATCGACAGTCTCAAAGATGGGGCGCAGGTAAAACTTGAAGGTTCCGCAGTAAGCGGCAATGATGCCAATGCCAAGTTCTTGTGGGTACAGAAATTATCCATAGGCGGCAAGGATTACGATCTAGCCCGGCCCAGGCCCCAGCCAACTGTTCCTGCCCAACCGGTTCCTGGTTGGCCAATGCCGCACCGGGGAAGGTGGTAAAAGCGTACGCCCGTAAGGCCATGAAAGAAGAAGGGCTGCCATGATATACATGAGCAGCCTACTGGCTCACCGGAGATTTTTACACTGGTTATGCATTATTCAAAGTAGCCAGCATAATTGCCTTGATCGTGTGCTTGCGGTTTTCCGCCTCGTCCCAGGCCCGGCTTTGGGGGCCGTCGATTACCCCGGCGGTAACTTCCTCGCCTTTGACAGCCGGGAGACAGTGCAGGAAAATACTGTCTGTGCGGCCGGTTTTGTCCATCAGCGCCTGATTCACCTGGTAGGGGGAGAGGAGCCGTTTGCGCTCCTCTTTTTTATCTTCCTCACCCATAGAGGTCCAGACATCGGTATAAATGGCGTCCGCCCCGGCTACGGCGGCAGTATCGGCAGTAATGGCGATCTTTGCGCCGGACGCCGCTGCCAGGGGGGCGCAGCAAGCTTGCAGAGCGGCGTCGGGGTTCAGTTCCTGCGGGGTGATCACGGTGAAGTGTACCCCCAGTTTTGCGCAGATCACCATAAGGGAGCGGGCTACGTTGTTCCTGCCGTCCCCCACAAAGCAGAGGGTCTTGCCTTTTGAGGGGCCGAGGCTTTCTTCCAAAGTCATAATGTCCGCCAGGGCCTGGGTAGGGTGGAACTGGTCGGTAAGGCCGTTGTACACCGGCACCCCGGAATACTTCGCCAGGGTTTCCACAGTTTCCTGTTTAAAGCCCCTGAACTGGATGGCGCTGAACATACGCCCCAGCACCCGTGCCGTATCCTCAATAGATTCCTTTGCTCCCAACTGTATGTCCGCTGTAGAAAGAAATACCGGGTGTCCCCCCTCCTCGCCAAAGGCAGTCTCAAAGGCGCAACGTGTCCTGGTGGAGCGTTTTTCAAAAAGCAGGGCAATGGTCTTGCCGATAAAACGCTGCGGCGTCTTGGCGTTTTTGCTTTCGGCCTTTACCTGTTTTGACAAATCCAGCAGATAGCGAATTTCCTCGCCGGAATAATCCAGCCAGGTGAGCAGTGAGCGGCCTTGTAATGTTACGGACACGGTGTACCTCCAACATGGTGCCGACATGGAATGGCGATGGCACCTTTTCTACGGTAACATAGGAGGGATTTTTTTTCAACAAAGCAAAGCTATTTTTGCGTAAAATCAGCGCCTTCATTTTGCTTATATGTTTTTATGGCAGGACAATCTTGACATTGGTATATGTTCCAGTATATACTAATTGTGAGGTAATTAAATATAATGACCGCTAAATTATTTGCAAATGGAAAAAGCCAAGCCGTGCGTCTGCCCAAGGAATTCCGCTTTGAGGGGGAAGACGTGTCTATAAAAAAAATTGGAAATATCGTATTACTCTATAAAGATGACAGTGCATGGAGCAATTTTATAAATTCAGAACCGGTAAGTGATGATTTCTTTGAAAATGGGCGTGAACAGAATATTCCGCAAGAACGGGAGCCGCTCTAGTGTATATGCTTGATACTAACACCTGCATATTTACTTTAAAGCATTTACCAAAGGTGTTAGGTGCTATACAAAATAAAAAGGAAGCGGGGCTTGCCATATCATCAATAACACTCGCCGAGCTTGAGTTTGGAATTTGCAATAGTCTGTCTGTAGAAAAAAACCGTAACGCGCTTATTGCATTTTTGCCGACCGTAGATGTGTTGCAGTTTGGTGAAAGTGCCGCCATTGAATATGGCAGAATTCGTGCCAATCTAAAAAAAAGAGGCTGCATCACAGGTCTTATGGATACACTGATAGCCGCCCACGCAAAAAGCGCGCAATTGGTTTTGGTGACAAATAATACAGGCGAATTTAAGCGTATTGATGGATTAAATTTAGAGGATTGGTCCGTATGAATTACATGGTTCAACTACACTTTTTCCTCCGCTTCAAGTCTCAACTGCGCCGTACCCGGCCAGATCTTATCTCCCGTCTGGAGAATTCCCTTGCGAAAGCGGTTGAAAACGCCGGAGGGAAAATTACCGGGGAGCGTCGGCTGCTGACCGCTTCGTTTGACGGGCAATCCCTGGGTTTTTGGCTGGATATGCTCATTCTGATTGAGACCCTTCTTAAAAATGTTGAAGCCGCGGCGGCGGATTTGTACGGTTATTCGCTGGTGCTGGGGCAAAATTTGCCCGCATCTCAGGATGTCTCACCTGAGGCACTCTGCCGCTTTTTGGCGGGCGGGGGCGGCGGCGTGTTCCTTGACCGGGGCGCCAGGGATCGGCTCTTGCCGTATGTTGATGTTGAAGGGAGCGGAGCCTGGCTGGGGACGCGGAGTCCCGGCAAGGCAAAACAGTTTGGCGCCATCGGCCCTGCCATCGGCCCTGCCGGCGGCTTTTTCCGCCTGATAAGGCTGAAGGTGTTTGCCGCCGCAACGAATAAGTTCCCCTTGCAGGAGGCTATAGTCCGCGCTTTGGGCAAGCAGGAGACGGCAGGGCAGCAGCGCAATGTCCTTGTCTTGGGTCCCGCCTCTGCGGGCAAACGCAACGGCCTTTACCGGTACTGTGCCGCCATCCATACCTCCGGCGCAGAAATCGGCGGTGATATGCCGCCCCTGCCGGTTCGTTTCGGCGCCGGCGGGATAAACGCTTTAATCGACGCATGGACGCCGCAAATACGCGCGCTTCCCGGGGCGGCGGAAACCGTAGAAGAGATCAACAGCCTCTGGGATCTGCTCTTTCGGGAACGGCTGCGGGACGAGCTTTCGCCTTTTGTTATACGCAAAGCCCGGTGTTTTTTCTCGCTGCTTTTGGACTTCTACATAAGCGCCGCCCGCAGCCGGGGTCGTACCCCCATCCTGGTACTTGAGCATATCCACCAGGCCGAAGACATGGCAGCGGAAATATTTATCGATACCTATACGAGTTTGAAAAATACCCGCGGGCTTTTGGCGCTGGGAAGCTGCGACGAGGGAATCGGCGACGAGAATCTGCGCAAATGGGAACGGATTTTTCCGAGGGTGATAAAACTCGGTAACGGAGTGCCCCAGTCGGCTCTGCCCGAAATGCCCCCTGAACTCTGGGAGATTGGGTATGCCCTTTCGCTCTTTAGCCGCTATTATCCTGTCAGTCTCTTTCAGCGGCTCTTTGAGGAAGAAGAAAAAAATCCCGCCATGATTTTCAGGGCGCTGACCATGCTTTCCGCCCTGGCCGTGATAGACAGCCCCCAGGATCCCCGGCCCCTGCCGGCGCGTTTTGCCGAGCGCGCCGAAGCGGCGTTAGGTGAAAACGCGGGACGCATAAAAGCCCTGGTACGAAACCGCCTGCTGGGCTGGGTAGCGCAGCGGAAACTGAGTCCCTGCTTCAGGCTACTTACCATACTCGCCGCCCTGGACGGCAGCGCCCAGCTTACCGATGCATTGATCCTTAAATCAATTTCTTCCGACTTGATCAACGGAACCACCTCGGCCATTGACCGCGCCTGCGAAAATGGCCTGCTGGAAAAACTCGCCGGCCCCGCCCGCGCCGCTGCGGTCAGCTTCATCTGTGAAACCACCAGGGCACTGCTTTCGGGTAAGGGCGGCGAAATCCGCGCCGCCTTTAAAGACCCGCCCCCTGACTGCGCTGCCTTTCCGGTAATGAAAGCCCAGGTGCTGGCAAATCTTTCCGCCTGTCATCTGGGGCTGCGGGACAACAGCTCCGCTCTGGAGACGGTCAAAGAAGCGATACTCCTGAGCCAGGGCGCAAACAAACTCTGCCTGCCCCAGTCCTACCGCCTGTTTTCGCTGGTGAGCCTTTCCCAGCAGAAGACCGGCGAGACTATCGATTATCTGGGCTTTGCCGTGGAGAGCGCAGAAAAATCCGGCAACTACCACGAGTTGGGCGTTTCGGCCTATTACGCGGCAGCAGCCCAGTTCCTCTTTGGCAATGTGTCCAGGGCGGCGCAGCTTGCCCGCAAAGCCAGGGAGCAGGCCCTTGCCGCGGGCCGTCCCGAATGGGCGGATCGCTCCCGTTTCCTCGAAGGCCGCCTTGTCTTTGAGATTGGCCGTTATCAGGAAGCCCAGGAACTGTTTGAAAAACTCCGTAAAGCGCCTGCCGGCGGCAGTACCCCGGAAAAAGACCAACTCCTTGCCGCCTGGGCCTACCGTGCCCGGGTATACTTCCAGAACCCCCTGTGCCCCAAACCCCCGGACGGCGGCAGCGACGCGGATCTCTTTGAAGTTGAGGCCGCCTATCTTGCAGGCAACTACCGGAAAGCCGCCGAACTTTCCGGCATACTTACCAATCCCCACACCGAGGACAACTTCCTCTACACCGAGCAGCCCGACTGGCGCAGCGGCTTTGCCCAATGCGAGCACCTGTATTTTTCGCGGGGCGAACTCTGGGAACGCATGATCTGCGTCTATCATTCCCTGGCCATCTGCAATCTTTCCGCATCAGGCGGTGAGGAAGCCATCCACAATATGCAGCGCATACTCCGTAATGAGCAGCTCTCCGAAATGGATCCCTGGGACGCCTTTTACTTCTATGCCTGGTACCGCATTTTGGAGCGGACCGGCGCCGGCCAGGTAGACATGAACACCGCCGTCAGCATGGCCTTTAAACGCCTGCAGCGCCGCGCCAGCCGCATTGATGACATAGAAACCAGGCGCCAATATTTAAACCAGCCCAGGTGGAACAGCGCGTTAAGTTTGGCTGCGAAAGAATTCAAGCTGATTTAGTGTCTATCTACAAAGTCGGTTACTTTGTGGACAGTCCTTCTTTCTTAATCGTGGCCGCATACAGCGAATTAATAAGCCCCAGCACCGCCGAGAGCGTAAAAAGCACCTCAATGCCGACCATCTTCCAGATTAAGCCGCCCAGCAGGGCAATGAGGATGCTGATCACATGGTTGACTGAAATGCCGGTGGAAATGGTAGCAGTCAATTCTTCCTGGTTTGCGGCAATGCTTTGCACATAGACGTTACTCGCTATGCTCGCCACCGAAATTATCGCGTCCAGAACGTAGTTAGCGCAGACTACATAAAAGGCAATGTGCAGGGGAAAGATGCGGTGGGCAAAGCCATAGAGCAGGCAGACCACAACGAGGATAAGGGTATCGGTTACCATAACAAACTTGTAGCCAACATGATCAATGAGTCTTCCGATTAAGGGGCTGGCGATAAAACTGAACAGAGCGCTTATGGCAAGAAGCAGGGAAATAACCGAGGTAGTGGCGCCATAGTTAAGAATCAGCACGTATGGCGCAAAAGTTATGAATATTTGTTTGCGGGCGCCGTAGAAAACTTCCAGCATATAGAACGTGGAGAATTTCTTTGCGAAATAAAAGCGCCGCCGTCGGACTTTTTGCCCCTTGTCCCGCAGGGCGAAGCATACAAACAGCGCGCCGGCGATCAAGACTGCGGATGCGGCATAGACCGCCTTAAACCGAAAGAGCGATTCCCTGGAGAAGCCGAGCCGGGAAAACAGAAAAAAAACGCCGGTTACCAGCAGAAAGCCCGCGATGTTGCCGCCGTGGCCCAGGGCGCTGGTTATTCCCAGCGAAGCGCCACCCTTGTCTTTGTTTGCCAGATCCAGCGAGATGGAAGTCCGCACCGGCATGATGATGTGCTCGCCGGCGCTGTAGATCACCATAAGAATCACTACGCTTACTTTTCCGGGGCCCGTAAGAAAAAGGCCCACCAGTCCGGCGCCCATCAACGCGATCCCTATTTTGAAGATGCGGCTTTCAGCAAAACGGTACATCCAGGCAAGAAAAAAAACCAGCAGCAGGCCCGGCATTTCCCGGAAGAACTCCACAATACCCCGCTCAAAAGCATCAATATGGACAATTTCCGCAAGGTAATTATCCTGAATTCCCTTATAGAGCCCCATAGCGACGCCCGAAAAAATTAACGCGCAGAGGAAACGTCCGATTTTTGCGTCTGAACGGTAAATATCCGCAAGCGCGGCTGAACGGTGCAATGACATAGCCTAGGTATAACACAATTTGGCTTGAAACCCAAGGGGGTATGCAGGATATGAATTTAAGGTTATACTGAACAAATGAGATATAAATTGAAGATTTTGGCGGGTTTCCTTTGCATTCTGTCTTTTGTAAACTGCAATGGAAGCGGTAAAAGCGAATCTGGTTCTTCAGCAGAGACAACTTTTGACAAAGACACCAGTTATGCTATGGGCGTGAGCATCGGATCAGAGTGGAAGGCAAATAATATAATTCCCGATGCCGATGAATTTATAAAAGGTTTCAAGGATGCCTTTGGCAGCGGGAAAACCCGGTTCAGCGCCGAAGAAGCGGGAATGAAGATACAGCAGGCGTTTATGGCCAGGCAGGAAAAAGAAGCTGAAGGAATCAAGCAGATCGAAACTGATTTTCTCGCAGAAAACAGCAAGAAGCCGGGTATTACCATAACCGGCAGCGGTTTGCAGTACGAGGTGATCGGCGAAGGAAGCGGGTCCCGGCCTGCCGCTTCCGATACGGTGCGGGTTAATTACGAAGGCAAACTTATAAGCGGCGAAGTTTTTGACAGCTCCTATGAACGTGGTGAGCCGGTGGAGTTTCCTCTGGACATGGTTATACCCGGCTGGACTGAAGGTATACAACTGATGAGCGTGGGGAGCAAATACCGCTTCTACATACCCTCGGAACTGGCCTACGGGCCCCAGGGCGGCGGCCCCATCCCTCCCTATTCGCCGTTGATTTTCGAGGTAGAACTCCTCGGTATAACAAAATAGGAACAAAACATGAAAAAATTGCTCATAACATTTTGCCTGATGTTACCTGTTATGGCTTTATACGCCAGGGGCATACAGGAAGATATCAATCTCTCCGAAGAAAAAGCCCGTACCAGTTATGCCCTTGGGTTTGTGCTCGGCCCGGATCTGCGCGGCCTTGAGCTGGACTACAATGCCTTTGTCCGCGGATTACAAGCGGGGATCGAAGAAACTGATAGCGAATTAAGCGAGAACGAAGCTATGGAGCTCGTGCAAATCGCCCTGCAAAAGGCTGCGGAAAAACGGAACGAGGAAAATCGCGCCAAAGAAGCGGATTTTTTCACCGAAAACAGCGCCCGGCCCGGCGTGCGAACCACCCTGAGCGGCCTTCAGTATGAAGTGCTTGTGGAGGGGGACGGCGAAAAGCCCGCGGCGGACTCGGTAGTGCGGGTGCATTACGAGGGAAGCCTGGTAGACGGCACTGTGTTCGACAGTTCCTATGCACGGGGGGAGAGTGCAGAGATACCCCTGGACATGGTTATTCCCGGCTGGACCGAGGGCATACAACTGATGAGCGTAGGGAGTAAGTACCGCTTTTACATTCCATCGGGGCTTGCCTATGGCCCCCAGGGTGCGGGTCCCATTCCCCCGTATTCCCCGCTGATCTTTACCGTAGAGTTACTCGAAATGGTGAATTCTGAAAATTCAGAATATGAGGATTAATTCGATCCACATATAATTTTTCATGCACATGCGCAAAAAAAAGGCTGTCCTTTCGGACAGCCTTTTGCGTTTCTACGCTTCTAAATTACGTTTTTAAGCTACATTCAGCTTAGAAGGTAACTTTGAACCGCAGGGGAATACCAAAATAGATGTAACCAGCATCGCCGCTGGTGCTTCCAGTAGCTTCGTCTTTTTCGGAGGTAATGCCAAGTAAAACGCCAGCTTCAAAGTTTACGTTTGCATTGAATTTGTAGAGCGTTGACAACGCAACCTCAAAAATGTCTTTGGTATTGGTACTTTCATAACCTGTGGCTTCCTCTTTAGTAACACCCAGGACATTCGCCAACTGGAGTGTACCGGTAAGCTTATCGGTGATCGCATAATCGGCGCCAAGGGCGTTGTAAAGGGCAAACCAACTGTCTTTCTCACCATCACTAAGAGTACCAGTAACCCCAACATTATTTTCCGTAGCACTGCTGCTGCCCTTGTTACCGGCAAAGCTGATATTGTTGTTGAAGGTTATTTTGAGTTTATCAACGCCGGAGAAGAAGAAGCGAAGATCAATACCACTGTAGAAGGGATTAGTTGTTTTTATGGTTCCGACTCCGGCAACATCATTTTTTTCGGTGACTAATACCGCGCCTGAATAACCGGCGGAAATACCAAAGGTATCGGTTAAGGCAAGGTTGGCATATAGACCAAAGGAGTTATTCCAACTGCCCGTGTTATTAGAATCTTTTCTGGTATTGGTATCTCTGCCGCTAATCCGGTAGATAACGTCAAAGTTTACCAAATCGGCAACTTTCTCGCCGGAAACCCGGAAGGCGCCGCCAACCTTGGACTGTGAATTAGCATTAGTAGCATTTATTACTTGTTCCATACCCAGATCACTGGCTATCTCAATGAAAATGGGAGAAAAATTAAGGCCAAAACTGACATACGGACCCTTAGTGGCAGCTTGTGAAGTGGCGCCGTTGTTTCGCAGGCTGTTAACGTCAATCGCAGTAACTGCAAGGTTACTAGGGCTAGAGCCTGTGGTAGTAGTAACCCCGGTTATAATACCAAAATTATCAACTTTGAATCTAAGATAATCGTTGAAATTCTGGTAGCGGCCGGCAGTGGTCTTACCGCGATCGGCGGTATTTCCAAAATAACCGTACAGTTTACCCGCAGTTCCCTTGACATAGTAATCGCCAAAACTGGAAGCTAAAATGGAATCCAGACCACCGGTAGCGGTATCGTTTCCCCGCTTTATAAGGTCGTCAAGTTTCAGCTCCAGTAATGCCTGGACATTCTCGCCGGTGTAGCCAAATGTAAGCCGCAACTCGGTGGCATCAAAGAACGATGAACTCAGCAGGTCAAAAGTGGCCTTGTTATCATCCGGGGTGGCATCTTTGTAGTCACCGGTAGGTGCCTTCACAGCCAAGAACTCAGGGGCGATATCCGCCTTAAACCCTACCTTGAACTGGGCAAAGGCAGTGGCGGATAAAAGAACGAGCAGAATAGAAACAGCAATTAGCTTTTTCATATTTCCTCCTTAGAAACTAGCGAGAAGGAAGCAACCAACGGTTCTCCCATGCGTAAAAATACAGAATCTTTGGATGAATACGTCGGCTGCTTGGCTCAAGAAATCGTGGATGCATTTATTTTAAAAGGTGAGAATTTTGACGGTTACTTTTCTATTTCTATAAATCCATTAATAATATCAACAACATCAAATAAAATGTCCTCTGGTATTTCTTCTATAAATGTATAATTTCGTGCGTTTATATCTAATGTCCTTGTTTGATCACAAAGAACGACACCTGTCGTTTTTGTCCTTTCATCTAATTTTATATGAAACGGATAACTTTTGTCCGTATTTGTTATCGGACAGACCATAGCTAAATTTGAAAAATTGTTAAATGTATTATTACTCACCACTAAAGCAGGGCGTCTACCTTTTTGCTCATGACCAATTTGTGGGTTAAAGTCAAGCCAAATTATATGACCTTGCTTTACCATATCTCTTTTCCCACTGGAGTTCCCCAGTCAATTTCATTTTGTTGACTATGCTGATCGAAAATATTCTGGTCATTTTTTTTACCAAAATATTCTAAAAGTCGTTCTTTGGTGGTCCGATGTATTTTTTTGTTTATTTTTTTTATAATAATCATTTCCTCTTCCAGTATTACATCAACAGTTTCATTTTCTGATATATTGATATTTTGCAAAAAACTCTTTGGGAGACGTATTCCTTGACTATTTCCCCACTTAACAATCGCCGTCTGCATTTCAATTATCCTCCAAAGGCTATTAGGATATACTAAGTATATCCCTAGTTTGAAGGCAAATCAAGTCTACATTGACGGTACCGACAACCGTGGTTTTCAGCACACCAAAAAAAGGCTGCCCTTTCGGACAGCCTTTGCGTTTCCACGCTTCTAAATTACGTTTTTAAGCTACATTCAGCTTAGAACATAACTTTGAACCGCAGGGGAACAGCAAAATAGAGCCAGCCGGCATCGCTGGAGCTTCCAGTAGTTTCGTATTTTGTAGAGTCAATGCCAAGTAAAACGCCTGCTTCAAGGTTTATGTTCGCATTGAATTTGTAGAGCGTTGACAACACAACTTCGAAAGAGTCTCTGGTTGTAGTAGTAGTTGTAGTAGTGGTACCAAATTTGCGTTCCTCTTTATTAACACCCAGGAGATTCGCCAACTGGAGTGTACCGGTAAGCTTATCGGTGATCGCGTAATCGGCGCCAAGGGCGTTGTACAGGGCAAACCAACTGTCTGTATCACCGTCACCAAGGCCAACACTAAACCCGTTGTTCTCTTCTGTAGCACTGCTGCTGCCCTTGTTACCGGCAAAGCTGATATTGTTGTTGAAGGTAATTTTGAGGTTTTCAACGCCAGAGAAGAAGAGACGAAGATCAATACCACTGTAGAAGGGATTCGTTACTTTTACTGTGTCGTTACCGCTTTTGTATTTTTCGGAGACTACTACCGCGCCTGAATAACCGGCGGAAACACCAAAGGTATCGGTTAAGGCAAGGTTGGCATACAGACCAAAGGAATTACTCCAATCGCCATCACCATCCGGATCACCTTTGGTATTATCATCTCCGCCGCTAATCCGGTAGATAACGTCAAAGTTTACCAGGTCGGCAATTTTCTCGCCGGAAACCCGGAAGACGCCGCCAACCTTAGACGCTGAATCAGTTTGATCTATTGCTTGTGGCATACCCAGATCACTGGCTATCTCAATAAAAATGGGAGAAAGATTAAGGCCAAAACTGACATACTGTTTCAACTGATCAGCTGTTCCTGGTGATTGTGTCCAGTCGTTGTTTCGCAGGCTGTTAACGTCAATTTTAGCAGATGAAAGAGAACCAACCCCGGTTATAATACCAAAATTATCAACCTTGAACTTAAGATAATCATTGAAATTCTGGTAGCGGCCGGCAGTGGTCTTACCGCGATCGGCGGTGTTTCCAAAATAACCGTACAGTTTACCCGCAGTTCCCTTGACATAGTAATCGCCAAAACTGGAAGCTAA
>BNVF01000056.1 GCA_025997895.1 Spirochaetia bacterium
GATTAAGACAACATTGCTTTCAAAAAACTCAGTCTTTGGACTATGTACCAATACAGCACCGCCGCCTGAAATATACTCTCCTCAGCTTCTTTTTGAGGGATTACTATGATTAAACCGGACAGCAGTGAAAAAAGGATATAAAAAATAATATTGTTAGCAAAATTAGAAATGAGATCTTGACAAAAGAAATAAAGACTGAATTTGTTCGTATATCATTTCTTTCATCTTACTGGACTGATGAAATAAAATTTGAAAATACTCATTTTGCGCAAATTCAGCAAATTATCAAATTACGAGAAAAAGAGTAATAATTTTTATTTTGCTTTTGTGAGCGCACTGGTGCCAGGTACAACATCATAAACATAAGCTCAAAAGCTCGGGTTTTGGTTGTATTTGTACTTTACTAAGGCACCTGGCTTCTGCCTGCCCCTTGCTTTAAGACTGCGGTTCTCCCCGATGAATAACG
This sequence comes from Spirochaetia bacterium, assembly GCA_025997895.1. Taxonomy (GTDB): domain Bacteria; phylum Spirochaetota; class Spirochaetia; order Treponematales; family Breznakiellaceae; genus WQXQ01. The sequence continues at coordinate 467 of BNVF01000056.1, forward strand.
TGTCATGCGGTACCCAACCCGCGAATATCAGTCTGACCTCGAACTAAAGTCCACAGCGTCGCGGTAAGTTCCCCGGTTCATTTCGCCATCTGTTTCTTTTTTTCCATCATCTCTTGTTGTAGTTACAAAGTTTTGTATGATTTTGGTTCGATTGCTCTTGACAAATAGGTGCATATTTCGGCCAGATGTGAACACTAAATACGGAACACTTGAACACTGATTACGAAAACATTTGAACACCAAAACGGCAACACTTGAACACCAATTACGGGATATTTGAACACTAAAACGGGAACATCTGAACGCTCATTACGAAAATACTTGGACACCAAAACGGCAACATTTGAACACCGATTACGGAGTATCTGAACACCAAGACGGGAACACTTGTGCATTTTGGGGGTTAGGTCTACCGGGCAGGAAGCGACGGCTTTGCGGTATGCAGGGGTGTGGGGGTATAAAATTTCGTATATATGAAGTTAGGTGCAATTTGGACTGCATTGGTTGACAAAATAAGAAATATAAATATAATTAAACAATGGAGGTAATATATGGGTAGTGGTTTATGTCCTGCCCAGGTTGAACTTGCCGAAAAGAGACTAAGCATATAAGGTAGTACCAACAAGCCCGAGGAGAGGAATATGGGCAGAAGGAAACGGTACAGTCCTGAGCAGAAGGTGAACATCCTGCGGGAGGTTCTGGAAGAGAGCAAGACGATGAGCGAGGTGGCAGCAAAGCACGAGATCCACCCGAGCATGATCCTGGCCTGGCGTAAACAGCTCTTTGAGGGAGCACTCGACCTCTTTGAGATCAGGCGGACAGACGTAACTGAGAAAGCCCAGGAAAAGAAGTCCAAAGCCCTGGAAGCCAAGATAGCCGAGAAAGATACCGTCATAGCAGAGTTGGCCCAGGAAGTCCTGGAGTTAAAAAAAAAGAAAGCGCGGACTAAAGTCCGAGGCCTGAGTTAGGGAAGTGTAAGATGAGCCTCAAGAAACGCCAGCTCATTGTGCAGGAGGTTGAACGTCTGCACCGGAAGACCGCGATTGGCATACTGGCTCTGGCAGGCTTCGCCGGAGTGTCAGAACGCACCTGGAGGGAATGGCACACCCGCAGCGATAAAGAGACCGGGCATAATGGGCATATCCCCCGGGAGCATTGGCTGACCCCGGCAGAGATACAGGCCATAGTAGTCTATTGCCGGGACCGGATGGAGCTGGGGTATCGTGTGCTTTGCTGGCAGATGGTAGACGAGGATGTGGCTGCGGCATCCCCTTCCAGCGTCTATAACGTGCTGAAACGCAATGGATTGACGAAAAAATGGGCAGAATTGGCCGAAGAAAAGAAACGCGGTTTTGACCAGCCTCAAGGGGTACATGAACACTGGCATATTGATTTTTCATACATCAGGATTAACGGGGTTTTTTATTATTTCATCAGTGTCCTTGACGGGTATAGCCGGATGATCCTGGGATGGGATTTATGCCGAAGCATGGACGGGCTTAATGCGGAACTCCTCATCGCCCGGATGCGGGAAAAATACCCGCACGCAAAGCCACGCATCATAAGCGATAATGGCGGCCAGTTTATCTCAAAAGATTTTCGCGACCTAATAGTGCTTCTTGAACTTGAACAAACATTTACTTCCCCGGCACACCCGCAGAGCAACGGCAAACTGGAGCGGTTTCACCGGACATTCAAAACCGAGCATATGAGGCAGGCTGCTTATTTCGGTTACGAGGATGCCAAAGTCAGAATGGGTCGTTGGATTAACTATTACAACGAGCATCGGCTTCATGGCTCAATTTTTTATTTAACCCCCCCGTTGATGTTTTTGAGGGGAGGATTTATAGTCGTCTTGCAGAACGCAGACAAAAATTGCATTCTGCATTTATGCAAAGACAGAGCTATTGGCAAAATCAAAATGCCGGTCTCTGAACTAGCTTATATGCTCCTTTAAAAAACGGCAAGTTCGGCTTGGGCAATACACAAATTGGCATCAAAGCTTTCTGAATTGGAAAGGGCAATATTTCTTGCGGGGAATTATAAAACTTTTTTGTTACAGTATAGTTCATGTGTTTTTTGTAAAGCTCGATAAAGAATGGTGTGCGCCTCCGGCACAAATGTATCAAATTATGGAACAATAGCAGTTGCCGTAATTTTTTTGCGGTTAATCTGGTATAATATGACACCTAAGACCATGGTTAATATATCGGTAACCGGCAGCGCCCATGCATAGCCCCTAATGCCTATCGTATAATTTGCAAAGAGTAAAACCGGAAGGAAAATGTAAAGCAGGGTAAGGGACATCGCAAACGCCGGTTTTGCACGACCTGTGGCCTGAAAAAGACTCGTAAACAAGAATGTAATACCATACGTGAGGAACGACACCAGCGAAATACGCAAAAACGGCGTTCCGAGCGCGATTATATCGACATCGCTTATAAACGCTTTTAGCACATTTGCACCGGCAATAAACATCCCGGCAAAAATCACCACGCCAAGAACGGTGCTGTATGTGCCGGTAAGTTTCATTATTCTTTTTAAGCGTTTGACATTTTTTGCCGCAAAGTTATAGCCCAAAAGCGGTTGTACACCCATGCAAAGGCCGCGCGCTAAAGCCCTTGGCAGCATACCCACTTTTAAAATAACCCCGATAACCGCGATAAAAATATCGCCATAAGCTGCAGCAAGATTATTTTGAACAAGAGACACCACAATTACAACTGCGTCTTGCAGAAATGCCGGAAGCCCGATTAAAAAAATAGGTTTTGCAATTTCCCTGTTCATTCTAAAATCGCTGAACTTTAAGGAAAGGAATTTGCTTCTCCGGGTCAGATAAAATACATAAAACAATGTCGCTAATAAATAACCGAGTACCGTAGCGAAAGCCGCGCCTTTAAGACCCCACCCGAACAGAAAAATAAAAATGGGATCAAGTATGATGTTGGAAACGGTCCCTATCACGTTTCCCATCATGGAAACTTTGGCAGCACCCTCGGCGCGTACAATCTGCCCCAGCGCAAAACTTAACATAACGGGGATAAATCCCGCAATGAAAATCATCGCATAATCGCGGGTCGGATTAAAGGTGCCGGGAGAAGTTCCTAAAACAGCTAAAATTGGTTTTAAAAAGATAAAGCCAAGCGCTGTAACAACGATGCCGATGCTTATGATATTGTAAAAAACAAAAGCGGAAACATTTTTTGCCGTTGAATAATTTTTCTCACCCAGGAGCCGGGAAATATAGGTTCCCGCGCCTATGCCGAAAATGCCGCCCAATCCCATCGTCAGGGTAAACAACGGTACAGCCAGAGTAACGGCAGCGATAAAATTAGGATCCCCCAGCATCCCTATGAACAGCGTATCCACAAGATTATAAACAATGAATACCAGCATCCCAATCATCATTGGGATTGCAAAATGCGCTATCGCTCTTGAAGCGGGCGCTTCCTCAAAATAAAAAGTTGAATCTTTCTTCATATGTACACCTGTACACCTTAAGCATTTGGTTTTTCCAGAGACGCAAAGAGGCGTTCTAATAATTCTATGAGTACGGTTTGATCTTCCGCACAAAGAGCGGCAGATACTTCTTTCGCCAGCTTTTCATTATCAGCGATAATCCCATCACAGATCAATATCAGAATCCTCGTTTGGTGTTCCGTATAAAACAACTTCTTACTTTATAAAGACATGGCTGGTTTCAGCGCCGTTGAGGTTATCGTAATACACGTTAGTCAAATCCCAGCGGTCATGCAGCGCCCAGAAAGACCGGGAGCGCAGCAGGTGTATCATCGGGCACTCCTCAAGGAGTATCTGCTGAAACTCGTCCCATATCTCCTGGGCTTTTTTGGGGTCTATTGTGTAACAGCCCTCGTTGTAGAGGTAATCGATACGGGCCTCCCAGTCGGTGGCGGGTTGTTCCTGGTTGGGGTTCCACATATGCAGATTTCCCGATGAAGGCCAGGTGTTGCTTCCCTGGCTGGGAAAAATATTTGACCCCGAAAGCCCTATCAGCATGGAGTCCCAGTCAAAGGTACTGAACAGCAGCTCCACCTGTTTTTGAAAATCCAGCACCCGGATGTTCACCTTGATTCCCGTTTTGGATAATTCATCCCTGATGATCGAGGCGATGTCGTTGTTTATTGAGCTTTCGGAACGGATGGTGAGGTCGAATTCTATCGGACGGTTTTTCGCGTCACGCATGATACCTTTACGGTCGCGCTTGATGCCAATAGAAGAGAGCAGCTCTTCTGCCCTTGTTTGATCGTAGAGGTACTGTAATGTGATAGACCCATTGTAATAGGGATTGGGCCCGGGGAAGATGTTGAGCTTTGGCTCGGCAAGGCCGCGGTACACCTGGGCGATGATTCGGTCCCGGTTAAGGAGACAGCTCATGGCCTGGCGGAATTGCTTTTGGGTGAACCATTCGTACTGGGGCTTCGACGAGTTTTGGGGATTCTGGTTGAATGTCCAGAAAGTGGCGCTCAGGGCGCCTTCGGCATTGAACACCGTGTAGGGCGGATCATCGCCGGCGCGGATAACCAGATCGTCAAGGTCTTCGGGGCGGAGCTGGTACGATTCGGTTTGCCCGTCCTTGAATAACAAGCGCTGGGTATTTTCTTCGGGAATGATGCGGACTATGTACTCTTCAATGTATGGAATGGAAAGATTGTTTGAGTCCTTTCTCCAGTAATCGGGATTCCGTTTGTAGACCACACGCTGGCCGGGGATATACTCGACCAGAAACCACTCGCCCATAGAGGGGATGTTTTTGGGGTCTGACGCCACGCTGAACAGATCCCGCACAGCGTCAGCGCCGCCTGCCAATTTTGCCGGCTCGTAGATGTGCCGGGGGCCAAAATCCATATTGGTTGCCAGAATGGGCTCGGCCACAATGCGGGGAAAGTCAAAGGCAAAGCGGCGGCTATCGATCTTTCTGATCTCAACATGGGCATCACTGCCATCGGGCATTTTAAGAAACTGTCCATAGTAGCCGGAACTCTGGAAGGCGGGGTCACCGCAAATTTCATTATACCAAAAGATCACATCATCACTGGTTACTTTTACTTTTTTATTGGAATTGTAATAACTCCAGTACAGGTTATCCCGCAGGGTACAGACCACCGAGAGAGTGCCCGCTTTTTCGTTAATGATAACTTCGGGGCTGGCGGCACGGGCCTTCCATTCCCGGCGCACCGTGTCATAATCAAAAAGATAATCGTGCATACTATTCACCACGGCTGCGGTGGAGGAGTCCTGCTCGGCAATGAGCAGGTTGAAACTTTTGGGGTCATCATGCATCACCGCATTCCAGGTTCCCCCCAGCCTGCCCGGAACAAAGTCCTCGCCCTGCCAGGGTTTGCTTACTGTCTTTGCCAGTATCTCCGAAAGTCCCTCGGCGTTACGGGCTTCAAGTTCTTCCAGGGACAGTTCTTCATCTTTTGAACAGGAAGAAAAGGCAAAAAGTATTGCAGCGATAATAAGTATTTGTTTCATGGTTTATAGTAACTTGCGGGGGGAGGGGTGTCAATTGAGACGCGATCCAGCATTACTGCGTATTGCCGTACCAAAAGGTGGGACGGCAGATAAGGATCGAATTTTCCCATCAGGGGAATCTGTGCCGGGTCCAGAAGCGGGTACAATGACTCGATAGAATCGTGGCGCTTGAGAATTTCGGCGAGTTCTGCGCGGAAACGGAAAATGGGTAGGATTGAGCGGATATTGACAGAGAGATCGTTTTCCCGCGAGAGGGAGCGTATGCCCAGGGCTTTGCGGTAGTCCCGGTTTTGCAGAATGAGCAGCAGAGTCCGCATACCCCGGCCACCCAACCAGGGGAGGAGGATGAACAGGCGGGGTTCCGCCTGCGATTGCACCGTTTCGGCAGCTTCTTGCTGCGCTGCGGCGGTCTCCGCCCGGGGCGTTGCGGCTTCCGCCCGGGCGGCATTTGGGCCAGTATGCGGCATGGCGCTTGCAGGAGCGGCGGCCTCCGGCCCGGCGGGCAATTCGGCGGAGATGAAAATTTCTGTGGCAAGCTGCCATTGTCTCGCCAGCTCCCTTGCCCCGGCGAGCCTTGAGCGGGCCCGTTCCGATAGATATGGATAGACCGTATTTTCAGCTAACACCTTGCGCATATATGCCGCCACCCGCTTGTGCAGATCGGCGCCGCTACCGCGCCAGACCTGGCGGCTGCCGGCCTCGCCGGGGCTTACCATGATCTCCCGCTCCCGCTGGGCTATCCATTCCACCCGCCAGTAGCGCCCCCCCAGCACGATACTGCTGCCCGCAGGCGGAATAAAGTTTATCCTGCCGATTTCCCTGCCGCCAGAAATAACCCGGTATTCGGCGCTGTCGGCAAAAACCGAGTAAAACGAATAATGGGCAGTTAGCCGCTCCGCTTCAAGGCCGGCGATAATTTCGCCCTCGCCTGTTTTTTCAATGACGTCTAACGAGGCGAGATGGGCGAGCAGTTCTTTAAAATCATCTTCGCTAATGTGTGAAAAAGCCGGCAGCGAGAGCACCCGCCGGGCCAGGGAGGCCGGACTGTGAGCGCCAAGGGAACAGAGTATGCTGATGGTCTGGTGAACCAGGAGACTGTAGGGGAAGGAATTCTCCTCGCCCTGTTCAATCCATTTTTCCGTAAGGTACAGCTCAATAATAGCGATGGTTTTGATAAGGTCCCAGGGCAGGCTGTTTACCGGATGTTCCCATTTGCCGCTTTCTTCAATAGAACTGAAATAGATTTCCGGCTTGCCCCGCAATCGTCCTGAGCGGCCAAGGCGCTGTACAAAGGCGGACACGCTCAGGGGCGGGCCTATCTGTATCACCCGGTCCAGCTTGCCTATGTCTATGCCCATTTCCAGAGTGGCAGTGGCCGCCGCCGTTACCGGAGCGGCGCTGGTTTGGCGCAGTTCCCGCTCGGTCTCGGCCCGGAGACTTGCGGAAATACTGCCGTGATGTACAAAAAAGCGATCCCCGCCCCGGTGTTGGGCGGAAATTTCGCCTAACGCGGCTATGGTAAACTCAGTCTCTATCCTGCTGTTGGTAAATACAATGCAGCGCCGCCCCCGTACCTGTTGATAGAGAGCCTCGTAGCAGGCGCGCTCTTCGGCCCTGCCGCCGGAAAAATAATCCAGGGCGATGCTTACCCGCCGACGGGTTTTACCTTCCCGGATCAGCGCTGTGTCGCTGCCCCGCCCCAGCCAGGCCATTGCCTCATGGTAATCGCCAAGAGTCGCCGAAAGGCCGATGCGCCGGGGCCTGCACCCGGCGGCCTCCTCAATGCGGGCAAGCTGGCAGAGTATCTGGCTGCCCCGCTCGCTACCCATAAAAGCGTGCACCTCGTCTATGATCACAAAAGAAAGATCCTGAAACAGTGAATGTATCATGGCCGGCGATCTCAAGAGCAGGGCCTCAAGGGATTCAGGGGTTATCTGCAAAACACCAGACGGGTTTTCCAGCAAATTTTTCTTGTGATGATCCGACACATCCCCGTGCCAGCGCCAGAGTTGAAGCTCTGCCAGTTCCATTAAAGGCGCGAGCCGTTCGGCCTGATCGTTTATCAGCGCCTTGAGGGGGCCAATGTAGAGGGCGCCAACCGAAGACGGCCTGTTTTCACATAACAGAGAGATAATGGGGAAAAAGCAGGCTTCGGTTTTTCCCGACGCGGTTCCGGCGGCTATGAGTATATGCCCGTCGCTGTCAAAGGTTTCCCGTATCGCCGCTTCCTGAATGTCCCGCAGGGCTATCCATTTTTTTTCATATATATACTCGCGGATAAACGGGGCAAGGCGGGAAAATTGGGAATCCATTTGTATATTCTCCTGAATAAGGGGCTTTTCGTCCACTGTGTCAATCAGGAGAACACCGTGCAGTTCCAGAAAGGCGGCATTGATTTTACCATCAGACCCAAACCGTGGAACAGCGTCCCGATGGTTCCGTTTATGTGCGGTTTACCACCAACCAAATAGCGGAAGTGCTCCGCTGGGCCTTGAGCCAGAGCGATTGGATCAAAGTCTGGAACCCGCCGGAATTTGTTGAAACGGCCAAAGAAAGATAGAAAAATGCGTAAGCTGTACAAGCAAAAATAATTACAAAATTCACATATGTGTTGCTGCCTCGGGAAGTTGTTTTGGGGCCTTTTTTGTGATAATAGTAGAAGGATGGAGACAACGCAAATGGAAACAGCACATGAAAAAATAACCTTAAAGAATGCGGGAAACCGCATTTTCAGGATTGACCCGCTTCCGAGAGGTAAGATGGCTGAGGTTCTCCTGCAAAAGAGCAAGAACGGTCTCACATCAGCCGATGTACTCAATTATTTACGGGAGGATGCGTCAGACCAACGGTTTGTAAACCAAAGGTCTGTCGGGGATCCGAATGTTAGTCTATTTTGATACATCAGCTTTTATTAAGATGGTGCTCGAAGAGGAATTCTCAACAGATGTGAGAAATTATTTTGATTCTCTGGATCTCAATGATATTCCTGTTTCAGCGGATTTGCTGAAGACAGAAGCCCTTCGGGCAGTTATTCGCCTGGAATTAGAGCGCGACAATGTTCTGCTTGCACTTGAGAAGATTCAGCATACAGTCGATCTCACCGGTATTGAGTTCCTGCTCCTTGGCGTTCCAGTCTATGGGCTGCAGTACCAGTTCAACACCCATGCGTCTGGTTACCTCTTTGGCAAGGTCCACATCATAGCCGACGATTTCGTTGTTCTCGTTGCGGAAGCCCATAGGCGGAAATGAGTCATCCAGGCCAAGGACGAATTTTTTCCTATTCAAAATGTTCTCAAGGGATTTATCCCCGCCGGATACATTCCCGGCACTTCCGGTGTTCCGCTTGCAGCCGACAAAAACCGTTCCGGCAGCCATAAGTACACATACAAATGCGATTGTGATTCGTTTCAATTTTTTCCTTCAGGGTTAGTGATATAGACCTGTTTAAGAATACCCGAATTTGACCTGCTAATCAAGCGGCCTTTTGGGCTAGATTAATTTTGAGGCATTGCGTCCTATTGACTTTTTTACCATATGGGTTATCATATTTAAACCATATTATTAGGGAGACGATTTTTATTTGATTAAAGATTCAGATATATTTGTCCGTAAAGCAAGAGGAACGAACATATCACGCCAGGCACAAAGGGTATATCTCTGTTTTGATAAGGCAAATAAGGATGATCTTAATGCCTTGATTGATGATTTACTTTCCCAAGATTCAGGAATGGATTGTGTTGTTACTTGGGCAAATACGACTGATAAACTCGATAATAATATTATTAAAAATGAATTTAGAGAAACACAAGTTTTAATTGTTTGGGTTACTAATGAATTTCTTAATTCTGTACATACAAACGGTATCCCAATTGATCTTAATTTGGCTCATGATCTACACATCCCTATATTGCCTATCGCGCAGGATGAAGGTTTGCTGCCAATCTTCACTGACATAGTTGGTAAGCTACACGGTATAGCCACGAATGATCCGGAATATCGCGCAAAGCTTAAAGCGCAATTGGATAATTTTTTGGCATCTGAGGAGTTAAAGAACAATATTGATTCAAAAGCGTTTACCGCAGAAATATTTCTTAGTTACCGTAAAGCTGATTTAGATGATGCACGTGAGCTTATGAAGGACCTCCATAATGTTGATGGCCTGCAAGGTATTTCCATTTGGTATGACCATTTTTTAACTGCCGGGCGGGAATTTGATCTTGAAATACGCGAAGTTATAGAAAACAGTAAAGCTTTTCTGCTATTGGTTACTCCTAATATAACAAAAAATAATGATGCCGGCGAGCTGAATTATGTTGCGCGGGAAGAAGTACCATTTGCCATAAAAAAAGAAAAAACAATAATTCCTGTAGAGGCTAAATCCTATGATGCGGCAACTTTTGCCATGTTATTCCCTAATGTTGGAGAACCTGTTTCAAAATCGGCATTGAACGAAGCATTTCAGCAGAGGCTTGGAAATAACGCTTACATAAAAACACTCGGTAGTGAGCGCGCTTATTTGTTGGGTATGGCTTATCTAAGAGGTTATAAAGTAGAACGTGATACTGAACGCGCCATTAAACTGTTTGAAGAAGCGGAAAAACACGCAGATAAATATTCGCTTGCCGCAGTAGAGCAATTGGCAAAAATATATGAAGAAGGCCTCGGAGGTAATTATTCGATAAATTATAATAATGCACTGTATTATTGGCAAAAAGCCGCCAGTTTAAGCAGGCGCATTAACGGGAAAAAACATCAATTAACGGCAACAGTATATAACAAGATAGGTACAGTCTGTTATATTCTTGGTGAATATAAAAAAGCTTTAGAATTTCATGACAGGGCAATTCAAATTTATCTTAAGATATATGACAAAGAGCATAGTACAGTAGGAATTACTTATAGCAGTATAGGAAAAGTTTATATAAAATTAGAAAAGTCTCTCGGTATTACTGTATTATACGACGCATTAAAAATATTTCAAAAAAATTATGGTGAAAACCATCCATATACTGCAGGAGCGTATATGGATATAGGAATAAATCATATAGAAAATAAAACTTTCTTAACTCTTCATTCACTTGAAGACTCAATTTACAAACTTGGTGGAGAAGAAGGTAATAAAGGCGCAGAATATGCGTTAACAAGCTTCTTTAAAGCTTTAGCAATATATAAAAATATATATGGCGATAATCATTATTTTACAGCAAATGCCTATAATTATATTGGCAAGGTATATATTATAATAGAGGAATATGATAAAGCGCTTGAGCATCTAAATATTGCATTGAAAGTAATAAATGATATTTACGGAGAAGAACATCTATACTCGGCATTTGTTTATGCAAATTTGGGTTTATTATATATGCAAATAGATGAATTTGATAAGGCTTTATATTATTTTGATAAAGCACTTAAGATTCAAAAAGCATATTTTAGTGAAGATAATATAGCGATTACTTCCATGTATAAAAATATCGGAGAGGTCTATTTACGATTTGAAAAATATGACGAAGCATTAGAATATTTTATTAAAGATATTGAGATGGTGAAAAAGAATTATGAGGAGGATACAGAAAATAAAAAAAATGAAGAAAAAACGAAGAAGAATATTAAATTCTGGGCATCTATTGCAAAATGTACGTCAAAAGGAATATGGTTAGTTATAATTGTATTTTTGATTAGAGTAATTATTAAGTTACCCATGGCAATTATTCTGTTGCCGGTCAAAATAATAAAAAGCATTCCTAAGATTATAAAGTTTATTAAAGCATTAGGTAGTTTAAATAAAAAAACAAAAAACAAATCAAAGAATAAAAATAACACGAATACCACTGAAGACGCCTATGAGGGAATTGGAGCCGACATTTATTCAATGTTAAATTTTATTGATAAAAGTAGTTTGGCTACAAATACTCGAAAATATATAAAAGAAAAATATATTTTTATTGCGGATTTGTTTTATAAAAATAAAAATTATGAAAACGCTTTAAAATATTATAATCTTGCTATGGAAATTAAAGGGAGAACCGGTGAAAATGAAATGCATAATGATGATGAGAACCTGTTAATCAATATAAAAATTAGTATGCTATATATGCTATTAAATAATCCAGATAGTGCTTTTGAATATTGCCAAAAGGCTTTAAATATTTATACTTTTAACGTTAAAATAAAAATGATGCATGAAAAAAATAAAAGAAAAAGGAAGAAAACTGATGATGAAGATGACAATGATAATGAAATAGACTACGAATTAAATAATACCAATACTGCGGAATTATTTAATATTTTGGGTAAAATATACTACATTCAAAAAAATTATCATAAAGCTTTGGAAAATTATCATAAAGCCATAGAGATTCATGAATTATTACCATGTGAAACAGCTGATACAGAGGATGATATAAATAAAATCCGTAATTTTAATACAATATCAATAACTTTCTGCAGTATTGCTAAAATTAATGTGGAAATGAGTGAATTTGATAAAGCATTGATGAATTATAATAAAGCTTTAAGAGCATTTCTTTATGATAAAAATAGTGATAGTACCAGATTAAATGAAATACTACATGAGATTATTAATTTACTAAAAAATGACACTGAAGGAAAACTTTCACATCTTGATACTATTATGATATATTATGGTGCAAATATTGTAAGTATAAAAATAAACATATTTGAGAAAAATATTGATATAAATATAACTATTAACGATGACAAAGATAAAGAACTGGCTGAATTATATACTTTTGCAGGAAACAATTATATTAAGATCAATAATCAAAGCAAGGCTTTAGAATTGTTTGAAAAAGCATTGGTTTTATACAAGAATACAATAAATGATATAAATAATAGTAAAGAAAAAGATGACGACAAAAAATTGGAGATATTAAAAAAACAATTAGAAATAGAAATTAAATTATATGGCGAAGAGTATATTGATGTAGCAAAAACATGTTATTCAATAGGAGCAGTATATAAATCACTGGATGACCATAAAAAGAGATTGGAATTTTATAAAAGAGGGTTAGAAATACGAATTAAAATACAGGGTGAAGAAAATGCAGATGTGGCAACACAATATAATAATGTAGCTGTAGCTTATAGTTGCGTTCGCGATCAAGAGAAGGCCTTGGAATATCACAATAAAGCATTATCAATAAGATTAAAAATATTTGGTGAAGAAAATTCAAACACTGCCTCATCTTACGCAAATATTGGTTATATATATAAAGATATGAATGACCATGAGAAAGCATTAGAAAATTTTGATAGGGCGGTAAATATTTACAAAAAAGTTTCACCAAAAGATACTAAAAGGCTAATAGATTTATATAGTAATATCATAAAAATACAAATTGAAATATATGGCGAAATCCATGAAAAAATTGCGACAACTCAAAGCGATTTGGGATATATTTATTTCAAATCCGGCAATATTGATACAGCACTTGAATGTGAAAGTAAATCATTGAAAATACGCCAAAAAGTTTTTGGTGATGAACATTTGCTTACAGCAACATCATATTTTAATATAGGCGCAATATGCAATTCATTAAAACAATATGAAAAGTCATTGGAAAATTACTTTAAATCATTGGAAATACGAAAAAAATCATACGGTGAAGAACATAAGGATATTGCATCGTCTTATTTTAATATTGGTATTATATATAAAAACATAGGTGATTATAAAGAAGCATTGGATTATTGTCAAAAGGCTTTAATTATAAGAAAAAAATTATTCAATGAGACTGATAAAATGGCTGTGACTATACAGGACACCATTAATGAAATTCACAATTTCCTCATTTGAACCCTATTCGCTCAGCGCACTCCTCAGCACCGAGTCATCAAGAACGATTACCACCCGCCCTTCACGCAGGAGCCGACGGTTTTCCTCTGACGAAATGATGAGCAGGGCGTCATCACTGTCGATGATGGGATCGGTTGGATTTATGCCGAAAACGCCTCTGGCGAAAATGCGCAGGGGTTTGTCGCCCACTATGGCGTTGATTTCCGGGGAAAGGCCCGAGGGGCTGTCGGTAAAAATGCTGCGCACCGGGGCGTAGCGTATCATTGCGGCGTTTGTAACTTCGAGCATATTGCGCTCAAAGATGAGGTTCATATTGGTGTCCCAGATTTTAGGAAAGAGGCAGGGAACTGGCAGGGTGGCACCTTTCATGCCGTGAACCGGCAGGGATTCGGAGGCGATGATGATGATCCCGGTGTAGGCCGGCGCGGCAACGGGGATCAATGTGCGCAGTATGGCCGAGGGGCGGTTGTGGCGGAGCAGGGCGGCGCTGATACCGCCCAGGCTGAGGGTGTACGCTGCGGAAATGCTGCACAGATCCGGCGAAAGCGCCGGCGGTACCGCCCGGGCCTGAAGGGCGATGTTTTCTGTTTCAAGCAGGCTCAATTCCCCCCGCTCAATAAGGTCCGCGATGGTCGAAGAAGAATCCACCTGCAGATCCAGTATGCCCGGCCGTATGAGCCTGAGGTACTCGGAGCCGATAATCGCCTCGCCCTGGGTTCTGCCCGCAGGCAGCCTGATACCGGCAGAAGCCAAATCCAGCGAAACCGCCGCTTTAATCTCCAGCGTATCCCATTCCACCGCACCCTCAATCCCGATTTGGGTCTCCCCAAAGGCGAGGCTGGCGGCAAACAAAAAAGGTGCCAGGCACCATTTAAACTTTTGCATTACTTAATTATCGGTACTTTCAGGGTTTTTCCTTCGGGGAGGATTTGATTCAGTTCCATGTTGTTTGCCGCTGCCAGTTCCTGGGGGTCGATTTCATAGGCCAGGGCGAGTGACCAGAGGGTTTCGCCTTTTTTGACCAAATGGGTTCCTCCAAAGCTGTTTTCGCCGGGAGTTGCTGGGGCGGGTTGTGAGCCGGGATAGGGGCGGGTTTCCTGAAAGGCGGGGATGATGATGGTTTCCCCTATTTTGAGGTAGCGTTTCAGTATGCCTGGGTTGTGCTGTTCGATGAGGTCAAGGGGTACGCCGTAATGACGGGACAGGGCAGAGAGGGTGTCGCCGTATTTGACGACATAGCGGTAAAAGGTGATTAGTTTGAGGTCGTCCCTTTTCAGGGTCTCTGTTATGAGGGGCAGGGCTGCGGCCGGTATTTTAAGCTGATAGTTTTTGTCCGGCGGGGTGATGCCGTGGAGCAGTTCCATGTTCAGGCGGCGGAGCAGTTCCCGGTTTACGCCGGTCTCGGCGGCGAGTACGTCCAGCGACGCCTGCCGTTCTACCGGGACAGTAGTCCACTCCAGGGTTTCGGGCCAGAGATCAATGCCGAAGCGCCGGGGCTGGGAAAGTATGTAGGCCACTGCCAGCAATTTTGGCACATAGTGAATGGTTTCGGTGCGCAGTTCCTGTTTGTCGCTGAGTGTCCAATAGTCCCGGATGCCGGTGCGCTGTACGATCCGGTTCACTCCGCCAAGGCCGCTGTTATAGGCTGCCAGCGCCAGTTCCCAATTGCCCAGATAGCGGCGGTTTTCCTCCAGCTTTTGCAGCGCCCCTCTGGTTGATTTCTGAAAATCCCGCCGCTCGTCTATGAGTTCGTTCACCTTCATGTCAAAAGGGGCGATGCTGTTCATCATAAACTGCCACAGCCCCACCGCGCCGGATTTGCTCCTCGCCGTGCTTTGATAGCCGGACTCAATAACCGGAAGATAGATCAGTTCAGGGGGCAGTTTCCTTTTTTCGATTTCATCCCTGATAAACGGAAGATATATGCCCCCCCGCTGCATTACCGCGTTGAGCCACGAAACGCCGCCGGGGCTGGAATACTGCTTGATGTAGCGTTGGGTGAGGGGGTGGGCGAGAGATTCGGAGGTGAGGAGGGAGTTGGGGGGGGAGGAGGAGTGAGGAGTGAGGAGTGCTGCCCGGTAGACAGCTTGGGAGTGTGGAGCCGTGCGAATGATACGCTGGGGGCGGGGGATTTGCCGGGGGGCTTGCGCCGACTGCGGGGCGGGGTCGGCGGAAGTGGCGGTGTCAGCCCTGGCGGCGCTTAGGGCGCTTACGAAGGTGAGCAAGATTAGCGCAACGCTGCGATTTAATTTATTCAACTAAAAACTAACTCCCCGAATTAAAACTTTTCCCCATAATACACCCCAGCCCATTCCCAGCGGCCGTGGATTTCCGGGTTCGAGGGGAAGTAGATTTTTCTGAAATAGAGGTACCAGGTTGAAATGTATTGGGACCAGCCCCAGGTGCGCAGATAGGCTTCGGTGGCGTTGGAGGAGTCGTCCAGCTTGTTGGCGTAGCGTATGCGGTTGCCCCGCATGAAGTCAGCGAGGTTGAAGTCGGCCATGCCCGCGTCGTCGGTTTCTCCCTGCTCCCAGGAACGGGCGAAAAAGTTGACCTTGGCCTGGCAGCGTCTGAGCTGGTAACTGTTACCTGCGTCCAGGGCGGCTTCCACCGCTTTAAGCAGGGCGGGGAGACTTTCAAAGGTCCAGTCCTTGGGGGAGTTGTTAAAGTCAACCTGCTGCTTGGCGTAGTTGTCGGCGTTGGGAAAGCCCGGTATCATGGCGCCGGCATAGGGCAGATAGCGGGTGTAGGCCTGAATGGCGCCCTTCCAGTCACCGATACGCTCGCAGGCCTGGCCCAGCATGAAATTGGCCTGCCCCAGATCGATCTTGTCGGAGAAGCGGGAGATCAGTTCCTGATAGTACCAGACCTGCTGTTCGCTGTTGCCGGTTAATACAATGAGCTGCTTGAGGCAGGCCAGATGAATGGATTCATCATTAATAGTAAGATCCGGATAGTTTTTGACGATCAGGTCGAAGTACCGGGCGGCGATGGGGTTTGAATCAAGCTGCATATAGGCGTAGGCTATCATCAATAAATAATAGCTGTTATAGGGATCGTTGGAATAATTGAGAGTTCGGGCGCTCAAAAAATGGATGAGTCTGCCGTAGTCCTTTAGCCGGGCATAACTGGCGGCGATTTCCCGTATTACCGCAAACTGACTCTGGCTTGAATCTTGCTCTTTTGCCAGCAGGTCGAAGAGTTCCCTGAACTGTTCCCGGTTTTCCCGGCCGACGTTCATATAATAGGGATCGATACGGTCCTCGGCATTTTGCAGATATTGTTCACGGCCGCATACCGTAACCAGGACGGCAATTACCAGGAGCGGTGCGATGATGAAACCCCGGAAGTTTTTCCCCTTTCCCATTGCTAAAATCCTACCATTATGCTGTAAATGTAACAAGACGCTGTATTATTCGCTCTCCAGCCGCAGGGCTGGGGTAAGCCCTGCGGCTGCATAGTCGGCTAATGCCCTCTCTTTCAAAACAGTTTCAGCATAAAGGGAATTTAACCACAAATGCCCTCGGGGAGGGGCGGGCGGCGCTGCGGGGGCTGAAAAACATTTGGAATTCCCCGATGGAACATACCTGTCAATTAAAGCAGCCCGCAGGGCTGAACCTTAGCTGTTACCACTGCTGCCCGGATCACTGGCTTAGAAGTACGGACAGAATAACTTAGCTTATATCGCTTGGTTAGGAACGAAAAACCGGGCAGGGGATGTACACCCAACAAAGCACGTGCAACGTGTGGATAACCAAATGTAGCATGGTGTAGCGCCAATAGATACCGCTGTATGCGGAAAATGCGCGGCAGCTTTAGCTGCCGCAGTGCGCGTTGGACTCTACAAGGTTTTTCAGCCCCCGCAGCGCCGCCCGCCCCTCCCCGAGGGTAATAGCGGGTGCATCACTTTATTTTGAAACTGACTCATTTGTACCATTGAACCTTGGCAATTAGACGCCGGCCTGCTATAATAGATGTATATGCAGTTTTTTATGACCCGCCGGACAGCCGCCAGGCTCATTTTTATAGTCGGCCTGTTTCTCATGTTTCTTGGCTGCGCCTTTTTGCTGGGATCATTAGTGGAAATTTCCCGCGCTGTTATTCTGATTTCCTTCTTTTTTGTGATTGCCGGTGTGGGCTGCGCGGTGCTGGCGATAAAACTCAACTGGCGTTCGCTCTACCTGTTCTTTGCCGCCTTCTTCCTGCAGGTGGGGCTTTTTGTCTTTTTTTCGGCGCTGCACATAATTCCGGCGGAGATTTCCCAGGCGTGGCCCCTATTTTCGGTCTTTTCCGGCATAGCCCTGTTTCCTGCAGGGTGGCGCCGTTATGGGGCTTTGCGGATCAAATACGTGGTGCCTTCAATTGCATTTGTCATCCTGGGCTCGGCGCTGCTGGTTTTTTCGTTTGAGCTGGTTTCTTTTTCTCTTTCCCAGTTTGTCAGAAACTGGTGGCCCCTCCTCATCGTTTTGGGCGGACTTATATTGATACTTGTTTCCCTTGGTACTAAATACAGCGGGGAACCGAAGCGGTGATAAACAGGCTCTGGTTTCTCCTTGTTTTCGTTTTGACGGTAAGCCAAATTCTGATATGCTGCAAATCAGCGCCCTCAGACCTTCGGTCTGTAGACCTGCGGTCTGCAGACCTTCACTCTGATCCCGTGCAGGACTCCCCGGGTAGCGGGTTCCCTGGTTCCGGGCAGGAGATGCCCATTCAGACCGATGCTCCCCAGGCGCAGACAGGCGGCCAAAACAACGAGGGGCGGCCCACTGGGGGCATTGCCGAAGAGATACGGACTTTAACCGAGTCCGGGCTTCTTTCGTCCATGCTGCAGGCACTGGAACTTATCCGCAGCCGGGATCTGGGCGCCTCCGAGTTCGGCAGGGTGATGAATGGCGTGAACGCGGCTTTTATCAGGCGAATCTACCCCGATGCCGCAGCCCAGCTTCCTGTCACCGACCTTCCCCAGACTCATATGTACGCCCGTATTTTGCGCGAGGCCGAGCGGGGCAATTACTCCCCGCCGTCCGCCGTCTCTACCGATTATCTGGAATATGTGCTGCCCTTTACCGCCCTCTTTACCGAGACCCGCCCGGAGCGGCTCCTCGCGGCCCTGCCGGATTTGGAAAAGGCCCGGGCTTTCAGACCCAATTCGGTATTGGCCCCCTATTTCCTGGGTCTCATTTTTGAGCGGATACCGCGTTTTAACGAGGCTGAGGCAGCCTTTAATCAGGCATATAATATTTCCGAGGAATTTTACCCCGCAGCGCTGGGGCTTGTGCGGGTGATGAACCAGACAAACCGGAGACAGGATGCGCTGAAGCTGCTCGCTGATCTGGTGATACGCTACCCGGACAATATGGGGATCAAGCGGCAGCTTGCCGTTGCCTGGTACGAAAACCGCGACTGGTCCAGGGCCGAGCCGGCGATCTCGGAGATTTTGCAGCGTGACAGCCGGGACGGTGAATTTATCCTGATGCGGGCGCATATTCTGGTAGAGCAGGGGCAGTACACCCAGGCCCAGGCGCCGCTGGATCTCTACGCCGGGATCAATCCCAATAACCGGCTCTATCTTTTATTGCGTGCCAGGGTTCAGGCCGAGGGCTACCGTAACCGGGACTCGGCTATCAACTATCTGCGTTCAATACTCCGCGCCAATCCCAATGATGATGAAGCTGCGGTATACGCCGTCAGCCTGTTGATGGAATCCCCCAGGGCGGCGGATCAGGCTGAGGGCAGGGAACTTTTGAGTCGGCTCATGAATTCGTCCGGTTCATCCCTGACGATTTTAGCCCTGGGATTGCAGGACGCCATACACCGGGAAAGCTGGCGTGAAGCCCAGGGTTTTTTGAATCGTATTCTGAACGAGCGCCGCAATGTTCAGGATCTTCTCAATGCCTACACTGTGGAGCGCGGCCTGGGAAATAACTCCCGGGCGCTTGCATACGCCCGTGAACTTTACGAGCGGGACAGTTCCAATGATGACGCCATTGCCGCCTACATTGCGGCCCTCATCGACACCGGCAGGCAGGACGAAGCGGCCAGGATGATCGAAAACCGCCTTGCCGCCCTGGGCGGAGGCCCGGTAAAAAGCCGCTATTATTATCTGCGCAGCCGCATCCGCTCCAACGAGGAAACGGCGCTCAACGATCTCCGCTCCAGCCTCTTTGAGGATCCCCGGAACCTGAACGCCCTTATCGCCATGTTTGAAATCTACCACCGCCGCCGCGAAGAACGTCGCGCCGTGTACTACCTTAAACAGGCCCTTGCCATCGCGCCGGAGAACCCCCGGCTTAAACGCTACGAGAGCGAGTATGCAGGGCTTTTGGGCGGGGTGAATTGAGTTTTTGCATTTTCATGTTTCCCTATAGCCGCCCCATACAAGGGCTATTTTTTTAAGCAGCAGCGATGTCCCATAGCCAATCAGCACCGATACCGGACGGTCTATGATATTGATGGGAATGCGGGACAAAATTTCCGAAAGCGCAGGGCTGAAACCCCCACAGGAGCAAACCCATCTTAAAGGTAGTTTCCCTCGATTCCTCTACGGTAACGGATTGTAAAACCAGGGAATTGAAAACCGAGATCCTTTGTCGGGGTCTTTCAGTCTTATTCATACGAAATGGTGACTTTTTTGATTGCCAAAATATAAACCAGGTAAACGCAATGGTGACTGACACCAAAGCCGGAGTGTCAGTCACCGAAGAAGTAATTTTTATCTTTCAATTTTTGAAAAACTTAAGTGCACCGGAAAATAACATTCCAGGGGCATCCCGCTTTGCTGATACAAAAATTAATTGCAAACAAAAGCTTAATTCGGTATACTTATAGTAAGGAGCGTAATATGAAAAAGTACGTCTGCGATGTTTGTGGTTATGTATATGATCCCGCAAAGGGCGATCCTGACAGCGGCATAAAACCGGGAACGGCTTTTGAGGATATTCCGGTGGATTGGGTTTGTCCTGCCTGTGGTCTGGGGAAGGATTCCTTCTCCCCGGTTCCCTGAGCCCTTTTAAAGGCAGCTATGCTTTCCCGCGAAGAATTTATCTTTACCATTGGCTACGACGGCCCCGCTGCGGTGGTGGACAATCAGGCCAGAAAACGCTACGGTTCCCTTCCAACAAGGGATTTGGCGGAAAAGGGCCTGTTTCGCGCCGCCTACTCCTCGGCAATCTGGTCCAAGGATACAACAGAACTTGAAGCCGTAGTAGAAATCTACAATAAAGCAACCGGCTCCTCCCTTACGCTGGATTCCCCCCTGGACAGGCTTTTCGGGGTCTTCCCGGTGGAAGTGAAACGCTCCATAGTGCTCTGAGTAAAACGGTAATTTGTCGCGCAGCGTAGCATTCTCTCGCTCATCAAATCGGGGTGGGCGGGGCAGTGCCGGGCATTCCGTTTGCTCCAAAACATTAGATACACACCTTCGTGCACTCGCCTACGGCTCGCTCGACACGAAGGTGGGGGTCGGTTA
>BNVF01000057.1 GCA_025997895.1 Spirochaetia bacterium
CACTGCCCATATTTATGCTTTTTGCGGGTATGGGCAGTCCCCTCAAATCCCGGCAGGGTGTTCAAATATTCCGTATTCAGTGTTCATATGTTTCCATAATTGGTGTTCAAGTCAGCCGAAATCAGCATTCATAAAGTTTATGGCAAATGTCGCATGTCTGTATATGCTTTGGCTTGCCCTTCAGGCACTGTGTTCTTGAGTATTACCCAGGTAACAGTCACTTTTTTTGAGACATGGTTTTTGCACCTCGTTTTTTCATAGTTGATCGGGAGACCAATTTTGAGCTTACCTGCTGTTCAAAAGGGTTAACACTCCAGAGGACATCTTCAAAATTGTTAGAAACTGCATAATGTACCCCATTTGTCTATTATTTGATGATCAAATGGTAGTATATCGCCGGATATTTATCAATTTCAGGATTCGCCCTCATAAATATATATCTTTTTTTACAATATCTTCTTGACTCGTTTGTTAGTCTATGCTAATAATTATAAATAAAGTTAGTCTAGACTAATTCAAGGAGAGGTTTTTATGGAGAATTCTGGCGGTATCGCACTGGTTGTGTACTCCAGCAAGACAGGAAATACCCGCAAGGTTGCAGAGGGAATCGCGTCGGGGCTTGGTGAACGAGGTTTTTCGGCGAGGATCGTGCCGGTGGAAGACAAGCCGCAGCCTGCCGGGGGGGAAGTAGTGCTGCTGGGTTTCTGGGTTGACAAGGGGTCGGCGGATAAAAAGGCTCTTGCGTACCTGAAAAGCCTTCAAGGGCGGCAAATCGGGCTGTTTGGCACCCTGGGGGCATATCCCGATTCGGATCATGCAAAAAAATCCGCGCAAAAAGTTGAAGAATTAGCGGCAAAGAAAAACACCTGCCTGGGCAGTTTTATGTGCCAGGGGAAGATAGATCCCAAATTAATCGAGATGTTCAAAAAAATTCCGGCTGGGTTCCCGCATTCTATGGACGAAGAACGGCGGAAACGTCACGAGGAGGCGGCAAAACACCCAAACGATGCGGATATTGCGGCGGCTGTCGCGGCCTGCGCGGTAATGCTCGAAAAACGTTCTCCAAAGGAAAATTCGTGAAAGACAGAAAAACCGCATGGTTTATTGCCGGCGTGAGCTTCTTATTACTGGTTCTCTTTTTAGTGGGGCTGCTTTCAGGCAGCGTGGCTATTCCCCTGCGGCAAATGGCGGACATACTTCTGGGTTTTGAGCGGGGGGGCGCGGCGGCGGAAATTGTGCTGGGGATACGGCTTCCCCGGATAGTGATGGCCCTGTTGGTGGGGATGATGCTTGCCGCCGGGGGAACTATCTCTCAGGCGGTGTTCCGTAACCCCCTGGCGGACCCGTATATAATCGGCATCAGTTCCGGCGCGGTGGCAGGGGCGGCGCTGGCCTTTGTGCTAAAACTTTCCGATCTCTGGTACGGGGCTTTTGCCTTTGCAGGCGCACTGGGCGCTTCGTTCCTGATTTTCAGGCTTTCCGGCAAACGGGGAAAAACCGATGCCTCGTCGCTCTTAATCGTGGGGGTTGCCCTCTCGGCATTTCTCAGCGCCATGAGCTCTTTTGTCATGTACATGGCTGGGCAGGATTCGTACCGGGTGATGGTGTGGACCATGGGCTACCTGGGCGCGGCCTCCTGGTTCAGGGTGGCGCTGTTATTCGGTCCTCTGCTTCTATCACTGGGTTATTTTACCTGGCGGCGGCACGAAGTTGACGCGCTGCTGTTGGGAGACGCTGAAGCCCATTCGCTGGGAGTGCCGGTGGGCAGCATGAAACGGCAGCTCCTTTTAGTGGTGAGTCTTACCGCTGCTTTTTCCGTGGCCTTTACCGGCATGATAGGCTTTGTCGGGCTGATTGTGCCCCACGGCGTAAGGCTTTGTGTTGGTAACGGCCATAGCCGCCTGCTGCCCCTTGCTGCGTACTCAGGCGGTGTTTTTCTGCTGCTGGCGGACACCCTGGCGCGGACGATCATTGCCCCGGTGGAAATTCCCATCGGCATTATAACCGCGCTGTTCGGCGCTCCCTTTTTTATGTTCCTGGCAATACGCGCCGGAAAGGAATCTTATAATGGCGCTTGAAGTACAAAGTGTAAGTTTTTCGTGGCCGCGGCGGGAAGCGCTCAAATCGGTTTCCCTCTCCCTCAAACCAGGGGAGTTTGTTGGTTTCCTCGGCCCCAACGGTTCAGGCAAATCGACCTTTCTCAAAAATATTTTGGGGTTTCTGAAACCTTCAAGCGGCAGGGTTCTTTATTCCGGCTGCGGCGAAATCCTTGAGGAATTTTCGGACGCGAAAAATTCACGCAGCGAGCGGTCCCGCCGCCTTGCCTTTGTGCCGCAATCACCGGCATTTCGCGCTGCCTTTACCGTCTCGGAGTTGGTGCTCATGGGGCGGCTGCCTCACCTCAAAGATCGCTGGGGCGGCTACAGTCCGGCGGATAAACAAAAGGCCGTAAATGTGATGGAAATGTTGGGCATTACCCCTCTGGCGGAACGGAATGTGATGACCCTTTCGGGCGGCGAAATTCAGAAAGCGGTGATTGCCCGCTGCCTGGCCCAGGAAGCGGATGTCTTACTGTTGGATGAAGCCACATCGGGGCTGGATTTGAATCACGCCATCGAGATTATGGAACTAATGCGGAAAAAAGCCGATGAGGAAAATAAAATTATACTGGCGGTGTTACACGACATAAACCTCGCTTCCCAATACTGCGACCGAATTCTTTTTTTAAAAGACGGCAGTCTGCGTTATCAGGGCAAACCATCGGA
Organism: Spirochaetia bacterium; assembly: GCA_025997895.1. Classification (GTDB taxonomy): domain Bacteria; phylum Spirochaetota; class Spirochaetia; order Treponematales; family Breznakiellaceae; genus WQXQ01. Next base: position 2,766 of record BNVF01000057.1, read on the forward strand.
GATACTTTCGGAAAAAGTGTTGGAAGATATTTACGGCATCCGCGTAGCAATTCATCCCGATGAAAACGGCCGGCCTTTTGTGCTGCCCCGGCGGGAGGCGCGTAATGTTTACTGAACGTTACCGTTCGCACCACGATGCGGAAAACCGGCTTGCGGAATTGCTTGACCCCGGGCGGGGCAGCGGTGGTATGATGCGCGGCTCCCCCCTGCTGCGCCGTCTGTTCCGCCTGCTGGGGTTAAAGCCCCCCGCCGGGCACTGGAAAGAACTTGAAAAAATTTTGCGGGAAAAACCGGCGCAAAAAAACGCAGGGGTATACATCCATGTGCCGTACTGCGACAAAATTTGCTCTTTCTGCAACCTCAACCGTACCGAGCGCAAAGGCGCGGATTTGGATGCCTACACCGGTTATCTTGTGTCGGAAATCAAAAAATGGGGTGGCTATCCCTATATACAGGGGCAGCACATTGAATCGGTCTATTTTGGCGGCGGCACGCCCACGGTGTTGAATACCGGACAATTTCAAACGATTCTTTCCGCGCTTAAAGATCATTTTCCCCTTACCGGGGACTGCGAGATAAGTGTCGAATCGACCCAGCACAACCTGGGCGTAAAAAAGGCGGCGGCTCTGGAAGCGGCGGGGGTGAACCGTTTCAGCATTGGAATACAAACTTTTTCGGACAGGGGGCGCAGGCTTTTGGCCAGAACCTATTCCGAAAAAAAAGCAAAAGAGGAGTTGCTTGCCCTGCGGAAAAATTTTGGCGGGGTTTTGGGTATCGATATTATTTACAGTTACCCCGATCAAAGCCTGGACGAAATCCGGCAGGATGCTGAAATGTGCATAAGCTCACGTATTGACAGCGTTAGTTTTTATTCGTTGATGATCCAGAAAGGCTCGGCCCTCTCGAACGCGCTTGAACAAAATGAGTTGACCTTTAAGCGGGATATTGATTTTGATTTACAGCGGCACAATCTTTTTTACAAGACCCTTACCGAAGCGGGCTTTAACCTGCTGGAGCTTTCCAAACTTGCCCGCCCAGACAGGGATCGCTACCGCTACATTCATATTCAATATGGCGATGGCGATCTTATTCCCATCGGTTCCGGCGCCGGCGGTACAGTCGCCGGTTTCCCCGTGTACTCCATGGCCCCGGGCCGCCGCATGACAGCCGCTCCCAATCCCCGCTACGAAAAATACCACCGTATTTTGGGGATGCTCCAATTCGGCGTGTATGACCCGGAAGTGATCTGCGGGGAATTGGGGCCGCAGGTTACAGATGCTATTGGCGGCGCAATGGCTCCCCTTGAAAAAGAGGGATTGCTTGAACCGTTTACCAGCGAGGGTAGGCAGGCGTGGAAACTCAGCGCGGACGGAGTTTTCTGGGGCAACAATATCGCGGTAACAATTCTTGATGCGGCGATTAAAGCTGAAAATAGTAACGCAGGGAAAGGTGTGTAATATGAAAAGTGTATACATGAAGAAAAAATCGATGGTCTGTATTTGGGCCATGTTTTTTGTCATGGGAATGATCACGATGAACTGCGAAGGTAAAAACGGAGGGGATGTGCGTGGAGACGCCGGCGTAAACATCCTTGAAAATACGAATGAAAATGCCGATTCAAAAACGGACCGGTTCTGGAAAACGGAACAGCGGCCCGATGGCGAATACCTTATTGACCGCGAAGGTAACACAATTCCGCTTAAACAATACCGGCGCATTGTTTTGCTTTCCCCCGGTGCGGTAGAAACCCTGTACCTGATTGGGGGAGAATCCGCCATTGCCGCAATCGCTTCCAGCAGCGAAAGCGTGTGGCCGGCGGAAAAAACAATCCTGCTTCCAGGCGTTGGAAATGTTGCCCGGCCAAATCTGGAAACGATGATCAGCATGGAACCTGATCTGGTAATCGGCAATAGCATGAACAGCGGCTTTATCAGGGATTATATTTCCAGGGGTAATGCCGCAATCGTTCACGGTGCGGATTCTATCGAAGATATTTTTTACAGTGCCCTTATTCTGGGGCGGCTCTGCGGCAGGGAAGAGGCGGCAAAAAAACTGGTAAGCGAAAAGCAAATAATTCTCGCATCCCTTGCCGGGGAACTGCGTGAACAGCCGTTGGGCTTAAAAGGGGCGTTTCTTTTTTCGGCAAACCCGCTCATGGCGTTCAACTCCGCATCCCTTGCCGGAAATGTGCTTGAAGTTTTGGGGGCACAGAACATCGCCGCAGACCTTCCCGCTTCCCAGCCGATTCTTTCTTCAGAATATGTTCTTGCCCAAAACCCCGACTTCCTGTTCGGCGCGATGTCGATCACCAAACCGGAGGATATACTTGCCGCAGATTCGGCGATTCTTAAAACCAGGGCAGGCAGGGAATCAAATATCAGCATAGTCCCGTCGTCGTTTTTTCTGCGGCCCTCCCCGCGCATGATGGACAAACTTTTGGAACTCCACAGTGAAATGAAAAAATACCGGCAGGATTGGGGGGAGAAAAATGAAAATTCATAAGGTATTGTTTCTTGCCGCCGGTTTTCTGCTTCTTGGCCTTGCCGTTGCCGGCATAGTCCTCCCGGTGCTGCCCGCAACGCCCTTTCTGCTGGGCGCCGCATTCTGTTTTATGAAAAGCTCAGAACGGCTGTATGCCTGGCTTATCAACAACCGGTTTCTCGGCCCCAGGCTGGAACGTATCCGTAGCGGCAAAGGCTTAACCCTCAAAGAAAAGCTGATCATTTACTTTACCGCCTGCGCTTTTATTGTCCCGATTATCGTTTTAACTCATTCACCCCATCTGCGCATATTCCTGGTGGTCTTGCTGGCGGTAAAGGCATTTGTGTTTATCCGCATGAAAACCGCACAAGCTGATGTGTAAGGAATAACAAAGGAATAAAATGGAGAAGTTTGGCGTATTTTTTAATTTTATGAACGCAGGGGGGGCCATCAATTGGGTAATTCTGTCCCTCTATCTGGTTATCCTTGCGGTTTTTTCCCACAGGGCGGTATATTTTTGCCGTACAAGGTGCAGGCGGCAGTTTCTCTTTGCCGTACTGGAAAGCGGCGGGTCTGCCGCTGCTCTGGAACAACTCCGCCCCAGCGAAAAACAAAGCCCCCTCTACAGAATCGCGGAAAAATTTTCGCATAACGCAGAGAAGCCGGAAGCTGTGCTTATGGAAATCGTTGACCGAAAGGCGGCGCTGCTGAAAAAAGAAATGGAAAACGGATTAACGGTACTTTCGTTTATCGGAACCATTGCCCCCCTGCTGGGGCTTTTGGGCACCATTACCGGTTTGATGAACGCCTTTGCGCAGATAGAAACCCGGGGCGCATCTGTGGATATTTCGTTCCTGTCCGGCGGGATACGCGAAGCGATGATCACCACCGCCACGGGGCTGGTAACCGCGATCTGCGCCCTGGGCTGCTGCAAATTGTTTGAGCATCTGTCTTCTTCACGGCTGCAGGAAATGTCCCTTGCCATTTCCCTGCTTACCGAAAAACACCGGGAGGCGCGGGTATGAGGAATTTTGGCGGGAAAAAAAACAGCCATACGGAGATTAACATCACCTCGCTTATTGACGTGATCTTCATGCTGGTAATTTTTTTTATGATAGGGGCGAGTTTTGAAAAACCCGCCATTGCCCTTACCCTGCCCAATGCCGCTTCAGGAACAATGCAGGACAGGATATTCGTTACCATTTCGGTGGACGCGGAAGGCAGGGTGTATTTTGACAGTGAAGAAATTGAAAAAGCGGAACTGGCAGCGCGGTTTGCCGCATTTAATCAGGAACTGCGGAATGTAACGGTTGCGCTGGAATGTGACGGCGGGGTTGTTTTTGACAATGTTGTCTCGGTTATGGATATTATCAAGCTCGCGGGGGTGCGCAATGTGGCAATACGTCATGAATGGTAAAAAACAGTATACCGCCGTGCTGTTCTTTGCCGCCCTGTTTTCGCTGCATATCGCGGTTTTTGCCCTTGCCGATTTTTCGGGATTAAGTCTGAAAGTTTCCGCTGACAGGCAGAACTCGCTGTTGTTCTTCGATCTGGGTTCCCCCGCAGCCGAAAGCCCCGCCATGCGGGATACCGCACAGAACGAAAACCCGCTGCCGGTGCAGAACACCGAAGTCGCAGAAGCCCTCGATTCTATCGGTTCCATCGATTCCATCAATGCCGCCCAAACCGCCGAAGCATACGGGGGGGCGGATGAATCCCACGGACCGGAAGAAATTGCAACAAGTGGCGCAGACGGCGCAGGCGTCCATACTGCGGCGGAAACGACGTACAAGATGAGCGAAAGCGACTACATTGCCCTGATCATGCAGCGGCTTGAGGAGAAAAAAGTGTACCCCCTGGCAATGCGCAAGCGGGGCATTGAAGGTGATATGGCGGTTCAATTTACCATACGGCCCGACGGCTCTCTGGCGCAGGTGCAGCCGGGGAACAGCAAAGCCCACCCCTTTCTGGTTCAGGCGACGCTGGAAACCGTCAGGTCCGCCGGCCCCTTTCCAACCCCGGTTATGGTAGGGATTGATGGCGATTTTTCTTTGCAGGTAGTGATCAAGTACCAACTGGACTAATAGAAAGCAAGAAGGGGATTTTATGAATTTTAAACAGGCTGTAATTTTTACACAATTGTTAGTAATTACTAACATAGTTTTTGCCCAACAGGGGCCGGTCATGGTAGTTACCGGTTCAAAAGTGGAAGAAGACGCGAAGGAAGCGGTAACCGCCGTGGAGGTGATAAGCCGGGATGAAATAGAGGCCCTGGGCGCGAAAACCGTGGCTGAGGTCATGGAAAACATACCGGGGGTGATTATTTTTGATCATCCCCAGGCAACGGTGATGATGCAGGGCTTTGAGGGCGCGTATGTCAAAGTTCTGGTTGACGGCGTTGAAGTTACCGGCGATGTGGGCGGCGCGACTCCGGTCAGTGCGATTCCGGTTTCTGACATTGAGCGTATTGAAATTGTCCGTGGCGCATCATCGGTGCTGTACGGCTCGGATGCCATGGGCGGGGTGATTAACATTATCACCAAAAAGCCGGACAAGGATAGATTTTCGTTCAGGACCAGGCATGAATTCGCGTCCAACTTGCGTTATTATGGTGACGCTTATGCGGGCTACGACAACAAATATTTTGCGCTTTCCCTGGGCGGCGCTTTTGATTGGGACGACGGAAAAATCACGAAAACACAGAACAACATGGGGAAGCTCGTTGACATTTACGATGTTGCCGCTGCCCGTTTGGGATCGGCAAGGGGAAATGCGATCTGGCATCACCGAGGCGGCGACCTTGAATTGTTCGGAAGCTGGAGCGATTCCCTGCTCACGACAAGCGCCGATTTGGAAAACGGTTATGAGTTTGCCAATACCAAAATCGAGGGAGGCCTGCGGAATTCCTGGAGTTTTTCTGACCTTGCCCTGCTGGACGGTTTTCTCAGTTACCATCGCCTGAAGTATGACGCGCAAAAGAAAAATTATAGTTTTAATACCGAATCGCCCTACGCAGACAGCCTTTTTCAGGACATTGAAGGCGAAGTCCGTTTTTCCTGGGAGCCGGTCATTTCCCATTCCCTGCTGTTCGGCGTAAATGCCAGGCGGGAAGCGCTGGAAAGCGATTCCTTTGAAGCGGAAAAATCAATGGTCACGCTTGCCGCCTTTGCCCAGGACACCTGGAACATCAAAGGGCTGGACCGCTTCCGCATTGTACCGGGCCTTCGCTTTGACTGGCGGCTTCCCAACAGCACCAATGAGGAAAACATCATCAAGCTGACTCCTAAACTCGCCTTCCGTTACGATCCAACGGATGCTCTGGCGCTGCGTCTCTCCTACGGCATGGGATTCAAAACCCCCAGCCTCAAGCAGAATTACTGGGTCTTCTTTCACCCGGCCCCCTATAACTTTCTGCTTACCGGCAACCCGAATTTGCGCCCCGAAACATCTCACGGCTTTAACGCCTCGGCGGATTATGCGGTAACAAAAAAATTCCAGGTGAATATCGGAGCGTATTTCAATTATATTACCGATTTAATTGACGACTATATTTCCGATGAGAGCTCCGGGTCGGCTGTAAACACATCGGGAAACTTGCAGCCCTACATTTATACCCGCACTTACCGGAATGTGGGGAAGGCGATTACCTCAGGCGGCGATCTGTCCCTCAGGTACAACGGCCAACGGCTCAAGCTCATGGGCGCGTATAATTTGATTGTCGCCAGGGGTTACGATGAGGAAGAAGGCGCTTATACTGATCTGCCTTCAAGGGTTCCCCACCAGGTAAATCTGAGTGCCGCCTACACCATTCCGGTAATCGAGACCACCGTCTCGCTGCGGGCCAACTGGAACGCCCCCCAGATTGCAGGCGGCGGGATGAGTGGCGGCGATGCTGCCGGGCATAGCCCCGACTATCTCATGATGAATTTCCGCCTCTCAAAATTCTTTTTTAAAGAAAAACTCGAAGTATACGGAGTGATTCATAACATCCTCAATAACAGCCACTTTATCAAAGGTTCCGAAGGCCAGAGCCAGCGGGATTACTTTGGGTTGCGGGATGGAATAATTTTCTCTCTCGGTGGGAGTTTCAAATGGTAAAAAAGCTGTGTATCAGCTTTTTAATAAATTACGGGTTTCTGACTGTGCGGCTAACGCAAGGCCGGAAATTCATACAAGGAGTTCTTATGAACACTTTTAACCGGAAAACGCCTGCGGCGCGGATGCCGCTTGCCGTCTTGATTACAGCCGCCGTTTTTATGGCATTCCTTGGGTCCTGTGAAAACGTGATTGCCCCAGATACGGATCCCAGGTATCCAAGCGCCATCGCAAAAGTGGATTATTCCAATACCAAAAAGGCGGTGTTCATTGATTTCTCAAGCGATGATATTGTCGCGGAGCTTCCCCTTGATTTTTTTGATATTGCCATTGATGGAAATGGCAATATCATTGCCAATAGCGGCAGTTACGGATCGGGGGTGTTGGTTTTAAAAACCGACGAGACGGACATAGCCGCTAATTTATCTGCCAGGGCGAATGACGTCAAGGAATACACCTTCAAAACAGGCACACCGCTTTATGGATATCAGACTGCGGCAAATCCTTTTGACGGGGAAATAGGCGCCGGCGGTCTAATGGGCACGGGCTCAGGCAAAGTTTTTATCATAAAAACAGCGACGGAATACTACAAAGTTATCTTTGATGTGTTCGGGATGAAGAGTATGACTCCGCCTACACCGGGCTATAGGATAACGGTTGTAAAAGGGCTTGACGGCGGCGATGGTGAAAAAACAGAAATTGAGGATGGGATAACCGGAATAACAAACGGCTACGGTTATATCTACTTTGATCTGGATGCTAATCCTCCAAGGGCGCTTAACGATGGAAATAATCTGAAAGCTGGTGTAACGCTTGCTATTCCAAAAATTACCGATTGGGATCTGCTCTGCACCAGAACCAACGAGCTGCAAAGTGCCGATGGTATCAACATTGAATCACAAATGCCGGTTGCCAGCCGCTCCTCAATCCTGCTTAATACCCACAAAAGTGTTGAAGTGTGGACCGCCGCCGACAAGTCAATGGACAAGGTCTTGAATATCGAAGGGCTTACCTCATCTATAGAGATTGATGCTATTGGGTACGGCTGGTACAGCACGGCGGGAATGCCGCCCACATTCAGCGTGAATACCAATACGTATGTGGTAAAAACTGCTGAAGGCAATTATGCCAAATTCCAGCCGGGAACATTCTACGGCCCGGAAAACCAGAGTTTCTACATGAGCTTCCGCTATTATTACGTGGAAGATGACACGGGAACTTTTGACCAGTAACCCCGGCTTTCGGCTATATCGGGTGAAAGATATTCGCTTTGAATCAGGGCATGGTACTGCTCCGGCAGATTGATGTCACTCAATACCATGTCCTGATATGGCAGTTCTGTCATGGGGATGTACCGGGTCCGCATCAGGGACAGGGCATCTCTCATGCGGTTGTTACCCGCCTGGATCTGGGCGAACAGAATATCCGTGCATGTTTTGGCGTACACCGCACAGAGGGGCTGCCGCCATCCGTTACACGTCATGGGAACTATCGCGTCAAAATCGTCCGAGGCCAGGGCGGCGAGGTATTCCCCCAGGCCCCGTTCAAACAGGGGAGTATCGCAGCTTAAGACCAGCAGGAATGGGGAACGGCAGCACTTGAGGGCAGAATAGAGCCCGCCTATGGGACCCCGGTTTGGGTATATGTCCGCAATCACCGGCAGGCCAAATTCGGCATATTGTCCCGGTTCTCCGGCGGAGATCAATACTTCAGGGAAATGTTCAAGCTGCGACAGTATTCGTTCCAGAAAAGTGAATTCCCCCCAACGAAGCAGCGCTTTGTCGGTTCCCATACGGCGGCTTCTGCCTCCCGCCAAAATCACCGCCCCGGTAACTTCAGCCATATTTGCGGACCTCCACCAGGCAGGTATGGTGGGCATTACCCCGCGCAAAGGGCGTGAGCCGCGCCGAAGTAAGCACGTTGATGCTGCCCAGGATATCTGTACCGTCTTTGTCCGGGGTATACCAGGCCCCCTGGGACAGTGCCGTCACTCCGGGGATAATTCGCCGGGTAACAAATACCGGTATCCGTATCCGCCCCCGATCATTGAAAATCTCCGCCATGTCCCCGTCCGCGAGAAAACGCTCCCCGGCGTCGAGGGGATTCATCCACAGGCGCTGGGGATCGAGCCGTTCCAGTTTGGGGTTGGTGTCGTGGGTGGAGTGGGTCCGCCTTTTGGTATGGTAGCCGATAAGTTGTAGTGGATATTTTTCACGTAACGGATCAAAGGGGCCTTCAGGGGGCGGCACATAGCGGGGAATTGCCGGAACCTCAAGAGGACGATTCAGATCGAACATGCGCCGGGAAAATATTTCTATTTTCCCCGACGGGGTATTAAAGGGATGTCCAGGGGGGTCCCGAATCTGATCCGCATAGGCGATATAGGGTTTGATGTTTCTGAAAAAATACCCTCCCTGTTTTTTAAAGGTTTCGTAATCAGGCAGCTCGGGCATTTTTTTATGAAAACCGGCGTACATTTTTTCCAGCCATTGGGCGGGATCGGCGCAGCCTTCTGTCCACCCGTCCACAAGGCCGATACGGCCGGCCAGAGCCTCAATAAAAAAATATTCAAAACGGCTGCCGAAAAGGGGCTTTGTCAATCTGGCGTTATGCAAAATATAGTGTCCGCTGTTCCAGGGCAGGGCGATATTTTCCTGCTCCAGCGAGGAAGCCGCCGGCAGCAGCAGATCCGCAAAGCACGCGCTGGAGGTCATCAGCACATCCGAAACCATAATAAATTCGCATTTGGCGGTGTCTTTCAAGATACGTATCGTATTATTTATGTCCCCATGCTGGTTGATTAGGACATTTCCCGCAAAGTTGCACATGAGCTTGATATTGCAGCTCAGCCGTTCCGTTCCCTGCAGACCGTCCTGTTCCGGCGTCATTCCGGTTCCCCGTTCTATGGCTGTGGTCCAGGCAAAGGAGGGGATTTTGCCGGGGCAGGGATTGGCCGGAACCGGAAAACCCGGAACCTGCAGACTCCTGCCCCCCGGTCCGCCAGCGCTGCCGCCGCTTATCCCTACATTACCGGTCAGGCAGGCAAGCATGGCTATACCGCGAACGGTTTGTTCTCCGCAGGCGGTACGCTGGGGGCCCCAGCCCTGCAAGAGACAAGCCGGTTTGGTTTGCGCATAACGGCGGGCCAGTTTCCTGATCGTTTCCGCCGCAACGCCGGTAATGGCTTCTGCCCATTCAGCGGTTTTGGGAATCCCGTCCTGTTCTCCAAAAAGGTAGCTATGGTAACTGTTACCCGGCGGAACTCCAGCGGCCATGTGGTTCTCATCAAAACCCAGACAATAGGTATCCATGAAGTGCTGATCCTGCAAACCCTCGGACCATATCACAAAAGCCAGGGCGTCGGCCAGAGCTGCGTCAGTCGAAGGGCGGATGCCGATCCATTCACCGGCCCTGGAAAGGGCTGTATCGCTTTGCCGGGGATCGATCGCCACAATGGGGATGCCCTTTTCTTTTGCCTTGTCAAGGTAATGCCCCCGTTCGCTTCCAAAGACAGTTTCGTCGGGATTGAACCCCCAGAGGATAATGAGCCGGGTATTGAGTATATCGTCCAGGCTGTTACCGTTCCGGTTATCACCGTATATGTAGGGCATGGTGAAGGCGATGCAGGCGGTGCTGTAGGAGTTGTACCATTCCAGATGCCCGCCGTCAAGATTTGCCAGGCGCTTTATCATGGCGTCGGGCCGCAGCAACGATTGAACGCCGGATGAATAATTCACATAACGCGCCTGGGGGCCATAGTTGTCCCGAATCCGCAGCCACTGGGCGGCGGCAATATCGGCGGCTTCCTCCCAGGAGATTCGGCGGAAACGCCCCTCACCCCGTTCTCCGGCGCGCCGCATGGGATAGCGGAGCCGCCGGCCGCTCATGTAGGTTTCCCGGCACAAGAGACCCCGGGCGCAGGGCCGCATGCCCGCCGCTGCGGCCCCGGGAGCGGCTTTTATTTCCAGAATACAGTCTTCCTGCTCCCGGACAAGCAGCGCACAGCGGCCCCCGCAGTTGGTGGTGCAGGTTGTAGGGATCAACCGTTCCGGTTTGTCAGGCCGGGGAGGAAAGCGCCCGTGTTGGTACGCTCCGTAACAGCTTAACTCCGCCGGTATTGCGCCGGAGGGAAGCGGCGCTTCGGAAATGCCGCCGGTATCAATACCCTTACCGCCGGCAAGGACTGCGGCATATTTTTCCAGCTCATCCGCTGCCGCCGCAAAAACCGGTGCTTTGCAATTCCGGCGAATACCGGCGCATACTTCCCGGACAGTATCGAGCAAAAAGCCGGCCGTAAAGTCCGCTGCCGCCTGTTCGTATTCAGCGGTCTCATCTCCATTTTCCAGCGCATGGAGAGCGGCGGCCCGGAGGTAGCAGAGGAAATGAAACTGCTGCCCGATAAAGTCCGGTGGGTTACCGTCCATGTCTGCCGGCGTGTAGCCCCAGACATTATAGGTTTTGATTAAGTCCAGGGTAACCGCGTCCATAAGGATATCCCCCCGCCCCTTGCAGGCCGAGGCCCAGAGGGGGATATAAATGCCGGCATGGGTCCCCTTAAACAGGTCATCGTATTCCCAAAGTAATTCCTGCCGGGCTGTTTCGGGTTCCACCCTGCCGGTTTCCTCAAGCCAGCGGGAGAAATTGTTAAAAAAAAGGGTAAAGCGGTGGCAGTGCTGCCAGTTCCACAAAATCGTGAATTTTAGGTTCATATTCGGTTCTGTTTTAAAGCTAGCGGAAAAAGAAATTTCTGTAAACCAGGTAAAAGACCATGGTGGGGAAAAATTTATTTGTTTCCTCCTTGACATAATAATCCGATATGATTACTATGTTTAATATCCTATTGCAATAATAGGAAAATTAAAGCAAGGAGAATAAGATGAAAAGGATTATTATTGCATTGTTTGCCCTGGGGCTCAGTGCGGCTGTATTTGCCGGGGGAAACAAACAGGGCGCCACCGGCGCAACAGAGACGGTGGTCAAAATCGGCCTGGTGGGGGAAAATAACGATCAATGGACTCTCATCGTGGAATCTCTCAAAAAAGAGGGAATCCATATTGAATTGGTCAAATTTTCGGAGTATGTCCAGCCGAACCGGGCCCTGGAGGATGGCGAAATCGACCTTAACGCATTTCAGCACTACGCTTACCTGAACAACGAGAACAAAACCAAGGGTTACCACCTCAGTCCCATTGGGGATACCATTTTGGCGCCCCTGGGACTCTATTCAAAGAAGATAAAGTCCGTTGCGGAGATCAAATCCGGGGATAAAATCGCCATCCCCAATGACCTGGTGAACGGGGGCCGGGCGCTGCGGGTGCTGGAAAAGGCGGGGCTTCTCAAGATTCCCCAGGCTGCGGGGCCCACTCCGTCCTTAAGCGACATTACCGAAAATCCCCTGAAGATCCAGTTAATTGAGGTTGAAGCGGCCCAGACTCCCCGGCTGCTGGACGATGTGGCGGCTTCGATCATCAACGGCGGGCATGCGGTGGACGCCGGGTATAATCCCGATCGGGACAGCCTTGCCCTGGAACGCCAGGACGGGGGCAGCCAGAATCCCTATATCAATGTCATCGCCGCCCGCACCGCAGACAAGGACAACCCGGTGTATCAGCGGATTGTGCAGGAATACCATACCGACGCGGTACGGAATGTGATCCTGACCGTTTTTAAGGGCGCGTATATTCCCGCCTTTTGAGTCTGTTAGGTAAAGATATAAACCAATGATAGAACTAAGGGGCGTTTCTAAAACATTTCAGGGTAAACGCAGGGTCGAGGCGGTGCGGGACGTATCCCTTACAGTGGAGGAAGGGGAAATTTTCGGTGTTATCGGTTTTTCCGGCGCCGGAAAGAGTACCCTGGTCCGTTGTATCAATCTGCTGGAACGGCCCGATGCCGGGGAAGTGCTGATCAAGGGGCGGGACCTGGCCCGGCTGGACGGCCGGGAGTTACGCGCAAGCCGCGAGGACATCGGCATGATCTTCCAGCACTTCAACCTGTTCCCTTCCCGAACCGTGGCCGGGAATATCGCCTTTCCGCTCAAATACCGTCATCGTTCCCAGGCGGAAATTGAAAAAAGGGTGAAGGAACTGCTGGCTCTGGTGGGTCTCGACGACAAGGCCGAAGCTTACCCGTCCCAGCTTTCCGGAGGACAGAAACAGCGGGTTGGTATTGCGCGCTCTCTTGCCTCGCACCCTTCGATTCTGTTATGCGACGAGGCAACCAGCGCCCTTGACCCCCAGACTACCCAGTCGATCCTGTCGCTGCTCAAGGAGCTGAATAAAAAACTGAATCTTACCATGGTGGTGGTTACCCACGAAATGCCGGTGATAAAATCGATATGCACCCACGCGGCGGTTATGGACAGCGGGAAGATCATTGAGCAGGGCACGGTATTCGATGTTTTTTCAAATCCTCAGGCGCAGATAACCAAAGATTTTATCGCCACCACTTCCAATCTGCGGAAGATTCAGGATCTTATTGACGAAGATTCCCCCATTACCCGCCTGAAACCGGGGCAGATCCTTGCCCGTTTCAGCTATGTGGGGCGGAATACGGTGGAAGCGCTGATTTCCACGGTGTCGACTCTGTTCAATGTAAAGATCAATATAATTTTCGCGGATCTGGATATTATCCGGGATACTCCCATAGGCGGGCTCATCAATATTCTGGAGGGAGAGGCGGAGGCGCTGAAGGGGGCCATTCAATGGATGAGCGACAAGGGAGTGCGTGTGGAGGTAATTAAACATGGCTGAATTGTTACAGCGGCTTATGCCGAATTTACTGAAAAAAATCCCGGAACTCCTGAAATGTCTGCGGGAAACCCTGGTGATGATGGGCATTTCCGGGGGGATAAGTTTTATGCTGGGGCTAATCCTCGCCCTGATACTCATCGTTACGCGCAAAGGAGACATTTTACAGAACCTTCCACTCTGGACGGTACTGGACAAGGTTATCAATTTTTTTCGCTCCGTGCCCTTTATCATTTTAATTGCCCTGCTTATCCCCGTAACCAGGGCCATCGTGGGAACCGCCATCGGCGTTAAGGGTGCGGTGGTACCCCTGATATTCGGTACTACGCCGTTTTTTACCAGGCAGATGGAATCTGCGTTAGCCGAAATTAACCGGGGTTCCATTGAGGCGGCCCAGTCGGTGGGTACAAGCCCGGCGGGGATCATTTTCCGGGTGTATTTAAAAGAAAGTGTTCCCGGTATAATCAGGGGAGTAACCATCACCTTTATAAGCCTTGTAGGGCTTACCGCCATGGCGGGGGCGGTGGGTGGCGGGGGCCTGGGGGACTTTGCCATCCGTTACGGTTATCAGCGGTTTCAGACGGACATCACCATTGTAACGGTAATCATCCTGGTTCTGCTGGTAACCATTATTCAGGCATTGGGAACCTTCCTGTCAAAAAAAACGTTGCATTAAAAAGAGATTAACATGGACAAAGAGACTTTGCAGCAAACCCTTGAAGGGCATTTCAAGTGGTTTCACCGTCACCCTGAACCGAGCAATGGGGAACGGGAAACCACTACCCAAATCCGGCGCATACTGGATGAGGCCGGCATTGAGGTGTTAGATGTCAATCTGAAAACCGGTCTTGTGGCGCGAATACAGGGAACAAAGAATAAGCCTGAAACCGGAATCGAGCGGGTAATCGCCCTGCGTGCCGACATTGACGCCCTGCCGGTTACCGAAGAATCCGGCCTTGAATACGCTTCAGAAAACGCCGGGGTTATGCATGCCTGCGGTCATGACTTCCACTTGAGCGCACTCCTGGGGGCGGCGCTGCTGCTCAGGGAACAGCGGGAGGATCTACCGGGAACGGTGAAGCTGCTCTTTCAGCCGGCGGAGGAAGGCGGCGGTGGAGCGCGGCAGGTGCTGGCGTCCGGTGTTTTACAGGACGTGAATGAGATTTACGGGCTGCACGTGGCGGCGGATTTACCCCCTGGCCTTATCGCCGTCAGCCCCGGTGCGACCCATGCAGCGGTGGGATCTTTCAAAATAATAATCCTCGGCAAAGGTGGGCATGGCGCGTATCCTCAGCAGTCACGGGACCCGGTGCCGGTGGCAGCGCAGATTGTTAATGCGGCCCAGACCATCGTTAGCCGCAACACCAGTCCCTTTGAACACTCGGTTTTGAGTTTTACCCATGTTGAGGCGGGCAATACCTGGAATGTCATCCCGGAAACTGCTCTGCTTGAGGGAACTTTCCGCGCTTTCAGCGATGAAAAACTTGCGTGGATTGCCCACAGGCTTGAACAGGTCAGCCGGGGTATTGCCGTTGCGTGCGAAGTCGAAATTGATTTTTCATGGGAGATGTGTACCTCCGCTACCTGCAACGATCCGGCCCTTACGGATTTTGTGATTGAAACGGCAAAGGCCCGGGGACTTGAAACCGCGCCCTCTGTGCCGGGCATGGGCGGCGAGGATTTTGCTTATTATCAAAAAACCATCCCCGGCGTGTTTTGGACCATCGGTGTGGGAAGCCCCCAGGGGCATCATCATCCGGGTTTCATCGCAGACCCCGCCCCTCTTTCAACGGCGGCGGAACTGCTTGCGGCTCTTGCTATTGCCGGCCTGCAGCGGTTATCGTGTAATTAGGAGAGCATCATGGACAAGGGAACTTTACTTATTCACAACGGTCATGAGATGGACCCGGTTACCGGCGCGTTAGGGGTGATGGTGTATCAGACTTCCACTTATTACCGGAAGGTGATAACCGAAATGCAGGAATTCGATTATTCCCGTGGGAGCAACCCCACGCGAAAAGCGCTGGAAGAAACTATCGCCACACTGGAGGGAGGGGCCAAAGGGTACGCCTTTGCCAGCGGCATGTCGGCGATATCATCGGTGCTGGGGCTGCTTGCGGCAGGGGATCATATTGTAATTGCCGAAGACGTGTACGGCGGCAGCAGGTATATCATCGAAACTTTTTACCAGCGCTGGGGGCTGACGATGACTGCGGTGGATACCTCGAACCCGGAGAATATTCTGAAGGCGATACAGCCCAACACCAGGGCGCTGTTTCTGGAAAGCCCCTCAAATCCCTTGCTCAAGATCACAAATCTTTCGGCCTGTATCGCCATTGCCAAAGAACACCGCCTTTTGTCCATTGTGGACAATACCTTTATGACGCCTTATTTGCAGCAGCCCCTCAAGCTGGGCGCGGACATCGTAGTTCACTCGGCCACCAAATTTCTGGGCGGCCACAGCGATGTTATTTCCGGCCTTGCGGTTACCGCCACAGAGGAACTGGGGCAGCGGCTCTACCAGATTCAAAACAGTTTTGGCGCGGTGCCCGGCCCCTGGGACGCATGGCTGGTGATACGGGGAATTAAAACCCTCAAGGCACGAATGGACATGCAGCAGGCAACGGCGGGAAAACTGGCGGAGTGGCTGGCAGGGCACAAAAATGTTATTGCGGTGAATTATCCGGGCCTTGTAGGGCATCCGGGGCGGGACGTTCATCTGGCCCAGGCGGTGGGCGGCGGGGCCATGCTCTCGTTCAAAACTAAAACCACCGAACAGGCCCTGGGCTTTTATAAAAAAATCAAACTCGCCGCTGCGGCTCCCAGCCTTGGGGGCGTGGAAACTATCGCCTCTTACCCGGTAAAGATGAGCCACATCAACATGAACGCCGCCGAACGGGAACGGATGGGCATTACCGATAACCTTATCCGCATTGCGGTGGGGCTTGAGGCGGCGGAGGATTTGATGGCGGATTTTGATCAGGCTTTGAGCTGAAATTTACAGGGAATGTTCCTATGTCGAGACCCTGCGGGAGACGGTAATTCACACCGCAAGCGTTGAAGAAGCGATGAACCTGCTGCGGAAAAAGTGAGGTTTAAGCCAGAAGGTCGGCGGCGATCCAGAGCCAGCGCCCGGGGGGAGTGGTCCATACTTCACGATAGGTAGCGATGTTTGCCTGCGGCCAGTAGGGCAGGTCTTCATTCCGCCTGGTCTGAACCCCAACGGGCATTTCCCCTACTGTTTCACCGAGCAGTGCCGTGTATTGTTGCCCATAGTTGCTGCCTTCGCCGTAGATCAGGGACTGCCCAAAGGGGTTCTTGCCAAGGGTCCAGTAGAGTTGTT
Source organism: Spirochaetia bacterium (assembly GCA_025997895.1). Lineage (GTDB taxonomy): Bacteria > Spirochaetota > Spirochaetia > Treponematales > Breznakiellaceae > WQXQ01. The sequence goes on from BNVF01000057.1 coordinate 19,434, forward strand.
CCCGGGCGATTTGCAGGAGTTCCCCATCCTTAAAATAGCGCCCCAGAATCGAAGCCGCTTTTCCCATTGAAAGGTGGATCGCTGAATTGCCCCGGTAAGAAAACCAGACCGGGAAACATCTGATAAAGGCGCCATTGCCGAGGGAAATGGCGGATTCAAGTTGTTCCACATAGTTCGCCCGTTCTGCGTCAAAGCTCACTGTTGGATGAATTGCGCCGAAAGCCTCACGATCGTCAATTTCGTTTTTTGTGTAAATTCCGGCAGGAAGCATCCCGTAGGGAGCGGTGTACTGCCGAAGGGTTTTGAGATAAGCGCCAAAAAGGGCCATCCCGCTTTCCCAGTTTTTTTTGTCTTTATGCCCGGGGAAGGCGGTACAGGCCGCGGTCAGGGCCTGAACAAAGATCTGATCCCGCGCCTGGTGAGAGAAGTGAACAATCGTCTTATGGGTCTCGTCACGATAGAAAAAACCATTAATAACCGTTCCGTCATCCGCTTTTACGTTATCCAGCTCCTGACAATGGAGGAGTTTTTCAGCAAAAGCGGCGGCGTTATTCGCAAATCGTTCTTCAGGGCGCTGGGCGTACACGAGGGACGCTGACCAGAGCGCTGCGGCGTAAAACTGGGAAAGGCTTGCCGTGCCCGCGTGTTCCTGGGGGAGCGGCGCCTCAAGTCCAACCTCATTGAAACGCGCAAGGGCAAAATCAAAATCTTCGATAGCGGCTTCCAGGCACTTCCAGCCGAGGGCGCTGTCGGTTTCGGCAAAAGCCTTTGCCGCTGTTGCCTCGACGCCTGCAGCGATAAAGTTCTCGAACGAATGGTTGTGTACCCGCGCTTTGCAGTCGTCGAAATTGCCGATTAGGCCATCGGTCCAGCGACGGATTGCGCTGTTGGAAGCCCGGTAGCCGTCGCCGAAACGCGTCCGCAGCACAAAATCTATGCCCCAGGCGGCTTCCTCCATAAGGCGACGGTACAGCAGCGGGTTTTTGTTTTTTACTGCATCAGCGGTCTCAAGAATGGCATGGAGAATTTCCGCACTCTGAATTGTCTGCTGGGAAACATCAGCCGCATCATGCCAGCCGCCCTGAAAGGCCAGCTTTACCCCATTATGTTCGGCGAGGATATCGCCATGACAGACGCCGTGTTTCCCCGGTACCGGATAGCCGCAACGCTCGCAGAAGAGGAAGTTTGTTAGCCGCCATATGGTTTCCTCAAAAAGACCGTCATCAATGCGGAACTCCGCCGTCTCCGTTTTACCAAAACGGAGACGATAGCGCCCCGGCGTTTTCAGCGAAGAAAAATCAAGGACCCCAAAACTGCCATTATACGATTGCACACGCTGTACCTTGCCTTTGAACACACTCTGTTTTGTTGTTTCATCAATGATTTCAAAATCCGAAGCGGAGGTGTTGGCAATCGCCGTTTTTGTTCCCTGGGCAAAATAACCTGAACGGGGGAAAACCGCTTCTTCACAGGCGCATTGCCAGCCGTGAACCACATCACATTCGACTTCTTCAAAGCGAATATCTTTTATTTCAAAAAACAATATATCTCCGCCTGAAAGTTCTTTGCCATAGCGGTGGATTTGAAAAGAGATCTCTTCAATTTTATCGTGTGCAATGGAGTCTATTTCCCATACGCAGGTGTTCCACTTGAAATTTTCCAGATTTATCGCGTTAAAGCCTTCCCGTGAATACTGGTCTGGAATTTTGACACTGCCGTTATTCGTAAAGGCCGCCCGGATGATTGGGCTGTGGGGAACGGGACAGGATGGCCGGATATCAAAATGGATGCGATTCCTCCGGCTCATA
>BNVF01000058.1 GCA_025997895.1 Spirochaetia bacterium
CAGTTCAAGCTGAAAAAAACCGGTGATGCCCCCAACTCCGCCGGAGACACCATTTACGATTACCAGCCCCGCAGCGGAGGAAGGGGTCTTGATCAGGGTTTGAGTTCCCGCAAGTCTGAGCTTACCGTTATTGATAAAGCCTCCCGCAGGAGTGATGTTATAGCCAAAGATATCAAGTTCCGCTGTATTGCTTATGGTTAAATTTGTCACGGTTAAGTCTGCGGTAAGCGAATAATTACCACCTGATATTTCAATACTATTAAGATTTCCCGAGCTGGGGGTGATTGTGTACGGGCCGGTTCCGGCCCCGGTAAAGGTAACAGTCCCGGCTATGCCGGTCAAAGTAGCAACACTCCAACCCCCACCAGCGCTTAAATTATGATCATTGAGATCCAATGCTCCGGTGCCGGTAACACTGTTGGTAACCACGCTGTCAGCCGCAAGAACCAAAATGCCGTTAACGATCAAATTACCCGTGTTCAACGCATTTGCCGATGCCATGTTCAATGTTGAGCCGCTACCTACGGTAACCGACGAAAAGGTAAAATTGCTGGTAAGGGTTCCACTCCCGAAAGCAACCAAATTTACGTCTGTTGCCGTAATGGTCCCGGCGGCAAGAGTAACATTTCCGTTTGAGTTTATTGTAACGGTTTTGCCCATAGCGTTCAAATTCATGCCTGTGGTAATTACCGGCGTACCGGTAATGGCAACTTCTGTTCCGCTGAGGGTAGTAACCGTACCGCCGCCAAAACTGACCGTGCCTGTTCCAGCCAGAGTACCACCTGAAAGATCAAGATCATTTGTTACCGTTAAGGCTCCTCCAATCACGGAATTGGTAATCGTTACTCCGCCGGTAATGGTTAAATTCGTAACAGAAAGCGTACCGCCATTAAGATCCAAAGAACCGCCAAGTGTTACAGAAGCAAGTGATGTTACCCCAGAGTCCAAAATTGGATAATCAAAAGCTGGAGAAACTATGCCGGCAGGAATTATTATTAAAGCGCCATTTCCAGGTGGTGGATTTCCACCCCAGTTAGCATTATCGTTCCAATCTGTTGGTGTAGGTCCCCCACTAGTCCATGTCCATGTCTGCCCCCAGACCGCACCCGCGAAAAATATGCCTAATCCCAACAACACCCAAAATTTCTTCATTATTGATAGCGTTCCTGTCTCCAATATAGCATTTGCAAACGAAAAAATCGCCTGTCCTGGGCGAAATTTCAATCCTTTGGTTAGAATATCGGCGAATTTTGGGCCGGACTTGGGGAGAAAGGGAGGGGGATTTGACGTATTAGCGGGCAGTCTTTTTTAGTATTTCTTCGATTTTACCCGTATCATACCCGGTCTTTTTTAAAATATCCAATACCCTGGCCTCGCCTCTGGCTTCACCCCTAGCCTCGCCTCTGGCTTCACCCCTAGCCTCGCCTCTGGCTTCACCTCTGGCTTCGGCGCTGGCTTCACCCCTGGCAAATATTCCGGCTTCTCTCAGTATTTGTTCCACGGTTAATGCTGTATTGCTCATTTTTAACGCCTCCTGCAAACTTTCCTTGTTCGCTTTTGCTATCGCTTCCCAATAGGCCCTAATCCGGGCCGCTTTCCCCTGCCGGTACACTTCAGCGGTTATTTGCTGTATGTCCGGCGCTTCCAGTTTGTTGTCCAGGTCTTTCAGCCATATATTCTCACTTACGGAAAGCCTTTTACTGTCGATGACCTGGATGGGTATTATATCCCCTTTAACACTATAAATCCCCGGCCATTTTTCTTCAATACCGTATTGCCGCTGCTCTTTTAGATGGGTGAGAAGGTCCCGGGGATATCTGCTTTCTACAAATGTCAGGGTCAGATCGGTTATGGCTGCTTTATTCAAGGACGCATAAAGGCAGGCGTATCCATAAACTTTGTAAAAATCATCTATTGAAACATAGTCACCAGGGCTTTTGTATTCTACGATGTTTTCCTGGCGAAAAATAGCGGCTATGTTCTTTTCAATAACCACATCTTTTGCCTTCTTAATGATAAGAACATCTATTCGGAGCGGCTCAGTAGTGAGCTGGTACTCGGAAATGAACTGGAGTACATCTTTGTACTGCTCCAGTTCCAACTGAATTGCTTCAAAAAAGGCGGGATGCCAGGCTATGGGGCTGTCTTCTGCGTTTTGCGGACCATTTTGCTTCATCTAAAAAATATACATATTATTAGTATTTTTATCAACAATATAGCATTCGCAAACGAAAAAATCGCCTATACCTTCTTATAACGCTTCTATTGTCTCGGGAGAAAGGCCGGTTATAATATGTATCTTTTCCGCCGAATCTCCCATTTCTTTCATTTTATGGGCTATTTCAAGCGCTTTGTACTCTTTACCCTTCGCCTCGCCTATTGTTACACCTCGTGCTTCGCCTATTGTTACGCCTCGCGCTTCGCCTCGGGCTTCGCCTCGGGCTTCCCAAATGGTATTAAAGCCGATTCTTTCAAGGGTCTTCGCCAGGGGCGTTGATGCTATATCACTCATGTTTCCTGCCTCCTCTATCACCTGTATGTTTGCCCGAACCAGCGCGTCCAGGTACGCCAGTATTCGCGCCGCTTTTCCCTGCCGGTATATTATCTCCGATATATGCTGCAATCTGGTTAAACCGAGATCGTTGCTCAGGTCTTTGAGCCACAGATTTTCCTCTTCGGATAGCTGCGTGCTGTCAATTACCTGTATCGGGAGTATATCCCCGCTTATAGTATATATTCCCGGCTGCTTTTCCGCAACTTCATATTTTCGTACTTTCCGTATATGCGCCAGCAGGTCCCGGGGATACCGGCTCTCCACAAATGATATAGTCATATCGGTTATGGGGGTTTTATTCAGATACGCATACAGACAGGCGTAGCCATAGGTTTTTACAAATTGGTAATTCAATTGACAATTTGTAAAAAATGATCTATACTACAAATATGATTCCCAGACTGGCGGAAAAAACCCTGCGCCGCTATGCCAAAGGTTTTCCGGTTATTTGCATCACCGGGCCCCGGCAATCGGGTAAGACTACCCTTGCAAAGTTGGCGTTTTCGGAAAAACCGTATATTTCTCTTGAAGACCCGGATACGGCGCTGCTTGCCCGTACCGACCCGCGGGGGCTTTTGGAAACCTATCCCGAGGGGCTTATTCTGGACGAGGCCCAGTATGTACCTGAATTGTTTATCTATCTGAAGACTCTGGTAGACAGGGATTCGAAACCTGGGAAATTTATCGTTACCGGTTCACAGCAGTTCAATCTTATGGAAAAAGTGACTGAATCCCTGGCCGGGCGGGCGGCTTTCCTGACACTGCTACCCTTTTCTCTGGGCGAGTTGGAGGCAGCCGCCCTTTGCGGGGATGATCCTTTTGATCTTATGCTGAAAGGATTGTATCCGCCGCTGTATGACAGGGATATAAGCGCTTACGATTTTTACGCCGCCTATATCGCTTCTTATGTTGAAAGGGATCTCAGGCAGCTTGTTAATGTAAAAGACCTGGGGCTTTTTCAACTTTTTATCAAATTCTGCGCGGCTCGTTCGGGGAACCTGCTCAACCTGAGCGCCCTTGCAGTGGACTGTGGCATTACGCATAACACTGCACGCTCATGGCTTTCGGTTTTGGAAACCAGCGGCCTTGTTTTTCTGCTTAAACCTTATTTTGTAAATTTCGGGAAACGGCTGGTTAAAACTCCCAAGTTCTATTTTACCGATACAGGCCTTGCGTGCCGGCTCCTGGGTATTCAGAACAGGGAGCAGCTTTTTACTCATCCGTTGCGGGGCGGCCTGTTTGAAGGTTTTATCATTTCGGAACTGCTCAAAAACCGGCTGAATCGGGGCATGAGTCCTGATCTCTGGTTTTGGCGTGACAATACCGGCGAGGAAGTTGATTGCCTTTTTCAAAACAATGGCGGGCTCCACGTAATGGAAATAAAATCAGGAAAAACCTTCAACGAGGAAATGATCCGGGGCCTTGCGCAATGGCAAAAGACAAGCGGACAGGCCGGAGACTGTAACCTTGTGTATGCGGGTTCGCAGGAAGCGGTGGTTAAGGGGATACGGCTTGTTTCATGGAAAGGGGCGGCGGCGCTGTGATCCCACTTACCCCTGCTGCCGTTGCACCTGGGCCCGTTGGGGCCACTCCCCCGCGCTGGTGTACACCATAGTACCGGGCGGCACCGACTCGGTGATCCACACGTTACCGCCTATGGTGCTGCCCTGACCGATGACGGTTTCGCCGCCCAGGATAGTGGCGTGTGAGTAAATCGTCACGTCATCTTCGATAGTAGGGTGACGTTTGCGGTTGCCTTCTTCTTTTTTGACCGAGAGGGCGCCCAGGGTAACGCCCTGGTAGAGTTTGACATTTTTGCCGATGACCGTAGTTTCGCCGATGACAACGCCGGTACCGTGATCGATAAAAAAAGATTCGCCGATTTCCGCGCCGGGGTGTATATCGATGCCGGTGCGGCCGTGTACCAGTTCGCTCATCATGCGGGGGATGAGGGGCACCTGGGCTTTCCAGAAATAGTGGGCTACGCGGTACACGGTGATGGCCTGAAAGCCGGGGTACGAGAGTATGACTTCCTCAAAACTCTTGGCAGCGGGATCGCCCCGGAAATTGGCCTCCATGTCCAGGGACAGGGCATGACGGAGCGCCGGGAGTTCCTCAAAAAAACTTTCCATGATGAGTTCTGCAGCAGCGTGGCAGCCTTCATGACCGCAGCTTAAAGCGCCGGAACGGGCGGAGAAGACCAGGCTTCTTTCAACTTCACCAATCAGTTCCCGGGCAAGGTGATTCACCTTTTCGCCGGTGATAAGCCGCAGGTTGTTGTGATCCAGCCCCTGGTTTTCGCGGAAGCCCGGAAAGATGAGTTCGTCCAGTCCCTGGAGTATGTCCGCTATGCTGGCCCTGCTGGGCAGATTGGCACCGCCTGAATGGTTCACCATCCCGTAAGCGCCGTAAGTTTCCAGAAGGGAATCTATGCTTTTATCCAGTCTGTTCAAGATGATCATCCTCCGGGCCAAAGCCCGGGTTATGGCTCCCCGCTTCGCCCCCTCCGCGGGGCGCGTCAACCAGTGAAGACATATCACTGCCGCCTTTAAAGCGGAGCACATTCACCATAAAAATATTGAGCTTGTTGATGATGTTCGGCGGCAGCAGGTTGCCGTCCACCTCCACCGAAAGTATCGGGTAATTGCGCTCCCGCGCCCAGGGGGTAAAGAGCCCTTCGATAACCCGTCCAATAAGGCAGGCAAAGGGGCTGATGTTCACAATGCCCGAATATCCCGCATCCATTGCCGCAGCGGCGGAACCGGAAGAAACGGCTATCTCCGAGTTGAGTTCCAGATTGACAAAATGCTCCTGGGTGTACTCCATGATCTTGTGCATGTCGTGGGGAGTTTCGGGGATAAGGCCGGTAGGCTCCAGAATGGCAAGGACTTTTTTCTCTACCGAATGTTTCCACCATTCTTCAATTTCAAGTTTTTTAAGATCCTTCCAGGGTTGGGAGAACAGCCGCGTGCCGGGCTTACGCAGTTTGATCAATTTTTTGAGGGCGTATTCCCGCACAAAGTCCAGGTAATGGATCCACTCGGAAATACCCGCCACTTTGACCACGATGCCCCGCTCGCTCATCAGGTCCGTCAATTCGCCAACGGCAAAGTCGTCGCGGCGCACATAGATTTCACCTACCACCAGCACCCGGGGGCAGTCAACGAGTTTTCGCTTGAGGGGTATCTTCTTTACATCGGCGGCAACCTGTTTAAGTTCCTGCCACATCGCCCTGGGATTATGCTCCACCGCGTGCATGACCTTGCGCCAGGATTTTTCAAATTCCGTCTGGGCCTGAACCGGGTCCGCCGCAGTGGCCTTGAGGGCACACTGAATGTCTTTGAGGTAGTCCGAAAGCACCAGACCTTTCCACATCTCTTTGGCAAAACTCCCGCCAAGCTCGGTGTAGGAATTGTCCGCCGAAAGTATAAAGACCACTACGTTTTCAAGCCGCATGTCACGGAACAGATTTTCGTAGTAAACATAATACTGCCCGGTGCGGCAGGGGCCGGTGGTGATGGGCACAAAGAGCAGGTACAGTTCGTCCTTGCGATATTTTTCGCTAAAGAAAAATTGCAGGGCGCTCCCCAAAACCAGGTGGCTGGGTACGCACTCTTTTCCGGAAGCGTGGGCACGGGCAAGCTGAATCGTCTTGGCCGTTGCCACGGGCATTGCCTCGGCATTGATACCCAGACCGCGTATTGCCGCGCCCATGTACTCGGTGGAGATTGCCCCCATGTTGGAGAGCAGCACCCGCACCCGCTTGTTACCCGCAATGGGAACCTTCTCGCCGGATTTAACATTGTCAATCCGCAGATCAAAATTCCCGCCGGCCATTTTCTCGCTCACAAAACGCCAGCCGTTGTCGTAACGCTCCGCCTCAAGCTCGTTCTTCTTGGCGCGGTAGCCGTCGATGATGTCAAGGAACGCCTCTACACGGGTATCAATACCGGCGTCGGCGGAGTGGGAATCCAGTTCCAATATAAGGAAGGGCTTCTGACCCATCACCCATTTGATGTAATGCAGAATGAAGGAATCAGGCGCGCAGGAAAAATTGGTGATGTAGGTAAGGTAAATGTTATCCTCTTTTTTGAGGAGGTTCGCCGCCTTCACGTCCTGCTGGCCATAGTACCAGTACATATTGGGGAAAATATTTTCATCGTGGAAGGGTAGAATATCAAAAGGCACGATTGAGTAGCCCCGTGTGGTGAACTTCCGGGGTATGCCCATATTTGCTTCCTGGGTAAACGCGTTGTAGGGCCTGCCCAGAACGGCGATTACCGGCCGGTTCGCCTTGCGGGCCTCATCCAGCGCCTCTTTGCCCATTTGCATCACCGCGTCAAAATACGCCTGCTGCTTTGCCATAGCTTTTTCAAACGCGGCCCTGGTCTCGGCCTCGCCAATGCCCATTTTGGCGGTCAGTTGGCAGAACAATTCCAGGGCCTTGCCCTCGCCGAATTTGAAACTCACCACCAGCGGCAGCCAGCGCTTTTTGTCGATATCCGGGAAAGCCTTTTCTATATAATAGGGAAGGCTCTGGGTAATGGGGCAGAAGTTGGCGTGCACTTTTTCTTCGTAAGAAGGCATATCCCTGAAATGGGGCAGCAGCACGTAATCCGCGCCCTTGTCCAGGCAGTCCTGCACCGCACCGTGGGCAATTTCCGCCGGGAAGCAGTAGGTGGACTCCGCACGGGCGACGCCTGCGTGGGCCACTTCGGTAGAGAGGAAAGTTTTAATACCGAGTTCGTGGAAAAACCAGCTATAAAGGGGATAGAGGGTGTGAACTGAGAAGGCGCGGGGTATGCCTACCACATAATCCCGTTTCTTCGCCGCAAGTTCCACCGGCGCGGCAAATTCTTCAAATAACATTTTCTGCCGCTTTTCAACATAGTCAAAAACCGGCACATCTTTGATGGCTTTGCGCATATTGGTGTACTTGTTGCACCGTCCGCCGAACATATACTTGTGTCCGCCGGCGGTGTTTTCTGAGCCGGACTCGCCAACCGACAGTACCTGAATGGGGCAATGGTTTTCGCAGGCGTTACACGTAAAGACCCGCTCGTAGCCGATCTCGCGATTAATGACTTCATCGATCACCACACTGCGCTCTTCAAGCAGGCCGTCGGCGTGTTTGCGCTTTGCGAGTAACGCCACGCCGAAGCAGCCCATGAGTTCCGGCGAGGGCGGCACAAGGATTTCCTTGCCCAGCAGCATGGCAAAGGCCAGGGGAACCGCCGGGTTTTTGGCAACGCCTCCTTGTAGAAAGACCTTGCCGCCTATGGTGCGGTTGCCTACTACGCGGTTAAGGTAGTTGGAAACAATGGAGCAGGCGATTCCGGCGGTGATGTTTTCCCTGCCGGCGCCCTGCTGCACCGCCTTGCGTATGTCGCTGTTTATAAACGCCGAACAGTGCTCGCCGAATTTGCATGGCGCGTCAGCCTGCAAGGCAATGGGGCCGATGTCTTTGGCGCTGTGTATCGAAAGATCACCTGCGGCGGATTCTTCCAGAAAGGAGCCGGTACCGGCGGAACAGGCTTCGTTCATGGCGTAGTCAATGGGTACGCCGTTTTTCAGCAGCACATACTTTGCGTCCTGGCCGCCTATCTCAAAAATCGTCTCAACGCCGGAATCAAAGTAAGTGGTACCCACCGAGTGGGCGATGATCTCGTTGTACACGCCGGGGGTTTCCAAAAACACGCCGAGTATTTCCCGGCTGGAGCCGGTGGTGGACACGAGCCGTATATCGATTTTTTTATCGCCAGTGTCGGCGATAATTTTTTCCTGAATAATCGCCAGACATTCCTTGAGTGCCTTTACCGGATCGCCGTGGGTGCGGCCGTAGTGACTCGCCACGATCTCATCGGTTTCCATATCTACAAGTGATGCCTTGGTGGTGGTAGAACCGCCGTCAACGCCCAGAATGTATTTGCGGTCGGCGCGGACTTTGCCGTCAGGCTTATCAAATGATTTTACTTTATCTGTCCAGTCGCGTAACGCACCCAGGGTTCCAAAACGAATCGCGTTTGGCTTGAGCAGCTTCGACGCCGCAGGCAGGGCGCTGCCCGTTTGGGGCGCCAGTACCGCCGCGCCCAGAGCCTCAAAAACCGGCGCGGTTTCGGGGATGATGAATTCGATCTGCGGCTCTTTCTCCCGTATAAAGCGGATAATGTGGCGGTTCAGGGTGATGCCGCCGGTCAGCACCACCTTGCCGGACGTAACCTTGGCTCGTTTCAAAAAGTCGATAACCTTTACGGCCATCACATCCGAAAGGGACAATACAATGTCGTCCTTGGTGGCCTCCCGCTTGTTGAGCCGGTGGGTACAGTCGCTTTTCATAAACACCGAGCAGCGGGTGGAAAGGGGGTAGACTTTGGCGGTGTCAGGCACCTTTGCAATGTCTTCCAGAGTCATGTCCATACGGGCAAGCTGCTGCTTGAGGAACTCCCCGGTACCGCTGGCGCATTTGTTGCCGGAAAAGTTGTTGATAATTTTTCCGTTTGCGTCCAGAGAATAGACGATGAGATCTTCCCCGCCCATGCTGACCACAGCGTCTGCCTTGAGCCCCAGACAGCGCAGGGCCGCCTCCACGCAGAGCGGCTCCAGGGTGCCGGAAACATCGAACATAAAGCGGCCTTCGTTACCCGTGACCAGGGCCGGAACGCCTTCGGGGATTTTCCCCTCGGTAAGACATTTCTGCACCGCTGCGGCAAAGTCGCCCTCGTGGGGCACCGAGGCGCTCCAGACTGCTTTACCCTTTTCAACGGAACCTTCATATTCAAACAACACCATTTTTAGGCTGGTGGAACCAATATTTATACCAACTGACTGCATGTTACTCCTCTTTAATTATGCGGCTCATAGCCGCAATCGCACAATTCGGCTTTTTTGCCTGATTTACTCAACCATACCCCTCCGCAACGAATCATAATACCAAGCCTGACAGTCCGGTTTCAATACACACGGCAAGTATATACGCTTTGTCCGGTCTCAACACAAATTCCCTTCTGAAAAACCGTCAAATATTTTTATATTCTCCTTGACTAAATCAATAATAGTTATTATTATTAAATTATGTCAAGAGGGCAGACATTAAGAAAGCACAGCAGCAAAAGGGATGCGATTTTACAGGCCATTCAATCTACAAAGACCCATCCCAGCGCACAGTGGGTTTACGATAGGCTTAAACCCCTCATTCCCGACCTTTCCCTGGGAACCGTGTACCGGAACATCAACCTTTTCCAACAGGAAGGCAAGGTGGTTTCTGTGGGTGTGGTCGGGGGTGAGGAGCGCTTTGACGGCCGGGTAGAGCCCCACCCTCACTTAGTATGCGAGATTTGCGGTGCCGTATTTGACCTTTCCGGGGAAGTTCAATCGGAACTGAGTACAAAACTTTCGATTGAAATACCCGGATGTACCATTGATAAACGCAAAACAGTGTTTTATGGTTTATGTAAGGGCTGCTATGCAGACCAGGGCTGCTATGCAGACCAGGGCTGCTATGCAGACCAGAGTTGTTCTGTTTAATTTTTGAAAACACGGCCCTGGGCCGTTCTAATTTTATTGTTTTATGGAGAGAGAAAATGAAAAAATGGGTTTGTACAGTTTGTGGTTACGTTCACACCGGCGACAGCGCTCCTGATGCCTGCCCCCAGTGTAAGGCCCCTGCTTCCAAGTTCAAAGAGCAGACAGCGGGCGGCGGATTTGCCGCAGAGCATGTGATTGGCGTTGCCAAGGGCGTAGACGCCGACATCGTAAAGGATCTGCAAGCTCACTTTAACGGCGAATGTTGCGAAGTGGGAATGTACCTGGCCATGAGCCGGGTCGCCATCCGCGAAGGGTATCCCGAAGTCGGCGCGTACTACCATCAGGCAGCGCTTGAAGAAGCGGAACACGCCGCCAAATTCGCCGAACTTCTGGGCGAAGTAGTTACCGACAGCACCAAGAAAAACCTTGAACTCCGTGTCGAAGCCGAACACGGCGCCTGCGCCGGCAAGACCGACATTGCCAAGCGCGCCAAAGAAAAGGGCCTGGACGCCATCCACGACACAGTCCACGAAATGGCCAGAGACGAAGCCCGCCACTGCGCCGGCTTCAAGGGACTGCTGAAGCGGTATTTCTAAAAACGCATTAACCGCAAGGCCCCTGGCTTTGCGGTTATTTTTTTCTATAAAATAGCGAGTAGGCAGCCAGGGTCTCTGCATTTACTTTTCACTCCCCGCATCTCGTGTGTCTCCCCGTATATCCGTGGCTGTGCAGCGCTGCCTACTCACGGACGTTCACTTGTACGTTGTACACTTACCCCCTAAAGCCCGTGGCGAGGCGGCAGCGCGGGGCCACTGATCATTTGCGGGATTCTTAGCCGGAGGAGACCCGCTTGCGGGGCTCCGTAGGCGGCGTTCCCCAGCCTGATCAGTGGCCCCGCGCTGCCGCCTCGCCACGGGATATACGGAGGAGTGTGCGAAAGTAAATGCAGAGACCCTGGTAGGCGGCATTGCGCACTATTTACTCACCCCTCCCTTTCCCGCTACACTAATCCATCCATGAAAAAGCCGGAACCGCATCATTCAATCCTGCTGGCAGCCTTTAAATATTCAATCCCCGTACTCCTGGGCTACCTCGCCATTGGTACCGCCTTTGGCCTGCTTATGGCCGATGCGGGCTACCCCTGGTGGCTCACCCTGGCAATGAGTCTTTTCATGTACGCCGGCGCAGGGCAGTACATCGCCGTGGGACTCTTTGCCGCCGGGACCAGCCTTTGGGAAGCGGTTCTGGTGCAGCTCGTGGTTAATGCCCGGCACATCGCCTACGGGTTTTCCATGCTCAAGCGATTCAGAAAACTCGGCGCCCTACGCTACTACCTTATCTTTGGCCTTACCGACGAAACCTTCGCCCTGCTTTCATCCCTGCCCGATGATGCCAACAGTGCCTACGGCAATGACAGCGCCGAGCGGGGAAAATTCATGCTCTTTGTTACCGCACTGGATCAGTGCTACTGGGTAAGCGGTTCCATAATCGGCGCAGCAGCAGGATCCCTCCTCCCTTTCAGCACCGAAGGCATCGGCTTTGCCCTTACCGCCCTGTTTGTAGTGCTGCTCATTGAACAAATACTCCGGGTGCGCAAGAGAGGCATCTTTATTGTGTCGGCCATCCCCGCCGTGCTGGGCGTCATCTTCCTGCCCTCGCGGATGTCCCTGCTCGCCGCCATGGCCCTTGCGCTGGCGCTAAGTTCGCTGCTCGGCAAAACCCGGCGCGGCGAAGGGAGGCTCCCCTCATGAAAACCGGAGTCAGCGAAGCCTTTGTGATCACCCTGGCCATGGGCGCGGCGATTCTCTTTTGCCGGGCTTTCCCCTTTTTGTTTTTTCGTGATACCCAGGAAAAAAATTCCGGCGGCGAAAACAAAGCCGGCAAACGTGCAAAGGGTATGGATTACGGCGCCTTCCTCAACTTTGTGGAAAAAACCGTGCCTCCGGTAGCAATGACCGTACTGGCCTTTAACTCCATAGCCGCCCCGGTTAAGGGAAACCCCAGCGAAGCAATCCCCGTACTGGCCGCCTCTACCCTCACCGCGCTGGTACACCTCTGGAAGCGCAATCCACTGCTCAGTATATTTGGCGGCACCGCGCTTTATATGATTCTGGAAAGGATAAGGATATGGTAAATTTCAAACAAAAAATAATAATTTTAATCAGTATTTCCTGTATATTTTTTTATGCAGCATGTCAAAAAAAAATTTGAACCTAATGCTATTATAACAGGCGATCAAGAAATTATTCCAATATTTATTAATGAAGAAACAATAATAAATGATCAATTAAAAACATATGAAAAAGAATAAACATATTAATTATTGTGAGCTGGGAACTGTACAACGAGGCTGTCGGAAAAGTCCTTTTTAAAAGAATTTAGATGCTGAAAAGCAGGTACCTTGTGTTCCGCAGAAAAAAGCCGGAACGGGATATGTTTCCGCTCCGGCTGCAATTAGTTTAAAGGCGCTGCATTAGGTCCTATTGCTTGTATTTTACCAGTCGGGTGTTTTTTTAATCAATGCGATCACTTGAAAAGTCTCAAAATTATCGGTATTATAAACTATAGAGGTATACATGGACGAAAATCGGGAATACAAGTCAAGTGTTTTTTCCCTGCTATTCAGCAACCCCGACATTCTGCGGGAGTTATACAGCGCTCTGGAAGGAATAACGTTGCCCCCCACGGTGTCCATCATCATAAACACTCTGGAAGACGCCATGTATATGAAGCGGCTCAATGACCTTTCATTTACCATTGGTAAAAAACTAGTTGTTCTTATTGAGTACCAAAGTACGATTAACCTCAATATGCCCCTGCGGATATTGATGTACATTGCCCGTGTATATGAAAAGATAGTAGAGAGCAGCAACATCTACGCCAGAGGACTGATAAAAATCCCCCGCCCCGAACTGATTGTGTTATACGACGGCCCGGACACCGACTGGGATACGCAGGAATTAAAATTATCCGATGCTTTTGAGGATGTTTCAGACCTGGGGATAGACAGCACAAAGCCGCCCCCGCTGGAGCTTTCCGCCGTGGTATACAACATCAACCAGGGCCACAACAAAGCCCTGCTCGAAAGAAGCGAAACACTCAACGGATACAGCGCGTTTATTGACAAGGTACGGGAATTTAACAACGAACCTGGCAATTTGAAAACCGCCATTAAAAAGGCTGCGGAATATTGTATAGAAAAAGATATATTAAAATCGTTTTTGAAAACACACAGTTCGGAGGTAATAAATATGTTATTCGCAGAATGGAAAGACGAAGAAGCACTGGAGTACCGGCTCAACGAAGGTATCGGTATAGGTACGGTAAAAGGCCGCAAGGAAGGCATAGGCATAGGCCAAAGCATGGTTCTTGAACTTGTAAAACAAGGATACACCGCTGAACAGATTGAAGCAAAATTAGCCCAAACCGCAGGTAGCAACTAAGTGCTATTCGCAGTAATTATTTTTGTTTACCTCAAAAACAGTGCCTGGCACCAGTGCGCTCCGTATATTTCATCTGCGGACGCCTTAAAGATGCTTTTTGAGGGTCAAATGCCTGGTTTCATGCTTGAAACTGCATAATCCCAGGTAACGTACTCCGTCATGATACTCTATCCATAATTTCCCCGTTCGCTCCGTTTCCCACGGATACGATTATGAGGGGGAGCACATTTACTGGTCTGCTTTATATTTGTGGTTTGTAGTAGTGTCATGTTTTCGTCTCTGCTCCCCCTACCTCCATAGTCCTCGGGGCTGCGCCCCTCCGGTCTATTCCGGTACCCCCACTTGTTTGGGATCCATTGCCGGCGGCAGATTGCTGTTTTTAGAATTCTTTTTGACGAATCTCGATATTTGATTTATGGGAAAGTAAGCCACTAAAGAAATGCGGCTTTTCATAGAACTGTGTCCATATCGCAGGAAATAACAGAAGAGTTATGGCGAATGAACCGAGTGTTCCCCAGAAGATGTTTGCCGCAAGGGCGGATGAAAAACCTCCTCTGGACATGAGCATGAGCGGTATAGCAGACGCAAGATTGGTAAGGGAAGTAACGGTAATACACTGTACTTTTTCCCTGATTTTAAATAAAACCTTTGTTTTATATGATTCTGAAATATATATGGCATTATTGACACTTAAACCGCTTATTATGACTAACCCGGTAATATCTCCCATTTCCAGGGGTGTCCTGGCAATCAATTTTATCAGTAATGGGAACATACACGACACCGGTATTATGGACGTTATAATCAATGCCTTTGTGAAATTTTCGGTAATGCCGGTTAAAAGCAAAAGAATGCCGATTACACTTCCAATAAAAGCCAAAAAAAGGATGTTATACTCCCGGTTGAGTAATTCCAGTTCGCGGGGTAGTACAAAACCATACCCCTTTTCAGTTGATATATTCCCTAAAATACTTTTAGTATATGCAGACGCCTTATTGGAGCTGGCGGTATTAAGGTGGGCAGTAAAGTAGGCCGCACGCTTGCCGTCCCGGCGGTAAATTTTACCGGTACCATCACTTTGGGCAAGCGTACCCAGTGTATCAAGCCGAATACCGCCAGATGGAGAGGGAATATATAAATTGGAGATACGTTCCAAATCGGCATGGGCAAGATCTCTGCCCGCTACTCTAATATCAATTTCACTGCCTTCCTGGATCCATTTATCAACAACCGGACCGAATAATAACCAACGAAGGGTTGATGCAATATTCCGGACACTTATATTGCTGTTTGTAATTATATCGCGGTTTGGTATGAACCGAATAATTTTTTCCGGATTCTTAAAATTAAGAACGGTTTGGACAGTTTTAGGCATATTACCAAGCGCTGCCGCACCGGTTTGAGCCAGGTTACGGCATTTATCCGATTCATCACCAATAATCGCTATCTCGATTTCTTGTAATTTGGTATTTTTGGAACCGCCGGCATCGGGTACATAAAAGAAACCAGTTGGTACAAGCGGGGCCAAATTAAAAACCATATTGGCAACAGTTTTATTTTCAGTAACTTTTTCATCAAAACCGATGCCTAATTCCGCCGTACCGTTTCGTATTTCTGAACGGACAAAAGTAATCCCTGGTATTTTTTTTATCGAATCGATTAATACCGTTAATTCATAATCAATCGCTGAACCGATTTTTTCAGGTTCGTATTCTACTACGGCATAAATTATATTTTCTTGTACATCAAGTGTAAGATTTTTTCCTGAGAATATAAACAACACAAACGTAAGAATTCCAAAAAAACAATACAATATGACGGCTGCGTTGCGGTTTTTAAGGCTCAATAGACTAGTTCTATAAGAAGATCGTATATAGAAAGACCGTATTTTTTGTACTATTTTTACCGGCAGAAAAGGTCTTTCATTTTTTGGTGAAAAAACAAAACTAGGGAAAAACAGGCATGATAATAAAAGGGAATTAATGAGCATAATGCTAATGGCTATCGAAACACTCCGTATCCCGGGCACAATATTATCCAGAAAAAAAAGCGGTAGAAATACCAAAACCGTAGTAAGTACCGATGAAACTATCGGGTTTATGATTGCATGAACAGATTTGATAAAATCTGTAGCAGCGAGATGCTTTTCAGCGAGCATCGCAATAACCAGGCCGGAATCTACTATCAATCCCAAAGATATTGAAATGCCGGATAGAATATTTTGATCCAGTGAATAACCAAGCAGGTATAATATTGCCGCTGTCCAAATAATATTGATGGGCAGCATGGCCGCAAGGATCAATGTCATGCGTACCGATTTAAAAAAAAGGGGAATAATAAGTATGACTAAAATAAAACTTTGGATAAGGGCGAGCACGATATTTTGAGTAATATTATAGAGAAAGTTTCCTTTGTCATGAAGTATTTGTATTCCATTTATTGCCAATTCTGAATTGTTAATAATATTTTTGCAACTTTGGCAAAGCTTAATAACATTTGCGTTTGAAGCTGAAATAATTTGTATGCCCACGCACTCTTTTCCATTAACACGTAATATTTCATTTGCCTCACGAGACATAATATTGATTGAAGCAAAGTATTCGAGGGACGATATTTCATCCCCTGCTTTCACGGGTAACCTTTTTATTTGTTCCAAAGTACTTATTTTTGTATTAAGCATTAGTATATTATTATGAGAAGATGTATACAGTGTACCACCCGGACTAACAACATTTGCGTCCTGAATTATATTCCCCAAAACGGCAGGATCCATGCCTATTTCAGTTACTTTTTCGGGATCAAATTCTACCCGGATTTCGTCTATATGACCGCCGGAAACAATTACTTCGGCTACGCCTTCAATATTTTCAAGTTCCTTTTTTAAAACCCTATCTATATATCTGCGTAATGCATTGAGATCATCGCTGGAGGTTACGGCGATACTTAAAACCGGTTTTTTATCAGCTTGCGCCGAATATATTCGGGGTTTTTGAACTGCCTGTGGTAATATATTGTAGAGGGTATCTACAATGTCACGTATGGACAAATATACCGTCTTATGGTCAACAGAGCGATCAAAAAAAAGAGTGGTGATTGATTTTCCATATTCGACGGTTGAACGCATTTCGTGAAGATCATTCAATCTTCCCAGTTTTTCTTCCAGGGGAATGGTGATTAAATTTTCAATTTCAGAGGCATCCATGCCGTAGTATTCAAAACGAATACTGTAAATCATATAGCGGTTGTCTTGGGATTCTCCAAATTGTATATCCCGGATAATAAACAATGAAATAACTGTTATGGCGGACACAACAAAAAAACTCAGTACCGGTCTCAAACGGGTGGGTTTACTCATTTTGCCTGCCTGGTTTTTTAAGAAATTTCAAAAAGACAACCGGAATAACAAGCAAAACAATAACAGTAGAGAACAGCAATCCTCCAATGATAGCGATAGATAAGGAAGATTGGGCGCTGGTATGATGGGGGTCTATCGCAAATGGTAATAGAGCGACAATGGTAGTAGCATTGGTTATGAGAATAGCCTGTAATTTTTCAGTACACGATTCAACGATGGTTTTTTGCTCAATTATTGGTTTTGAAATACATGATTCATAGAGTAGTATTGAATTATTAATGGAAATTCCAAAAAGAATGACTAATGCAATTATGCTGTTTATGTTAAGTGTATTAGCGGTGATCAAGAGCGATAAAAAAGCGCCGGAAAAAGCTGGTGGCAATGCAATAAGAAGCAGTACTGGAATAATAAAAGATTCAAATTGAGCGCCCAAAATCAAGTACAAAAGTATCACAATAATTATCAGCAAAAAAATCGCATTGTGGATCATCTCTTGTAAATCATTTCTGCCAGGTGATTCTGCCTTAATATTCATTTCTTGTTTTAGGGTAATGTAAGGTATCTGCTTGGCATCTTTACGGTTATACCGGTAAAGAATTTTTTCATTGGTTTTATTTTCTATTGTTCCTAAAATACGCAGTGGTACATAGGTATTTTCAAGTAATACAAGAGTATTTTCAAGATCTGAAATTGATCGTAAGTCTGTATCTCTAAATGCAACCAAAATGGGTATTTCCCTTCCCTTTTCAAAAAAAGGTAAGGTATAAATACCCTCAAGGGCGGCACGAGCCGTAGCAGCCATATACTCAGCGCTTACCGAAAAACGGGCCCCAGCAAGACGGTCAGGAGTAAAAACGGATTCGCTTTGGAACATATAGGGAATTATGACATCAGGATTGCCGGTTGTTTCCAGCGCTTGTGCGCGAATTTCATCAGTGGTATTTCCCTGAACAATCGCAATTTCATCTTTTAGTTCCAATAACCTGGAAAGAATATCATTGTTTTCGGAAAATGAAATACGATAATTGGTGTCTTTAAAAATATCCTGAATTTGCGCCAATGCCTTATCTGACTGAATGGTAAGAGAGATGTTTAATCGTATTTTTTCAGGATATTCCTCTGCAAGGGCCAATGTAGCATAATCATTGTGTTCAAGCCCCCCTGCTATGCTGATTCTGTTGATAAAGGATTTTTTTTGCAACTGCCGGCTTATCAGGGTTGCATGGTATTGCAGGTTGTCCACCGGAGTTCCGGGGTCAAAGAAAATCTCGCAATTTATAGTATTTGAAGCCAATTCCGGCAACATACGGTAACCGATAAAGAAAAGGGATAACAGCCCAATCGCAAGACAGGCGCAAATTATCAGTAAGGCACGGCCAGGATATTGTAACAGGATTATTATAATCCTTTCATACCGTTTGGTAATCTTTGGCAATAGGGCGTTTTGTTCTGGTTCCTTTGGAACAACAGGATTAATAAGCATACACATCGCCGGTATGCAGGTTAGGGATAATACTGCGGAGACAGTGATAGACGCAATAACCGCGATAGCCATATCAGAGAATAATTCTCCCAAAAGACCGGAAATAAAAAAAAGAGGTATAAAAACAATAACTGTTGTAATAGCTGAACCTAAATTGGAATTGGACACCGCAAGAGTGCTGTTAATAATTAAATCCGGCAATGAACAGGTTGTTTGTTTTTCCAATGATTTTTGAATGTTTTCCACAACTACTGTTCCGGCGTCTACGACCATACCAATTCCAATGGCTATCCCGGACAGGGACATAATATTTAAGTTTTTGCCGCATGCGAAAAGGACTGAAAAGGTAATTAATGCTGAAACAGGTATTATGCCGGCGATGAGCAGGGCAAATTTTATTGATTTTAAAAAGAGATACAATACAATTGTAGTCGCAAACATTCCCATTCCCGCGGATAACAGCAAGAAAAACAGTGAGCTGCTAATTTGGATGGAAATATCGTCAATGACCGCAAACCGGCACCACGCGCCGTACAATTGTTCAAGGGTTTGTATTTCACGATTTACCAGGGTTGCTACCGCTAAAGGGCTGGCGTCACTTTTCTTTTGTATCCCTATTCGTATACATTCAAGATCATTCAGGAGAAAGAAAGTTTCTTTGCGTTTGTTCGCACGGGCTATATCGGCAATATCTTTAATGCGGAGCATACTGCCATTATTGAATGATAATGGGGTATTACCAATTTCATCAATGGAACTAAATAACCCGGAAGTTTTTACTGAAAGCTCACGTTCTCCCTCGCGTATGGTACCGGCAGGATATTCAAAATTTGCGCCCGCAAGAGCGTCGGCTACCGATTGCAATGTAAGCCGTCTGCCCTCAAGCTGGTCACGATGAACCTGTACTTGAATTTGTTCCTTTTCCCCTCCGGTAATGGTAACGGCGCCTACACCGCCGAGCCGCTGAAACCGGGGTTTAATATCATTTTCAGAAAGATAGCGGCCATATTGCAGATCCCCGTCCAGGGGAATAACCGCAATAGTAATCGTATCCATACGGCTCATGTCATTTTTTGTTACGGTTGGTTTTGAACAACCTGATGGCAGGGTTTCAAAACAAATATCGATGATTTGACGGCTGTCAGTGAGAGCCAGATCAATATCGGCGCCCCAATGCAATTCAATGGAAATCAGGGACAGGCCATCGCGGGTTACCGAAGAACACGTTTTTAACCCTTTTAATGACGCGAATGAGTCTTCCAGGGGAATGGTTACCAGAGAGCGCATTTCTGCAGCGGAAATACCTTCATATTCGGCGGCAATCAATAGATTGCGTGAACTGATAACCGGTAAAAAATCTATCGGTATCATGAATACACTTACGATTCCCAGAAGCAATAGAGCAATCAAGGCTGAAATAACCGATACCGGATGTTTTACCGAAAAAGCAATGATTGTTTTCATGGCTATTGCTTGTTGAGCGTAAACGTCAGATTGTCCTGCATAGTGTTATGCAGGGTATCGGCAATATCTTTCCGAATGGTGAACGTCAGAAAACCGTTTTTATCGGTGTTTTCTATTTCAATGCCTGTTTCCAGGATGATAATATGTGGTGAATTGCTATTGTCAATAAGGCTGTAAAGCGTGCTTGTTTCGTATTCTGTTTGCGACCATATCCGCATAGTCCGTATTGAAACAAATGCGCACGAATTGGCAGGGGAAATGGAAATTGCCTGCATCGCGGAGACAAGGGAAAGACTGGTCGCTTGAGAAGAAATAGCAAAGGCGTAAAATAATTTTGTAGGTACTGTACTGCCAAGAGGTGGAAAATATAAGGAGTCAAGGGTAAGTGTCCCATAATCGTTATTCTGGTTTATAGGCACGAGGCTGCCATTATTATCAAACCAGCCATTAATATAGGTAATTGGACGATCTTTTTCGTTATTAAAAAGCAGGGGAAATAGCTGATCATTTTCTATCCGGTTCCCCAGAGTATCGGTTATATTTTTTCTGATTTTCAGGGTATACGTTTTATTCCAATCCGGTTTTTTGGGGAAAAGGAGCCTGACTTTATCCTGAGAAACAAGATCCGGAATGGTAGTAAAACTGATTGAAGGGGTTAATTCAATAAAACCGGCAATAGAATCAACGATGCATTTTTTATTAAAACTCAAAATGATTTCGCTTTCAAGAGGGATGTTCCCGTTTATAACATTTTCATCGAGTAAGCCGGTGGAACCGATAGGAGTTTCCCAGGCAAGTGAAAGCATTGGAGGAGTGGTGTCAAGACCATACAGAAAGGTAGAAGAAAAAGCATTTAACAGAGTATTACGGTAAGTGTCGGACAAAGAGGTATTAATAGCAATAATATATCTGGTTCCCTCAGAAAGCGGTTTTACCGGAATGACTGAAACGGTAGTATTATTGGAGTTCCATTCCAGCACATAGTTCATGGACGGGGTGATATGCAAGGCCGTGGTAAAAGAATCGGTATTTACCGCTTTTGAGAAGACGATAGTGATCTTCTCTGGTTGGGTGATTATATTGCTCTCGTTTGACGGTTCCGTGGCTGATTTCACTATGCCAACCAGTGATCTGGTACCGCTCGAAACAACTATTGATTTTTCAACCGTCATCCCCCAGGACAAACGGAATACGGCGGTTAACACAATTTCTCT
>BNVF01000059.1 GCA_025997895.1 Spirochaetia bacterium
ACTGAAGGACGAGGCATTCAGGCCCCAGATCGAACAGATCATCCTTAATACCCCAAACCCGCGGCTTCAGATCATGGGCGCTGAAGCCCTCGGTATTTACCGTTCCCCCAATTCCCTTTCGGTGTTGCTGGATATTCTGGGGGCAGCGGATCCGCCGCCCTATCTTAGGGATGAGGTGGTTCTTGCCATGTCCGCAATTCTGGATACCCAAAACCAGTTCTATTCCCTGCTGGTTCGTTATGTGGCGTCCCCTTCCCTTGCGGCTACTCTGGGCATGGACGAGGCGGAATCCGCCTTTGAATTTTATAACGCCGCCCTGGGGGGACGGAAAAAGGATCGCAAGAACCCCGATCTGGCCCACATCGCCAAACACGCCAAAAATATACAAGCCGCGATTTCGGCATATATCAACAATAAAAATGGCGCGGAACTTTCCCGCTGGATTCTGGAACTTCCCCATAATCTTAACAGCATGAATGATATCGCCCGCACCGTCCTTTCCGAAGCCACCCTTGACGATGATCTCAGCGCCCATAACCGCCTGCGCCTCCTTATCGCCCACTGGGCCGCATACCAACTGCGGACATGGACAAAGAAGATTAAGGGGTAAACAACCAAAAACTATGTTCCCTCTCTCAAAATATCCAGATAGTCCTTATAGGAAAAAAATCTGTTGCGGCGCTCACCTGAACTTTGTACAAGGATCCCCGCATCGCATAAACGGCTAACCGCCCCTGATACGGTGACAAAGGTGGTTCCCAGGGCTGCCGCAGTTTTCTGAATATCAATGATAGGATTTGCTTCGAGATACGCAAACAGGCGCATAACTGTTTTCGCACTCCGCCCCATAGCTTCGATTAGTTTTTGATTCCTGTCATGCAATGCGGTTAATTTGTCAATGGCCGCAAGCGCATCCTTTGCGGATTCATAAACCGCTTCCAGAAAAAACTGTATCCATTGTTCGTAATTGCCCTTATTCCTCACTTCGGTCATGCGATCGTAATATTCAACACGGTTCTTTTTGAGAAAATAGGAAATATACAGCGCCGGCGATGAGAGCGCGCCTTTCTCCATGAGGAACAGGATAATCAAGAGCCGCCCGACACGGCCATTACCGTCAAGAAAAGGATGAATGGTTTCAAATTGATAGTGAATAAGCGCCGCCCGGATAAGCTCATCCAAACTGTCGTCGGTATTGATATATTTTTCAAGGTCAGACATAGCCCTGGTCATATCTTCCGGTGCAGGCGGGATGTACCGCGCGTTTTTCAGCGTACTGCCCTGGGCGCCTATCCAGTTCTGGGAACGGCGGAATTCACCAGGACTTTTCTCAGAACCGCGGACACTACCCATCAGGATGGCGTGTGTCTCTCTAAGCAGCCGGTTGCACAAGGGGAGTTCTTTCAGCCGTTTGACTCCATACTCCATAGCCATAATGTAATTGATGACCTCAGCGACATCGCGGTTGGCGTTTTTTGCAGCCAGGGGATCCAGCACATCTTCAAGAGTAGCCTGAGTACCTTCAATCTGGGATGACATTAAAGCTTCTTTACGCACATACATAGCAGTGAATAGATAGATGTTGGGAATATGGACCGCAAGCGCTTCCAGCGCCGCAATCTGCTTATTGGCCTGGATCAACAAAAGAGTGCTTTCAGCATTAAGCCGGATTACGGGCCTGGGCGGCAACGGTAGAGGTGTAAAAGATTTATACGCCGCTTCGCCGGAGAGGTTTGTTTTGAGTTCTCCCGATCTGCCGTTCATGTACCATCCCCCGAACCAAACTATAATTACTAATGAGATTATATATCAGTTATTATAGTTTAGCAAGTAAAACTATAATAATATGATTATTTTTTCTTTATTATTATAGTTTCATAAATGAAAATATAATAAGTAGGGGTGGCGTAGCAGACCGGAACGAGCAAATACAACACTACAGCGACCATGAAATTCCCCACCCCCCCCCTTGACACCGCTACCTGTAGCGTACTACAATAAAAAAAACGCTATATACTGTGTATATTCAAGCCGAAACTGTAGGTGAACTCAGTTAGCAAAAAAGGGGGAGGGCATAATGCCGACGCGCATTAGAAAGCGGGACGGGCGGGAAGCGCCGTTTAATATCGAAAAAATTACCAATGCCATATATAAAGCGGGAATGGCTGCCGGGAGCGCCGGGGGTATGGATGGTACGATGGACTGGGAACGGGCAATGGCGGTGTCGGAAAAGGCCGTAGATCGCCTGGAAAATACCCACAAAGGGCGGACTCCGGGGGTAGAAGACATTCAGGATACGGTGGAGCAGGTGTTAATTGACTGCGGATTGGGCACGGCGGCGAAAAAATTCATCCTGTACCGGGCTGAACGTACCAGAATCCGCGAAATGAACACCCGTTTGATGCGGACTTACGAGGAATTAAACCAAAAAGACGCCAAAGATAACGATTTAAAGCGGGAAAACGCCAATATTGACGGCGATACCGCTATGGGACACATGCTGAAATACGGTTCCGAGGGGGCAAAGCAGTTTAACGAGCTCTTTATCCTCAATCCCGAGCACGCCAGAGCCCACCACGAGGGCGATATTCACATTCACGACCTTGATTTCCTCACTTTGACCACAACTTGTTGTCAAATTGACATAGACAAGCTCTTCCGGGGCGGCTTCGGCACCGGCCACGGGGCGATTCGGGAGCCCAACGACATACGCAGCTATTCGGCCCTGGCCTGCATCGCCATCCAGTCGAACCAGAACGACCAGCACGGGGGACAGAGCATTCCCAACTTTGACCGGGGACTTGCGCCAGGAGTGGCCAAAACCTTTGCGAAGTGCTACCGGCAAAACCTGCTCAAAGCCGTGGAACTACTGGTACAGGATATAGGGGGTAAGTCTCCCCCCTCGCTCCAGCCCCGCAATGCGGGTCTTCCGCTACCCCCCTCAGCGGGGGAGAACCCCCGCAACGCTCCCCCAAAGATATCCGGCGCCATTTTAGACGCGTTAAAAAAGGTGCCTGGCACCCCTATGCTTACCGGCGGCGAACAATATTTTGCGGCGGAGGCGGAAATTCTGCGGCGCTTTGCAGAACCTCAATCGAGCCACGAATGCGGCGAAGGTTCCCCTCTTGACGCCGCCATCTGCGAGCGCATACAGGAATTCGCCTGGACCAAAGGGCTGGAAGAAACCGAGAAAGCCACCTATCAGGCAATGGAGGCGCTGATCCATAACCTCAATACCATGCACAGCCGTGCCGGGGCGCAGATTCCCTTTTCGTCGATTAACTACGGCACCGATACTTCCGCCGAAGGACGCATGGTAATAAAGAACGTGCTCCTTGCCACCGAGGCAGGGCTGGGCGGCGGCGAGACGCCGATTTTCCCTATTCAGATTTTCCGCGTCAAAGAGGGAATTAACTACAACAGCGATGATCCCAATTACGATCTGTTCCGCCTTGCCTGCCGGGTGAGCACCAAGCGGCTCTTTCCCAATTTTTCTTTTCAGGATGCGCCGTTCAATCTGCAATATTACAAACCCGGCAAGGGTGAAACCGAAATTGCCTATATGGGCTGCAGAACCCGCGTTATGGGAAATATGTATGATCCCGATCAGGAGATAACCTACGGCAGGGGAAATTTGAGCTTTACCACCATCAATCTGCCAAGGCTTGCGTTACGCGCACAAGGCAACCTTGATATCTTTTTTGACGAACTCGATAAAAAGACGGACCTTGTTATAGCCCAGCTTCTGGAGCGTTACGAGATACAGGCACGCAAAAAAGTGAAAAACTTTCCTTTCCTCATGGGTCAGGGAATTTGGCTTGATTCGGATAAACTGGGCTGGGAGGATGAGATCCGCGAGGCCCTCAAGCACGGCACCCTTACCCTGGGCTTTATCGGCCTTGCCGAGTGCCTGACCTGTCTGCTGGGCCAACATCACGGCGAATCCGCCGAAGCCCAGGCGCTGGGTCTTAAAATCATAGGCAGACTCCGCAGCCGCATGGACGATGCAAGCCTGGAGCACAAACTCAACTTTTCCCTTATCGCCACACCGGCCGAGGGGCTTTCGGGCCGCTTTGTCAAAATAGACCGGGAAATTTTCGGCTATATTCCCGGCATTACCGACCGCGAGTATTACACAAATAGTTTCCATATTCCGGTGTACTACCCCATTGGCGCATTGCAGAAGATACGGCTTGAAGCGCCTTACCACGCTTTAACCAACGCAGGGCACATTACCTATGTGGAACTTGACGGCGACGCTTCCAAAAACCCTGAAGCTTTTGAAAAACTCGTCCGGGCCATGAAAGAAGCGGGCATAGGCTACGGCAGCCTGAATCATCCTCTGGATCGTGATCCTGTCTGCGGTTACCGGGGCGTTATTGGTAATTGCTGTCCCAAATGCGGCCGCGAAGAAAGCGATGTTCCTTTTGAAAGAATTCGTCGCATAACGGGTTATCTGGTGGGAACTCTGGACAGGTTCAACAACGCCAAACGGGCGGAAGAGCGGGATCGGGTGAAACATTTTTTGGGGAATAAGGAATAAGGGAATAAGGCGAGGGGGCGGAGCGGTGGATAGCGGGATTATGGGGGTTGAGCGGGGGATCGCCTGCCTTACGGAGCAAGGGGTTTGCGAGCGGGAATATTTTGCGGGTACCCGGACTGATGTGCTTCGCATTGGCGGCATAGAGCCAGAGTCAATTGTGGATGGGCCGGGGTTTCGGTATGCGGTGTTTGTGCAGGGCTGCAATTTTCGCTGTCCGGGCTGCCACAATTCGCAGCTGCAAACATTCGAAGGCGGCCGCGAAATGGCGATTGACGATATGTTACGCGACATTCAGGAGAACCCCCTGCTGGACGGGTTGACCCTTTCCGGCGGCGATCCTTTTACCCAGGCGGCGGCCTGCGCGGCACTTGCCGAAAGGGTTCGCTCTCTGGGACTTTCGGTGGTAACTTTTACAGGTTATCTCTGGGAAGATTTACTGGCTTCCGGAGGGGAGCCTTCGCCTTATAGGCTCGGCGGAGGTTCCGGCAGACAGGATTGGCTGCGGCTTGTCGCGGCCAGCGATATTATCGTGGACGGGCCCTTTATTATGGCCCTGCGGGATATTGAACTCCGCTTCCGGGGCTCGTCGAACCAGCGGCTTATTGATGTGCGACAAAGTTTAGCGGTGGGCAGGGCGGTAAAACGGTAATTTGTCGCACAGTGTAACATTCTCTTGCTCATCAAATCGGGGTGGGCGGGGCAGTGCCGGGCATTCCGTTTGCTCCAAAACATTAGATACACACCTTCGTGCACTCGCCTACGGCTCGCTCGACACGAAGGTGGGGGTCGGTTACCCCTTTTTCTGGCTTGTCGCAAAAAGTCATGCCCGGCACTGCCCCGCCCACCCCGATTTGCAGTTGTGGTTTAGTTACACAGTTCAATAAATCACCATTTCCTTCACGGGGGAGGGAATGTGCTATTCACCACGGGCAAAAAATAGCCCACAAGCCCTCCCCGCTGCTGCATTAGCGAGTATTTCTTACTCGTGGCGGGCGACACATTCCACCTTACGGAGTAAAATTCCCTATTCCCCCTCAGCGAAGGGAAACGGTAATTGGCAGTTGTATACATTAACAGGCAAATGCAAGCGAAGGAGCCCTGAATCCCGGGGTGAATCGGGAGCGCACTTTGAAAAAATGTTAAAGGGCGGTCTGGGGTGGAAATCACCTCTTGAACCGAGTTATTCCCGAGGTGAAAGGGGTGAGTTTCCGCCCCAGACCGCCAAGTAAATTTTCTGTGCGCTCCCGGGGACAAATCAGGATTCAGGGCTCCTTCGCCTGTGGTAGTACGATAATATAACAGCGCGACAAATTACCGTTTCTTGATAGATATCTCTCTTTCCGCTACACTTCCTCCATGCACAGACAATTCGATCCCAAAAAGATAAAAGCCCTTGCCCTCGATCTTGACGGTACTGCGCTCATGCCTGACAACACCCTCGGTGAACGCACCCTGAGCTGCCTTAAAAAGCTGATTGCCGGGGGAATGAAAGTGATAATCTGTACCGGCAGGGCCATTGAGGCCGCTGAGTCTTACCGGGCCGCTATGGGCGCAGAGGGGCCTATGGTGTTTTTTAACGGTGCAGAAGTGGTGGATATGCCATCGGGAAAAATTCTCAGCGCCGATTTGCTGGATATTGATGTAGTTGATTTTGGTATTGATATTGCCCGGAGTTTGGGTCTGCATTATCAGCTCTATTTTCCCGCCGGCGCAGTGGAGGACAGTAAATGGGAAGCGCTGATTATAGACAAGGTCACCCCTGAGGCTGAAATGTACTGCAACCACACCGGCATAACTCCTGTAGTGCGCGATCTAAAAGAGGTAATCGCCGCTCCCGGTTTACAGGGCTGCGTCAAGGCCATGTTCATTACCGATCCTGCCCGGCACAATGAAATACGGAAAAAAATGCTGGATCGCTTTGGCGGCCGAATCTACATAGCCCGGACTTTTCCAACTTTTCTGGAAGTGATGAATGCCGGGGTTTCAAAGGGCGAGGGCCTCAAAACCGTTATGCGACACTGCGGTCTTAAGCCAGAAGAAGTAATCGCCCTGGGGGACGAGGAAAACGATCTGCTTATGTTCAAAGAAGCGGGGTTTTCCGCGGCCCCGGCCAACGCCAGGGAAAATGTGCGGGAAGCCGCAGACCATGTCTTTGGCTCAAATGCCGAAGAAGGAATTGCGGCTTTTCTGGAAGAACAATTCTTCATCTCCCGCAACGAATAATGTTACACGCTAATTTTTACCAGAAACCGAAATGTTCTTACTCATAATGCCCTGCACGAGAAGCTGAATCGCCACAGCAAAGACAAAGACCAGCCATGAAAATTTGAAACTCAGGGCAAAGCCCAACAAAATGAACAAGCCGACAGCGAAGATCCAAATCGCCCCGCTGAACATACCAAAGCGGGTTGCTGTTGCGGGATCGTTCCACATTGCCATTTCGCGCTTTGCTACACCGGCGCGGAATTCTTTGGCCCAGGGTTTGAGCCGGTCTTTTTCGGTCAGGACAAGAAAGGCCAAAAGTCCGCCGCCGGGCAGGACAAAGGGAATCAGGATGGCGATAGTGGTCATGACCTCAAATGAGGTTCCCGCAAATTTGCTGCTAAAGTAAGTAACAGGCATGATGGTGATGCCAAAACTTATCAGACTTACTGACAGGGCATACCAGGCGGCACGTTTTTTGCTCATGGGATAATCGGACGCCGTTTCCTGGGTCAGGCCCAAATAGGTAAAGCCCATAATCGCAATCACGATAAAGGGCATCAGTGCGCCGAAGGAACTGGTCAGGTTGAGCGCCAGATCAAGTTCCATCCGTGTCGCAAAATAGGTGACGAATCCCGCAATGATCCCGAAAAGCGCCAGCACGCCAAAAACCACATAGGCCGCTACCCGCGCTGCGGGCATATACTTCCTGATATCCATATAAACCTCCTCAAATACTTCTTTGCGTTTTTTCAGGGAGAGATCGTCGGCTAACGAAGACACATCCCCCAGCTCGGCGCTTGCTTTTTCAAAAGCCGCCCCCTCTTCCATGCCTTTTTTCACCAGGCTTTCAATCTTGGCGTTCAGGTTACCAAGCAGCTCTTCCTTAAAGTCCGAAAGGGCCGCTGTTTCTTCGTAACCCGCAAATAGTGAATCCACAAATTCTTTCGCGTTCATTTTTTCCTCCATTTAATCAGCTAACAAATCATTAATGATTTTCTGCGTAAACTGCCAGTCCCGCATATTTTGTTCAAATAGCTGCCGGCCCCTGTCGGTAATCCGGTAGTATTTCCGCCGCGCCCCCTGGGTTTCGTCGCCCCAGTACGATTCAATGCAGCCATCCGCTTCAAGCCGCTTGTAGCTTGAGTACAGGGTGGTCTCCTTAAGCTCGTACAGGTCGCCGGTGCGCTCCAGGATGCGGTTGTAAATCTCAAATCCATAGGCGTCGCCCCTGCTGAGGATGCGCAGGACAATAGAGTCCGTGTGCCCCCGCAGCAAGTCAGATGATAACACCGCTTCCACTTGTACCTCCTGGTATTTCTACTGTCATATATAAATGTATATCAGTTTAATACGACTGTCAAGTATAAAATCAAAATTTTCAAAAAATATTTTTATCCAAAAATGAAAGAAATTTTGAGCAAATCTATTGACAGTGATGTGAGAGTGGCTATTATAAAACAAGGAACACGCTGAAGCGGTGCGGGAGCTGACGGCGATTCTCTCCAAAGCGGCCCAATGGAACAATACCCACCGCGAAGAGGTCCGGGCCATGATGGTAAAACGTTTCGGCTTCAAACTTGAAGAAGCCGAGATGTTTGAATTGTATGAAGATCAGTTGATCCCCCATGTGAATATTAAGTATTGGCTTGCGCCCCCTTAAAAACCCCCGGTATTGGCGGCGTGTTTATCGAATTTCCCTAATTGGCTATAGGTTAACTTTGCTTATAGTTATTTTTTAATTAAGCCTAACCGCAATAAACTTTCCGCTGTTGCAACAATAGCTTCTTCATTAGAACGAGGATGCCAATTCAACAATTTTTGAGCTTTTTCACCACTGACTTGTGCGTATTTTCCAAGTAAGGTAGCCAACATTCTCAAAGATGGATTAAATAATGCCGCCAATTTCAATTTCCAATTTGGGATTTCTTTAGCCGGAACTTTTTTTGCATCATCACCCAATCTGTTTTTAAGCATTTTTGCTATATCAAGCATTGACAGAGCATTGCCGGAAGTCGCAAGAAATCGTTCCCCTTTCGCCTTCGGATGGATCATTGCCAGTAAATGTAAATCGGCAACGTCACGAACATCAACATAACAGGAATCAATTTTAGGACAAGCACTGATTTTACCTTCTAACATTTGCCGCACAATTTGGTTGGAATGAGAATAATCTGTTCCTAAAACAGGACCCATTACAGCTACCGGATTAACTGTTGAAAGTTCAAGATTGCCGCCTTCGCTTTCAATAAAATCCCAGGCTGTTTTTTCTGCTATTGTTTTTGATTTTTGGTAAGGATGAAGTTTTGCATTAAGATTTGACCAATCTTTTTCCGTATATGGTGTCTCTCTATTTTTATGCCCCATGCCAACCGCGCCATAAGCCGAAGTTAAAACGACTCGCTTTACACCGGCATCTCTCGAAGCTTTTAAAACTCTTAATACGCCATCCCTTGCAGGAATAATCATTTCGTTTTCGTGGGAAAATTTAATGGCTGGTGTGGGAGATGCAACGTGTAGTACATATCCACAATTTTTAACCGCGTCATTCCAGTTTTTATCGCTCGAAAGATCAGCTTCAATAAATGAAAGATTGTCAAATGATGTAACTCCTCCATTTTTAAGCATTGATTTTACTTCATTCTGCCGACTCAATGAACGCAAGGTTGTTCTGACTGCATAACCCTGTTGAAGTAATTTTACAATACAATTAACAGCTATAAACCCTGAACCGCCAGTTACAAGCACCAATTCTTTTGAATTTTCCATTTTTTCTCCTAATTCTTCGACCAATGATATTTATCATACCATTTTAATTTTGTCAACCATATTTTATTCAACATTTTACAAAAAAAATTTAGCGTCAATTGCACATAATGTATGTTAGGCGAAATTCTTTTTTGCCCTAATTATTGTATAAAAAGATATATATGTAAGCAATAAAAAACCAAAAATGGTTCGGGTCGGCGGCATCCATGCCGCCGCTTCGAAAAAAGGCACTTGACAAAATATTTTGAGTATATTATTATATAAATAATACAACGAGTAGTGGAAGCCATAGCGTGTACACGTAAGTCCAGTTGACGTGTATGGCTTGTTATTCTGCAATCAACAGACCTACACATAATCTTTATGGAGGCAGGTCTATGGAACCTATTATTAACAAAATGGAAGGCGATGCTAATGCCTTTCTTGCACTTGAACCGATTGGAAAACTAATGAAAAAGTTTTCCATACCGTGTATTATTTCCCTTTTGGTTGGCGCATTATATAACATTGTTGACCAAATATTCATTGCAAATGCGAGTTACCTCGGATCAAATGGAAATGCCGCTAACACCGTTGTGTTTCCTCTCACAGTTGTTGCACTTGCAATCGCCGTTATGATTGGTGATGGTGCGTGTGCATTTGTCAGCATTAGTCTCGGAGCAAAACAACATGAAAAAGCGCATCACAGTATTGGAAATGCTGTTCTTTTAACAATTATTTCAAGTGTGATATTAACCGTGCTCTATTTTATTTTCATGGAACCGATACTGACTTTGTTTGGAGGGAAAGTCAACGAAGAAACGTTTGCTTTATCAAAAGAATACTTTATATGGATTGCCGCCGGTATTCCGTTTTTTATGTTTGGTCAGGCAATGAACCCGATTATACGTTCAGACGGAAGCCCGCGTTTTGCCATGATTACTACCATTGCAGGAGCGGTTCTTAATATTATTTTAGACCCTATTTTCATATTTGTTTTCAAATGGGGTATGATGGGTGCTGCTGTTGCGACTGTTCTGGGACAAATAGTAACGGCACTATTTGCAATTCATTATCTTTGCAATATGAAGGCTGTTAAATTGCAGAAAAATAGTTTTGTATTAAGCGGACATCTCATATCAAAATTTCTTCCACTTGGTATCTGTAGTTTATTATCACAAATTTCGTTGGTTGCCGCTATGGCTTCCATAAATAATATGATAAAAAAATATGGTTCATTGGATGTTATTTTTGGGCAAGAACAATATGCACAGATTCCGATGGCGGTGGTTGGAATTGTAATGAAGTTTTTCCAAATCGTTATAGCTATTGTTGTTGGTATGGCTGCCGGCTGTATACCTGTTGTTGGTTATAATCTTGGTGCAAACAAAATTGAACGGGTGAAATCACTTTTTTCACGGCTTTTAATCTGCGAAGCACTTGTTGGACTTGTTGCCTTTATCGCCATTGAATTTTTCCCCCAACAGCTTATTAACATTTTTGGCGCAAATAATGAAAGTGTATATTATACTGAATTTGCACTAAAAGCGTTTCGTATTTATTTGTGCCTTGTCATTTTTGCATGTGTAAATAAAGCGGCCTTTATATTTTTACAGGCGATGGGAAAACCCTGGAGTTCAACATTTTTATCTATGCTTCGTGAAGTCGTATTTGGTGCGGGATTTCCGTTAATACTCCCATTATGGTTTGGACTTAATGGTGTCCTTTATTCAATGCCATTATCGGATTTGTTGACGTTTATTGTGTCAATTATTGTTATAAGGATAACTTATAATGAATTGAATAAAAACATACATTAAACAACTTAATGGGGCTATAGGGTGAATGTCGCGCCGTCCATGGCGCGACGCTTCGTAGTAGGTTTTTTATTGAAATACAATGTGCTAAAGTAAATAGCGTAGCCGCTTCGCGGCAGGGCAAAAAATAACTTCGCCTCAACATACAGTTTACGCTTCGCCGCCAGTAGGCGGCTCGGGCTACGAAAAAACGCAGTCGGGCTGCGCCCTTTGTGCATTTTTTCTCCGCCACATTTTTGCGGTTGCTGGAATTGCTTCGCAATTCCTTTATCGCAACCGCAAAAACGTCGTAAACTTTTTATCGTTATGCGCAATTGTGCCTAAGTTGGTGGGGAAATAAAAAAAAGAAATTTACTAGAAAATGGATTGACAAAATAAAAATTATCCACTAAAACAAACAAAACGATTGAAGGGAGGCCTAAAGTAGAATCCGCTTCTGACGGGTGTCGGCGGTTCGGGGGCGTTCCCCGGACGGGAAAAGTTGACACAGAGACCCTTATCGGAAGCTGGGACGGAACGGGGCTGAACCAAAAATGCAGCTCATCCGTCCTATCCACTACCGTCAAGTTGGCGCAGAAGAAAACAGGCCTGGGAAATAACTTTGGATAAAGAGGATCATAAGGAAATGGCGCAGACATTGAATTATCAGGTGAAAATCGGCAAGAAGGATTTTGAGCACATCACCTATCTCGGCAACGGGCGGGTTGGTATTGTGCATTCCAGCGACGGCTATGACTACAAGCTGACGGTCATCAACATCGGCGACGGCAGCGTCGTATGGGAGCAAGCAAACTATGAAACATTTGGCGGCGTGGCGGTTCCGCTTTATGACGAACACGCTGTTTATATGCCGATTACAGAAAGCTCGCAAAAGCTGTCGGCAAATGACCGCGAAACCGGCAAGCCGCTCTGGGCGCGTTCCGTCGGCAACGGCACCTGGGCATTTATGACGCCGCCGGTGCAGACCGCGGCGCATGTGGCGGTCTGCAATACCCACTCGGACAAGCTCTCTATCATCGACAAAAAGAGCGGAAAGGTCGTGTGCAGCGCAAAGCTTGCGCACGAGGTGCCTGATTACAGACCGTCCATACGTGCCTGGCGCGACAAATTTATTGCGTTTGCGACGGATTCAAAAAACGATCAATGGACGATCGACCTGTATGACCCCGCTACGGAGGGAGTATTTGTAAAAACTATTTTGCGATTTCCGGAAAAAGGCGAGGATGGCAGAATCGTTTTGCACACCCTTATAGGCGATTGGCTGTATTTTTTCACTGCGCAGGGCTGGTTTTATAAACTCGACTTGCTTTCGGGCGAAATCAAGGAAAAACATCAACTGCCTGACCCGTCAATAAGCGAAGACGGATATTCATTTTCCACACGATATATCCACCGGCACAATAATTGGCTTTGTGCGATTGGTGATTTTAATATGAGCGGCGGGAAAAGCACCTATTTTGCGTTCAGATACGATATGAACAGCGGCGCATTTTCCTCAATACCGTTTGAATATCAGAAGACCGGCTATATGCAATTTTACGAAGGCGGCGTTTACCGTCTTTCGGAAAGCGGTCTTATGCGCTTCGACATATTGGGCGACGGAAAGACCATAGAAATCCCGCTAGAACAATGGGACAATAAAATCTCCAGTAATACGTTTAAAAACAGCGACGAAAGCGGTGAGCATTGGCTGGTTGTCGCGGGTAAAATTTTGGCAATACGAGAAAAAAAGGGCGAGCTGCTTTGCTGGGATATTTAAACAACGTGGCTATGATAAAAATGTATCTCTTATGTGCTGTATCACCAATCCATTGTCGATTTGATTATGTCCGTCAACCCACAGGGCATTGTATTTGTTCCCATAGATAAATGGTACAATGGTATTAGTTACAAATTGTAATTTTAAACAAAAACATATTTTATAAATTTTAAAAGGAAAAATATGAAACTTCTTAAAAATTTGGAAACAGGGAAGACGTGGCAAATTCGGCAGGATGGAAAATGTCTCTATGCGTCGAATAACGGTGGCAAAGAAAAGGAAACAACGTTTGCTTCTGCCGATGAGTTGGCTAAAAAAGCCGAAAAAGATATTTGGGCAAAACTGAAATCCGATTTTGTTTTAATTGACGAAAATGCAAAAACCGGCAGTCCTGTAATGTTGCGCTACATTAAAAACGGTGGATATACAGGCTCCATGCCAATCTGCGCCGATGAAAAAAGCGATGTTTTTTTTATTCTCGTAAACAATAATTTTGAAACGGAAACTATTTTCAAAATTGCAAAAAACGGCACAGATAAAGAAGTTAAGATATTTCCATCACACGGCACAGGAATGACATTTTTTATGCGATACTTTGAGGATCGTATTTTTATGAATATGAATTATGAAATTGTTTCGCTAAATTTGTTAAATTCAGCCGTGCAAAAACAGAGCAAAAAGGGTGAAAATTTTGCAGGAGTTTTAGATTTTTTTAACAAACGCGCCGTTTGGTATGATGAAGACAAATTGACGGTTTTTAATTTTGCAACAGATAAAAAGATATTTGAAAAAGCAGTACAACCTGTTATGTATGGCGGACATTCGTCGCAATTATCGGCAACCGTTTGCGGTGATTGGCTCGCTTTTTGCGCACAGTCTGAAAAAATTGTGTTGCTCAATATTGTAAGCGGCGAAGAAAAAATTATTTCAAAATCTACCAATGCGCTAACCGAAGAAATGTACTTTTCTGCTGACGGGAAAATTTTATACACCTTGGAACAATACGGCAGATGGTCGTTAGCCGCCTACGATACCGAAAAACTGACGCAGGTGTGGGAACATAAAGATGTAAAAAGCGTTGCATTTGACCGTTCAAATACAAGATTTGCCATTCTGAAAATGTATAACAGCGAAATCGAAATTTACGACGCCCAAACGCAGAAAAAACGACTTGCATTCAATGGCGAATACATCGTAAAAAACGCAGATATGGCTTTTACTCAAAATTGCCTCGCCGTTTATACCGATTACGGTTGTTTGGGATTGTACAGATTGTGAAATATCAAGCGAGTTTCATTTACGCCAACGAAGCCGATTTGTTAAACGTGGCTCTGCTCGATACGCTTGAAACGCCTTTTTCGAGCGACCTGCTCAAAGCGTTTCACCGAATTGTTAAAAGTCGAATCGGAAATAAATGCGCTCAACAACTGGTATAATTCCGCCGTTTGTCATTGTGGGCTTGACCCGCAATCTCCGAAATATTCTAAAACGATGTTTGAAACCATTGTTGAATATCATTATTGTTTCGAGAAAATCCACCCTTTTCAAGACGGTAATGGCAGAGTCGGTCGACTGCTATGTTTCGCGAGTGCCTGAAAAACAACATTATACCGTTCATTATTTACGACACTCATAAACAGTTTTATTATCGCGGACTAAAAGAGTTCGACCGTGTTCGCGGCTATTTGATTGATACCTGTCTTTCGGCGCAAGATACTTATACCGAATGGGTCAAATATTTTTATCCCGAATTGTAAAAAACATATTTTATAAATTTTAAATTAAAAGGAGATTAAAAGAAGAGATTAGCCTCACAGCGGCCCGTCCGTTGCTTCGCCTTGGTATCCGACAAAAACCGCCATGCCCTTACCATGCGCCGCCGCTTTCAGATAAGACGTACGCAGCATGGCAAATTCCGCCAGCAGAGCAGCAATGATATAATCCGCTTCTTCTTTCACAGGATGTTTGCCGTAGCCGTGAGGCCAGCCAAGCTTCAACAGCTTCCTGACGTTTACCCTCTTGCGGAAAGTCTTTTCATCAACCGGCATCAGCAGCGCCGCAAGCGCCCTGACTTCATCGGCGGCCTTAAAAACCATTGGCTCACAAATAAGACGTTCGCCGGCTTCCGGTTCCGTCACGCTCAAACGCTCCGGTATAAACGCTTCTCCGTCCGGCCCCGCCACGATTTCGCCGCCGCCTGTCGCTTCCTCAAATTTTGGCTGCCTGCCGAAATCGGTGAGGACAAGCGCCAGCCCTTCTGTCAATTCCAGGGGCGTAACGTCCGTCGAAACGCAAATCGAATCCATTAAACCCGCGCTGTTCAATTCCCCGGCGGCAAAGGCGGCAATCACGCTTTCCTCCATTGGCAGGAAATAGACCGTTTCGCTGATAGGCGGCTCCAGCGCCCCGCCGGAATCGCTTTCAGGTTCGGCGGCGTTCGGGGCATAGGTTTGGGGCACGGCGTCAGCCGCCGCCCGCAAAGCATCCTGAATTTCCGCGACCGAAAGTCCTCGAGCAATCAACAGCCGCGTCTGTTCGCCGATGAATCGGGACAGCGCTGTTTGCAGTTCAACCGCTTTTTTGCCGGACGCCCCGTTGACTTCATCGGTTTTGTCACGGGTCAGACGGGCAAATTCGGCCAACGCTTGGAAATTTTCCATTTTGCCCTCAATGCTTTTTCTCTTTCCCCAAGGCGGCTTTCTTTTCCGCCAGATAACCGGCGAACTCCGGCCTGCGGTCGGATAACTCGTCATACAGCGCGGCAGCTTCGTTCGGGTTCTCCATATGTATGGCCACCATGGCACGCAAAAGCAGCGCCGCGTCGTAAGGGCGGCCGTGTTCGGGCGCATATTTTTTCAGCAGCTGCCCCGCCAGCCAGTAATGCTCGCCGAACATGGCAGAAATAGCCTTGGACAGCGGCTCCTCCAGCTCCCGTTCCTGTGCTGTGGGAGGAACGCGGCACGGAACCTCGCGGATGAGCGCGCTTTGCCGCACAGCCTCGGCTTCCTCCGCAGATTTGAAACGGCGCTTGCACCAGCGCGCCGAAATCTGCGCGGCGTTCAACACGCCGTACAGCACATAGGGCTTATTTTTTCCGTCGGTCAGAAGCATCCCCCAGCTGTGGGCGAGCCCTTCGGTGTTGTATATCCACTTTCCAAAGCGCTCGATGTGCTCGCCGCAGGAAAAGGTTTCGTCAAACTCCCCTGCCCGCTGGCATCCAACGTCCCATTGCTCGAACACAAAGTCCAGCAGCTCCGGGTCGTCGATGAGGGCAGGATAGAAAAAAAAGCCGCGATTGTCGTCACAGCCCTCCGCGTCCCAAATCCAGCCCGCCTTCTCCGCTTCCTTCAGCGGGAGCAAAACCGGCGGGTCCTCGTTGTAAACCGGGACAACGACGTCTTTTTTCTCCGCGACACCCTCCAGATCCTCGCCGTAATCGGCCTTGTCCCGCAGGGTGGCATACTTTTTATAGAAATTATAGAAGTCCACGAAGGCGTTTCTGTCCTCGGGTGTCGCCGCGCCGTCGGCAAACTGCCTGAGCTTTTTCAGGTTGGATTTGGTGTTGCCGCCCCAAATGGCCTCTACATAGCCCGGAACATGGTAATTCAGGTGGTGCTTTTCCCAGTATCCCGTATCAATCGAAACGTGTTCCATTACCGCAGTGAGACAGGCGGGCGTGGTCAGCAATGCCTTATTGAGGTTGATGTCGCCGTCCTGCCCGTTGGAGCACTGGATGTCGAACAGCGCGGCGGCCACCTCCGGCGTCGGGCCGTACTGCTTGAACAGCGGCCCCGCGACGAACAGCTGCACATACTGGTGCTCGTCGTCGCTGGCAAGGCCAAAGTGTCCGGCCAGCGGTACATACTGTTCATCGCAGAAAGCCAGCGCCAGCGCGGCGAAGGTGCCGGTGACGCAGTTTTCCTCGCCGTCGATGTCCCGGTACCAGTCGTACAGGTGCAGGGCGTTTTCGGCGTAGCGCTTTACCTTTTCGCGCAAGGCGGGGTATTGCACGGCCCGGGCAAAAAAGGCGTGACAGCTGGTTTTGGCGAAGCCTTCAAGCTGTTTGACGAACACGGGCTTGATGAGGAACCGCACCTCAATTTCATAACCGTTGTTGAGACTGGCATAATCCTTTTCCAGCAGATTGTTCAGCCAGTCCAGCGTCTCGGAATAGGCGTCCTCGCCCTCGACTTTGAACCGAATGTAAATTTGGCCGCCGACATAGGCCCGGGCAATCACGTTGTCCGTATTCAGGAACAGGTCGGCTTCGCCGAACACCTGCCGGAAGTTGTCCTTGCCAAGCTTGCCGCCGCCTTGCTTTTTCGCGCCGGGAGCGCGGTATTTCGCCAGCATTTCCTGCCGCGTCTTGGCTTCGGCGATAAACGCGCCGCACCGTTCGCGGGCGGGCGCATAGCCTTTGTCAGCCGCGAAGTTCATGACGTTGAGGGCCGGGCCGAAGTCGCCGTTGTCGTGCAGCCAGACGGCGCGGTCGTATTGCAACGCGGGGGCATAGTCGTCGTAATAGTCAAGCAGCTTACGGGCTTTTTCGCTGACGCTCTCATCCAGGCTGTACAGATGCTTGCGGATCAGCTTGCGGGCGCGTTCGACGTCCTGCGGGAGATACACGCCGTTGAGCAGCGTTGAAACGGCTTCGTCCAGCAGCGGCGCGGTAAGCGATACGTCCTCCTCGGCCTCAATCTGTTCCATGCGCGCCGTGAACACCGCCGCCTCGGCCTCAACCGCCTGCTTGTCCAGCACATGGCGCAACAGGACGTCGCCGCTTCTTAAACCCTTGACCATCACCACGGGCAGGCCCTTCGCAGACAGGCCGTCGAAGCCGCCCTCATCCGCCATTGCCGAAAGCAGGGGCGGCAGCCGCCGGTAAAGCTCTTGCCTTGCCAGCTTATAGGGAATGCCCTTAACCTCGTTGAATTGAAAGGTATGCCAGCTGCTGTTTGCGTTTTCGACTCCGAAGCCCATTGCGTAAACCCCGTCCTCGGAGATGTTGAAGCCGATCATGCCTTGTGGCAGCTCGCCGTCCTTTATTTCGCCGCCGCAAAACGCGCGAACCATATCGCGGAAGCCCTCGGCGTATCGCGGCGCAAGCTCCGCAAAAATGCGCTCGCGGTAGGCGGCGAAAATCTCCGGCACCCGGGCGGGGTCGGGGTTTTTGGGGTATTCCTCTAAAAAATGCGCGACATCAGCCCGCTTCGCCTTGCCCTTGGGCTTGGCACCGTTTTCCAGCAGCCATTGCAGCTTTTGCTCGTCGGCCCCTCTAGAGACGTACTCGTCCAGCACATCCTCCATGCCCTCTGACAAAGCCGCCTGTATTTGCCCCTGATATTCAGCCTCATCCTTGCACAGCAGGCGCAAAACGCGTATGTGGGGCTCCGCTTCGCGGTAGCGGCGGGTGCCGAAATCGGTTGTGCTCTTGATGACGCGGACGATCCAGCGGCGCAAAGCGGCG
Source organism: Spirochaetia bacterium (assembly GCA_025997895.1). GTDB lineage: Bacteria > Spirochaetota > Spirochaetia > Treponematales > Breznakiellaceae > WQXQ01. Next base: position 18,537 of record BNVF01000059.1, read on the forward strand.
TCGCGCTCGGCGTCGGACGCGTGCCGCCCGCCCGCGTCCTCCCGTTCCCGCCACTCCGCCAGCAATTCCTCCGGCGTGAGCTTCTCCCGGCGCTTTTGCTCGCGCTTTTCGCGGCGGTCGTCCTCGTCGTCGTCCTCGTCAAACTCGATTTCATCGTCAAGAGACGCATCGTATTGGGCGGCGGTTTGGGACGCCGACGCGGTTTTCGGGGCCGGGTCGCCGTCCCCGTCATGGCTCGGCTCGTCGCACGGCACATCCAAATGCGCATACGCGGCTTCGCCGGCGTAATACCACGAATCCCAGTCGTCCTTACTGTGCCAAGGCTTGGCTTGTCCGTCATCCGCAACAGGGGCGGGGCCGGAATCGGCTTTGGGGGCGGCTTTTTTCGCGGAGACCGGCGCAGGCGCCGTTTGGGCGGCAACTGCGGCCGCAGGAGCATCCGCGGGCGGCTCCGATTCCGTGTAGCCTTTTTTCATCTTGGAGGCGGCCTGCTTTGCCGCCTCTTTTTCCGCGTCCGCCGGGGTAGGATATGTCTTGGTTTGAGACTGCCCGGCGGTTCCGATGCGCCCAAAGGTCACTGTTACCCGGCTGCCGTCGGTTTGCACGTGCCAGAATTTTTTTGAGGTTCCATCTTCATAGGTCAGATGTTTTTCCATAAGTGCTCCTCCCAAAAGGTTGCGTCAATCGACAAATTCTGATTGCCTTGCCGTCGCTATACCAAGCACTATGGTACATTTTCAGCCAATTTGCAAGCGCAACCTTCGTTTCACATTAGCCCAAAACTTTTCGATAGGATTATAATTTGGTGAAAATGGCGGAAGGAAAATAACCTTAAAACCGTATTCATCAGCAATATCATAAATCGCGTTCTTGCTGCGATGAAAGGAAGCATTGTCTAAAATCAACACACTTTAAAAAAGGAAACGTTGAGCGGACATTACGCCATTCATTTTTACAACCGCCTGCGAGCCATTGACACAAATAATTATGAAGGCAGCGCACCAAACAGTTTTGGGAAAATACGCAATTTACAGCATTTTTCCCTCAACGAAAAACTGCTTGCCGACATTCCGTTTGAACAGCGGAAAGTGTTTGTATTGACAGAAAAACCGTCAATGATAATCGTTCACCAAAGCATTTACGAAGCCATACAAGCCGAAAACCTGACAGGAATGCGCTTTTGGAAAGTTTCGGAATGGGACGACAACGCAATGTTCAGGTAATCAGTTAACAAAACATTAAGGCAACCTCTAAAAACTCTTGCAAAAAACAAATAAATACAATATATAATAACTATGAAACAACAACGAGGATTTTTTGACGAGAATGACCGGCTCCAGAAACTCAGCAATCTTGGGGATTCGCTGGAGAAACTCAATAATCATATAGACTGGGAAGATTTTCGGGGGATACTGAACCGGAAACTGAAAAAAGAAGCGGCGGGACCCGGGGGTAGACCGCCGTTTGATTATGTTATGATGCTAAAGATACTGATATTGCAGCGGATATACAATATCAGCGACGACCAGACGGAATATCAAATCAACGACCGGCTGAGTTTCCAGCGGTTTCTGGGGTTGTCATTATGCGACACGGTACCAGACGCGAAGACAATATGGCATTTCCGCGAAGAACTGACCAACGCGAACATAATCGACACGGTATTTTATCGTTTTGTGCGGCGGCTTGAGGAAAAAGGAATAATAACTCATAGCGGAAGCATTATAGACGCGACGTTCGTGGAAGTACCGCGACAGCGGAATACGAAGGAAGAAAACAAAACGATAAAAGAAGGGAAAACACCTGCGGAATGGGAAAAGTCCAAAAACGAGCACAAAAAAGCGCAAAAGGACGTGGATGCGCGGTGGGCGATAAAAAACAAAGAAAAACATTACGGGTACAAAGACCATATAAAAGCGGATAAGAAGTCAAAAATAATAACGAAATTCGAGACGACGAGCGCGGAAGTGCATGATAGCCAGGAGTTAGCAGCATTGATTGACCGAAAGAAAGACAAGGTGATATATGCCGACAGCGCGTACACCGGGGAAGAAGTACAAAAATGTATACCGAAGAAAATAAAGAACCGAA
>BNVF01000060.1 GCA_025997895.1 Spirochaetia bacterium
TCATAACATAATCAAACGGCGGTCTACCCCCGGGTCCCGCCGCTTCTTTTTTCAGTTTCCGGTTCAGTATCCCCCGAAAATCTTCCCAGTCTATATGATTATTGAGTTTCTCCAGCGAATCCCCAAGGTTGCTGAGTTTCTGGAGCCGGTCATTCTCGTCAAAAAATCCTCGTTGTTGTTTCATAGTTATTATATATTGTATTTATTTGTTTTTTGCAAGAGTTTTTAGAGGTTGCCTATAGAATGTTAAGAAAGAAAGGTATAACAATTCGAAAACAGAATGATTGCTTAATAGCTTCATATGCTATTCGAAATAATATTCAAGTATTGCATAAAGATCAGGATTTTGAATTAATAGCCAAAGAAACAAAATTAAAAATACATGAATCATAAAGTACGCCCAACTTCGCCCTTATATTGTAAATTATTTTTTGTCAAGTGCCTTTTATATATGATTTTTCATACATATTTTCAACAAATTTCAAAACTAATTGCACATAACAGGACTTAAGCAAAAATACAGGAAGAATTTAACCGCAAAGGCGCCGAAGGCGCGCAAAGGGGAAGAGGGTTAGACGTGGACTTTCTTCTCTTCTTCATTTCCTTTGTCGCCTTCGGCGCCTTCGCGGTTAAAAAATCTTTTTCTTTATTGTCCCCCAGTCCCCGCCAGCAGAGGATAGCCCCGGCCGACGAGGGAGCTGAAGTCCCACTTGCTGTTGTTATCTTTGTCTAAGTTTTCGACTTTGTTGAAGTCGAGATAGGTCGAGCTGGTCCAGATGCTTTGGCTGGTGAAGGCGCTGGCAGAGACGCTGGCACCGTCTTTACCGGTAACGACCGCATCGGCGTCGGCGGGATACCGCCAATAGTTGGCCGGAGGCGCTGTGGGGTTGATACCATCCCAGTAGGTGAAGAAGATTGCATCGTAGCCGCCGTTTTCAAGGCGCATAGTGTCCACCGCATAATTGCCGGTGTTCGCCGAGCCCGCTGTGCCGTAGATGCGGCCCAGATCTTTTGTTGTGCTGCCTGCTTGCATCGTAACGCTGGGACACAGGGCGGCGCAGAATTCCACCGTGCCGTTGGACAGCCGCCCGGCGATACCCCCGGCGTGTACCCAGACTGTGCCGTTTGAGCGGGCGCTCACCGTACCTTTGGCAAAGCTGAGTTTGATTTTGCCGTCCGCTGTTGCATCATCTTGCACCGTGGCGCTTACCATATTCGCATAACCGACGATGCCCCCGGCTGCTACATAATAGCCTAAGATGGAGCCACCGGCATCGTCCGCCAGCACATTACCCAGGGCGTAGCAGTTGGCAATGGAAGACGACGTAGACGTACCATCGCTCATAGTACCCACCAGGCCGCCCGCATAGGTGCTGCCTACGTTGCTGCCGGTACTGCGGGCACTCACCGCGCCTGCAGCCCAGGATTCTGACAGTTCGGTATTCTTCGCGTATCCCACAAGGCCCCCTGCGTAGAGGTTGCCATTGCCGCTGACCTCAACCTGCACTCCGCCTGAGGCGTAACACTGTACGATGCGGTTGATACTGTCGGTTTGGCCGTTATCTGAAAATCCCACGAGGCCGCCCGCGATTATGCTTCTTCCTTTTGCGGTAATGTTGCCCGTTGCCCAGCATCGTTCCAGTTTCGCAGGAGACCCGTTAGAGTTCCTCTGTATGTAGCCCACAAAGCCGCCTATGTTTACTTCGTCGTTGAGACTGCTCCCGCCGATAAAGAGGGGGCTGGAGCTGCCGCAGTCAGTCACCACACTGTCATTGAGGATGCCGCCAAAACCGCCGAAATGCAGTCTTGTACTCTCTTTTACCTCAAGCAGGGCCGCGCGGGAGTAGCTGTTTGTGGCCCTCATATAGCTGGACACAGACCCAATGCACCCGCCCAGAGCCAGCCCGACAGAGGAAATTACCGTAATCGACCCGCTTTCGTAGACGCAGCGGGTAAATACCACGCGAGAGGCTTCGCTTAAGCCCTGCACACGGCCCGCAAGCCCGCCGACAGCGGTAGAACCCCCTGCTCCAATGCTTATGTCCCCCCGCGCAACGGAGTCTTCCATCGTAATGCCGATGCCGCTGAGGTCAGGAGCTTCAATACCACCGGCGATGCCCACAAGGCCGCCGGCATAGAGATATTCATATTCCGCCGCACTGTTGGTCGTGGGAACTTCGAGCGCCGCGTTCCGCCCCCATTCGCAGTCTTTCAGGCCCGTGGCCCCGGTCTGGTATCGGATGCCCCCGGTCTGACCGAAGATGCCCCCGACATAGAGATAGTTATTGTTCGCCGGGAAGTTTCGCTGCGCCGTAACGGTTCCATAATCATAGACCACACGCGCAAATCTGCCCACCGCCGTACTGCGACCGGCCACGCCGCCGGCCCATGCAGTGCCTTTTTCTTTCTTTACAAGGGTAACGCTACCCAGTACCGTTACATCGGCGATGATCTCCTGCTCTGCTGCGCCGCCGCCGGTGATACTGCCCGCCACTCCGCCCACAAAGACGCCCTCCTCTTCCCAATATGTTTCACTGGTACTGGTAAGACTCATATTCAGGGCCGCCCGGCAGTTACTGATCCGCACGCCGCCTTCCATATACCCGACCATGCCGCCCATAAAGATGTCGCTCGTGCTGCTGCTGGTCAGAGTCAGGATCGGGATTGGCTTACCGGTTGCGTCCTTCACCATCTCACCCTTTACAATGCAGTTGAGTATCTTCGTGGTTCCGGTTGCCTGCCCTGCAATGCCGCCCATACTGGTGGTGGTTCCGTTGGTTACTGTTACGGCCCCATAGGTCACGGTCAGGTCCCGGATTTCCGCCCCCTGCACCACGCCGAACAAGCCCTGGTAGCTATGCGAGGGGGAGCCAAAGCCGGTAATGGTAACCGTATGCCCGTTGCCGTAGAACTTGCCCTGAAAGGCGTTTGCCCCGCTGCCCGTACCGACGGGCATCCAGCTTCCGGCGGTGATGTCGGCGGTAAGCACATAGTTTTTGTTTGGGTTACCCAGGGCTATGTTCGCAAGGCTGATGGTCCCATCGGTTTCGCTGGTGTCGCCTGTGGCGCTGTTTACTTCTATCGCCGGGTTTGCATTGCTCACGCTCATGTCCGGTATGTTCCAAACGGAGAAGCTATGGATATATACATCAGCTTCGCTTCTAACCGTTAGGGTGCAGTCGTAGCGGTTTATGCCGCTTACCGGGCTGCCGTTTTGTACGCCGTCTTTATAGATAGCCGGTACGCTGAATGTCGCAGTTACCGCGCTGCCTTTTACCCCGGCGTTCGTTACACTCACATTTTGCGGCAGGCCGTAGTTTACCGAGTACGTCAGCGCCGCACCGGTAAAGTCCGAATCGCCGGGGTTTTGCCAGCTTACAGTGATGGCAGTTCCCTCGCTGTTCACTGCGGCGGTGTAGCCGCTGATGTCCGCAAGATTATCTTCGTAGTATTTAATCCTCGCCGCATCATTCCAGCCGCTAACATTGCCCTTGCGGTCTTTGTAGCGCAGGCGGAGCATCCCGTTGGTAGTGCTTGAGCCTATTTTGCTTTTGAGATCGTTAACGACTATCGCTAAAGTTTCGTTGCTGTTCATTTCGCGCCATGCGGCGTCGCCTGCGGGAATTGCCGTATTGATGTCTGTGTCCGTGGGATACGTTGTACCGTCGCCGCCTGTTATCTGCCACTGCCAGCGCACATCCGCCGGACTATCCATGGTATAGGGGCGGTCGGCGGAGGTGCGGCCAAAGGCTTCAATGCCGTCGCCTGCATTATCTTTTATATTGGAAAGGTCTGCGGTAAACGAAAGGTTGGTGTTTTTTTTACCGTAGACGTAGAGCGGCGGATTGGTGACCGTGTTTGCTGAAGCATAACCATTGCTGCTGCCCGTTGGGGCAAAACTCAGAATCGGCGTACCGCCGGGAGCCGCCCGGTCAATAACCACGTTGATATACGCCGCGCCCGACGGCGCCTGGGGGTTAATCGAGTTTCCGGTATGGTAGGGCATTACCGCCAGCCGGTAGATGCCGCTCCCCGTTTGTTTCATGGTGTGCTGCACTTTGATCCAGTCAACACGGTTCACATCGCCGGTAATGTTGCTATTCTTATATGCCTGCTCCGCACTGGTAGCAGCTCCCGCAATGTTTACCAAAGAAGCTCCGGAATAAACAACACTGCTTCTGTCCAATACGGCGCCGGTTGTTGGCCAATCGTTATAGGTAGGGTTGCCTTCAAGATCCATATAGTGCAGTTCAGTTACACGCACTTCGGCAGGGGCAGAAGTAATCCCGCCATCGGTTACATGGGTGCGGAAATACAGATTCACCTTAAAGTCGGCTCCATCCTGAGTAAGCCGCCGCTCCCGATCTTTGGAGTCGTTGGCGTTGTAGAAAAAGTCCGCTTCAATTGTGCTGCCCGAATCATCGTGTATACCCCACACGTTCTGGGCATAATACTGTTTGATTATCACCGTGTCGCCAATGCGGTACGGTATTACGGCGGGGTTCAACATACCGTTGCCGTTTTCGCTTAAAACCCTTGTGCCGATAGTTACCGTTATGGATACGTTCATCGGCTGGGCCGTGGTGGTTTTGCCGTCCTTTGAATCTGTTCCGCCGTCGCCGGGGTATATGGTGATTTTATTATAAGTGGCATCGTACACGGGGCTGTAAAAAAACCGGCTTGTCCCTTCTTTTGTGCCGGTCATGTCGCCGGCTTCCAGTGCGGCAGTGGCATCATCTTCGTATGGCTCACCGTAATTGGGCTCGGCGGTATTAGTGGGACTGAATTCACCTTTTATCTCGATAAAACCCGGCCCAAATTGCACGGTGGCAGGGTCGAGTTTTGAGCGGAAGATAATTTCTATGGGAGTACCAATTGGCCAGGAAACGCCGGAATTAATCTGCGGCGGTTTTGCCGACGCGATGCTGGGCCGTTCCTCGCTCCAGGGTACCAGGGTTATACCATCGGTGGTATTTATTGTTACCGTAGCGGTTTCTTTGCCGCTTATGGTTACTATAGCCGGGTCGGTTATTTCAAGGGCAAGCAGCGAATCGCCGGGGTCGTTGACGTGGGCATTCCAATCTTCATTCCAAAACGCCTTCCAGCCGGCAAAACCAAACTGGGGCGATTGGGTGGCTTCCACCTTAAAGGGAAACCCCAGACGCGTATCCCCGGCATTACCGGTGCCAAGCTGCGGGCTTGACCACCAGTTAGGGCCGGTCGCTACCCGTACCGTCAGCCGCGCCGCATTGTCCCAGCGCACCTGTTCATCAATTTTTTGTAAAAGCGCATCTTCCTTGTCCGGGTTAAACAAGTCCGAACAGCCCGCAAGGGAAACCAGCAACAACAGCGGCGCCACCGCTCCGATAAGGCGCTTTCTGATGTTCATAGTCTGAGCCCGGTACCACAGGGCGCGGAACAAAACCAAAACACCCCAATTTCCGGGTCTTCCCGGCCGGACATTATGAGGGGGGGGGGGGGGGACATATTCATACTTTTCCCTCATTCCTCGTTATCGATATTTATAATCTCCTCTTCTTCCTCATCTTCGTCAAGTTCTTCCTCTTCTATGTCGTCAAGATCCGAAAGGGCGCCGGCGTCTTCGGTGTCAAAGAATTCTTCCTCGCTCTCGGATTCTTCATAAAAGAGGATACGGGAGCAATAGGGACAGAAAACAAATTCCTCGCCCAGGCGGACGTTGTTGGCGAACTGGGCGGGCAGTATCATGTGGCAGCCCATACAAACATTGCCTTTGATGGCCACAATGCCAAGGCCCATTTTATTTCTGATGATGCGCTCGAATTTGAAGACCACTTCGGAATCCAGGTCTTTGGTTAATTTGTTTTCATCTTTGACAAGATCATCAACCTGCTTTTTCTTTGCCGTGATTTCGGTTTCAATGCCGGAACGGCGCTCGCTGAGTTCTTTTTCCTGCTGCTCAATAAGGCCGGTGTGCTGTTTAATCTGCTCGTCCAGTTCGGAAAGGAGCCGTTCTTTTTGCTGCAGATCTTTGCGGTATTGCTGCTCTTTTTCGGAAGCGTCCCGGATTTCTTTGTCCAGGGCTTCGTATTCGCGCTGAGTGCTGATCACATCCATGTTCTTTTCGGATTTTTCCCGCATGGATTCCGCTTCCAGCAGCATATTCCTGAATTCGGATTCGGCGGATTTTACCTTTTCGTATTCCTGGTTCTTTTCGATAAAGGTTTTTTTTAGCCGGTTCAGCATTTCTTCCTGGGTACCCAGTAGTTTGGGGATTTCCTGGATGTCGTGTTCCAGGCGTATCTTTTGTGAAAGAATATCCTGCAAAGTTCGCAGTTTGTCTAAATCGTTTTCAGTTACCATGTTCGCTCCTTTCAATGGTCCAAATAATCTTTGAGTTTGCGGCTCCGTTTGGGATGCCGCAGGCGGCGCAGGGCCTTTGCTTCTATCTGCCTGATCCGCTCACGGGTTACGTTGAAATATAGTCCCACTTCTTCCAGGGTAAGGGAATAGCCGTCGTCCAGGCCGAAGCGCATTTTGAGCACTTCCTGCTCACGGGACGGCAGGGTGGAAAGCACGCCCGCAAGCTGCTCCTGCAGCAGGGTAAAGGCGGTCTGGCTGGCGGGGTTTTCCACGTCCTTGTCTTCGATGAAGTCCCCCAGCAGGGAATCCTCTTCCTCGCCAATGGGGGTTTCAAGGCTGATGGGCTCCCGTGCCACGTTTTTGACACTTTTGACCCGCTGGGCGGTCCAGCCCAGTTTCTCGGCGATTTCCTCGTCAGTGGGCTCCCGGCCCAGCACCTGCATAAGCTGACGGGATTCACGGACCACTTTGTTGATCTGCTCGATCATGTGCACCGGCACCCGGATAGTCCGGGCCTGGTCGGAAATGGAGCGGGTAATGGCCTGCCTGATCCACCAGGTGGCGTAGGTTGAAAATTTGAATCCCTTCTGGTACTCGAATTTTTCCACTGCCTTGATAAGGCCGATGTTTCCCTCCTGTACCAGATCGAAGAAATGGAGCCCCCGGTTGGTGTACTTTTTGGCGATAGACACCACCAGCCGCAGATTGGCTTTGATGAGCCGGTCTTTGGCGTTTTTCAACATCACCCGGCCGTGGTTTATTTCTTTGGCCATAAGGTTGATGCTTTCGATGGATTCCTCGAACTCCGCTTCCATAGAGCGGAGTTTTTTGTCGGTTACCTGAATGAGGCGGATTTTTTCTTTTATCTCATCAGAGGAAAGGCCCAGATCCGTCTCCAGCCGCTCACGGTCGCTCTTGATAGTGAGCAAACGTCCCAAAGTACGCAGTTCTTTGAGGGAGCTTACCCGCAGGTGTTTTTCAAGGCGTTCCTGCTCTTTTTTGTACTTCTTGATTTTCTTTGACGCCAGAATAAACTTTTCGGAAAAACTGGTGATCTCATCGGGGTGAATTTCCGCGTTTTTTACGACCTTCATGATCCGTTTGCGCAGCGAGACAATTTCCTTGTCTTCGATGAAATCGCCGCCACGGGAGATGAGCCGCTTTTTGACTTCGATGTAATTTTTAAGATCCCCCAGTATAGTCCGCAGGGTATCCTTGTAAAACGAATTCAGGCGGCGGCGCTCGGTCATGTGCTCGGTCATTTCTTTTTTGGAGAGGTTGAGTTCACGTAAATCACGTTTGGAAAATGCCTTCTGGGCGATGTGATAAAATTCGGGGATGATCATGCCCGATTTTTTTATCACTCCCTTGATGATGTTTTCGCCTTCTTCCATCTGTTTGGAAAGCTCTACTTCCTGCTCCGCCGAGAGGAGATGCTCCCTGCCGATTTCCCGCAGATAGAGCCTGATGGGGTCATCAACCAGGGATGATTCCTTTTCATTGGTGACTGTGCGCTTTTTTGCGGAATCCGCTTCCTTGCGGCTTTCACTCTCGTCCTCGCCGGAGCTTTCTTCCTCTACCAACTGCACATTGTTGGCCTCAAGCAGGGCAAGCACCTGCTCAATTTTGTCCGAGTTGGTTATGTGCTCAGGGAGATAATCTGAAAGTTCCTCGTAGGAGAGGGACTTTTTTTCCTTTGCGTATTCAATTAACTTTATTACCGCCGGGTCCAGAGACGCGGCATCAACTTCGGCGTTAGCATCTGCGGTGTTAGCGCCTGCGGCATTGTTGCCTGCGGCATTGTCCGCAAGAGCGGGAGCTTCGTCTGCTTCCACTGCGGCCTGCGCGTCCTGTTCCTGCTTCTTCGCGGCAGGGTCCCGCACTTTTTTCCCGTGCGCTTTTTCAGCGCCCGTTTTTACCGCTCCAGTCCGTGATTTTTCCTGCCGTACTTTTTTCTTGGGCGTGCGTATATCTGACATAGCTTATCTTCCTTCCAGTTTGCGTAATTCAGCGTCAATATTCATTTTCTCGGCGAGAAGATCCTCAAGACCGGCGCCTTCGGAATCTCGCTCGCTTCTCCGCAATTCCATACCGATTTCGGTAAGTCTGCGCCTGAGTCGTTTCTCTTTGATTCGCTTTATCCCGTCCTCCATCAAGCGTTTGGGATCACCCCTGAATTCCGGGGATGAACCCCGTTCAATAATGAAATTCCGCAAGGGCCCTGAACTGATACGGGACAGCAGATCATCAATGCCGCTTTCCTCATGGACAAAACACTCTTCCAATGCAACGAAGAGCTCTTTGGCGGCAGGATCTTCTATCTCCTTTATCTCCAGGGATGCGCGAAATTCAGGGTACAAATTCGCATTAACCGATACAGCGGTAAGCAGAAAAAGCTCGTCATTCATGCGTATCGGTTGCTTCAGACCTTCGGCCTGTGCCAAGCCTGCGGCTTGTCTGGGAACCTCCTCTCGGAAAGATTTACCTCCGGCTCGCCGCCGGCTATAATCCTTCTGTACCGCATCCCGGTCCACCCCAAAAGCGTCGGCGGCGGCGGCAATACAGTCATCCCGCTCAATTTCAGAATCCAGCGCTTCCAGATAGGGAAACAACAAGGCCAAAGCCCGGGTTTTACCTTCCGGGGCGGACACATCATACTGGGATCTGCCGCGGGAAATTAAGTATTCAAAGTCATTTATACAACATTTCATACTTTTATTCAATATTTCCGGACCACATTTTTTCAAAATATCCGCCGGATCCTTTAGGTCCGCCGGATCCTTTAGGTCCGATGGATCCTTTAGGTCCGACGTATCTTTGAGCTCAAGCGGTTCCTCAGCGCTCTGCGCCCCGGCGCTCTGCGCCCCGGCGCTCTGCGCCGACGGCACCACAAGGGCGCAGGAAAGGCCGTTTTTGCGGCAGGTGACTATGCCCTTAAGGGCGGCGGCCTGCCCGGCGGCATCGGAATCAAAAACCAAAACGGCTTTTTCGGCCCAGCGCCGCAGCAGGATTGCCTGATCATCGGTAAAGGCCGTGCCCAGGGGCGCCACGGCGTTATCTATACCTGCCTGGTGCAGGGCAATGACGTCCATATAGCCCTCGGCGATGTACACGGTTTTGGTCTGCCTGATGGCCGGCAGGGCAAGATCAATAGCAAAGAGGGTCTGGCCCTTTTTGTAGGTCTCCAGTTCCGGGGAATTGATGTATTTTGGCGGCTGTGAAGCAGACGAAGGCTCTTTACCGTCACTTTGCAGCGTCCCGGACCTCTGGTCCGAGGGCATAGCCCTGCCCCCAAAAGCCACGGTTTTACCCTGCCGGTCCGCTATGGGGAACATGAGCCGGTTGGAAAAGAAAGCCATGCCCCGGTAATTGGCGGAAAAAAGCCCGGATGTGTCCAGAAATTCCGCCGAATAGCCCTTTTTCTGTAAAAAACCGTACAGCCATTTTCGGTCGGCCGGAGCGTAGCCCAGCCGAAAACGCTCAATCATTTCTTTGCTTATACCTCTGGATACAATATACTCAAATGCGGCCTTCCCTTCCGGTTTTTCAAGTAAAAAATGATGAAAAGTTCCGGCTGTTCTGCGGTACAGCTCAAAAAGTTCCTCTTTGCGGGATTTTTCCGTCTCCCAGTCCCGGTCAGGCTCCCCTCCCCCGCCGTCTTCGTAGGCAATCTCTATTCCCAGCTTGTGCGCCAGAGTTTTAATCGCCTCGGGGTAATTCATCTTGTCCATTTCCATCATAAAGCCGATGACGCCCCCGCCCTTGCCGCAACCAAAGCAGTGGTACATCTTTTTCTCCGGGTCAACGGTAAACGAGGGAGTTTTTTCATGGTGAAAGGGACAGAGTCCCCAATAGCGGCCGCCTTTTTTCTCCAGCCGCACATAATCCTCCACCACAGCAATGGCGTCCAGCCGGTCGTTCACTTCCTGTATGGTAGTTTTGGCGATGAGACTCATATTCCTAATTCCGCCATTGTTACCGGCCCTTCACGTAGAGCTGCCCTGCGCGGATATGATCGTCCAGGGTTCGGGAAAAGTAGTGCCTGCCTGCGGCAGCGTCGGTAAGGCGGAAATAGAGATAATCGCTTGGGGCGGGGTAAAAAGCGGCATTCAGGGCAACTGCTCCCGGTGCGGAAATGGGTCCCGGTGGCAGGCCGGGCATGATGTAGGTGTTGTAGGGGTCCCGGATTTCGGTGTCTCTGGTGTAGAGCACTTCCGGGTGGGGCCTGCCCTGGATTTCGGTGATTATGTACTCCACAGTGGCGCAGGATTGCAGGGCCATGCCGATTGTGAGACGGTTGTAAAAAACCCCGGCCATGAGGGGCGCTTCCTCGTCCACCCGGTACTCACGTTCCACAATAGAGGCGATGATCACCCGGCGGTTAAGTTCCCCGGGGCTCATGCCAAGGGCAGCGCTGTCGATTGCCTTGAGCTTTTCAAAAAAAGTATCTGCCATAGCCCGCACTGCCTGGGCGGCAGGGTAATCCGCCGGGAAAAGGTAGGTGTCAGGGAAGAGATAACCCTCCAGGGTGGCATTGGGAACGCCGTAGCGGCTGATAAATTCCGGGCTTGCGGCGGCGGTCAGAAATTCATCAGCGGTGCAGATACCAGCATCTTCCAGAATTTTCGCGGTTTTTTTGAGGGTTACCCCTTCTGGAATGGTAACCCGCTGCAAAAGCTGTTTGCCCGAGACCAGCACGCGGTGAATAGCCATCTGGCTCGCCGGGGTTTCCAGCAAATAGGTACCGCTCTTGATAAATTCCCGGTCAAAGCGGCAGAGAAAATACCAGAAATGCCTGCTGCGAATAAGCCCGGCGTGTTCAAGCCGCCGCCCCACAGATTGGGCACTCTCCCCTTTTCGCACTTCGATAAAAACTTCGTTTCCATTGCCGGGGCGTATGCCGTCTTCTCCGGGCCTGGGCTCGCTTCCTGCAAGGCCCAGCGCAGGCGCCTGAACCGGAACGGCAGGCGGCGCATTAAAGTACATGCATACGCCAATAAGCACAATGCCCGCAAACAGCGTCAATCCGATGAGCAGGGTAATAAAGCTGATAATTCGCCGGAATATTCTTGTCATTGTTTTCTGCATACCTTTGGTCAATCAAATACCTTCGGTATTTAAAGGCTGATTTCCAGACCCTCGGTGGCAAGGGTCAACTCAATCCCCTTGATATTCATGCGTTCGATATACCAGCGCGCCGATTGCAGAATATTATAGAGCTTACGGTCATTGTAAGTGGGATCGTGGTGAAACATCACCATGTGCTTGATGCCCCAGTTGGCAGCAAAGTCCACCGCCAGGCTGAATGCGCTATGCCCCCAGTTGTATTTGTCGATAGCCTCGCCCAGTGTGTACTGGCAGTCAATGACAATCATATCCGCGCCCTCAAAAAAAGCGGTGTTTTCTTCGGTTTTCATAAAATCCGGGGCCGTAAGCTCGGTATCGGTGGCGTAAATAAAGCGTTTTCCGTTTTCGCATACCATATACGAGTAAGAATCGCCGGGATGGTTCATTTTTTTGTACTGAATGCTCACATTACCAACGTGTACCGGCTCTTCCATGAGGTAAAAATGCTTCTGGGAGCCCATATTTTCCAAATGTACCGGAAAATAGGGGGCCACCATCTGCCCGGCCAGGACTTTTTCCAAATTCTGCATGGGCGAATAAAAATCCAGCTTTACCGAGGGGTCATAGGCGGGGTTAAAAAAGGGCAGTCCCTGTAAATGATCCCAGTGGAAATGGGAAAAAAAGATATGATAGCGGCTTGGCTTGGGTTTTTCCTGACTCATGGCAATACCCATTTCCCGCATCCCTGAGCCGCAATCAAAAATGATGAATTCCCTGGTATCCTCAAGGGTAACACTGACGCAGGGGCTGTTGCCGCCTACGGTACCAAACAGCCAGGGTGGAAGCCCTGCCAGAAAACGTTCCCTGTTTTCGGGACTCGCAATATCCTCAGGGGTGATTTGCTCCAGAATAGCCGAAATCTTGCTTTTTATTTGCGAGGGAAGCTGAGGCGCCGGCAGGGAGCCCCGTACTCCCCAAAAATTAACCCGCATTATATCCCCCTTATACAAGCTGATTGCCGGTCAATAAGGGGCCCGGCAGCACGCCCCGCCGCAAGGCAGGCTTCTATTTCTTCCCTGGTATGCAATTCGCCTGAATTGATACCCGGACAGCCGGTACCCGCCATTTCCCAGGCGCCGGAAGAGCTGATCACCTGTTGCCAGAAGGGAAAAGTCCTGCACTGGACCGGACGGGCGTGGTACACTGTACAGCCCTGGTTCCAGAAAATGCAATCAAAATTTGATTTCTCCTTCAACGACAAACACTCCCTGTCCGGGTTTCCCGGTGTGGCCGGGGCACGCACCCAGCGGCAATAGGTTTTTACAAAGCCAGTATAATCCATTTTACAGGCCCCTGCCAACAGGGAAAGGTCCTTTTCCGACAAAAACACAAACCCGCTCTCATACCGGCAGCAGGCCGAACAGCGGGTACAGGAAAAGCGAAGCCCCGAAGCATAGAAGGGTGATTGGTTCATCATAATTTAGATAAAATACCCTCAGCTACCCTGATTTCAGCTTCATAATCATTATTGGTTTTTATAAAGCCGCAAAGAATATAAATCTTGCCTGCTGTTGATTTGTAAAAAAAACGTATTCTTCCACTTCCGCCCATAGGACAACCGCCGCGCCATTCCCTAATTGCCATTGATGAGCCCAGTATCAGTTTTGTTTGTTTATCGGTTCCCGCAAAGTTCATTTTATCCGCTCGTCCGATCAAATTCGCCATATGTATCTGATTTTTCTGCTGCAGGCTCGAAAACCATGCATCGAATTCTTCTGCAAAAATAATATTTGCCGACAGGCCGTCTTTCCAATTATCCTGAGGAATAATGTGCTCAACAGAGGTATTGAAAATATTTAATAGAGAGATTTCATCAACCTCACGGGTTGATATATTTGTTATGGCAACAGGGAGGGAATCCTTTTTCCAAATATCCGCAGTGGGAAAACTTATTAGTATAGCCTCATGAAGGCAGGCAAACCGGATAATATCGGATTCGGAGCCGTTTAAGGGGGTAGTTTCAAACAGCCTCAAGTCATAATCGGCCAGTTTTAAAAACTCCTCATCGGTAACAAATTCAAGGAAGGGCGATTTATCTTCAAGCTCCAAAACAAAACCGGCCAGATCTATTTCATTGGTATTAATCAATGATGATTTAAAGTCATAATATGTCCAGCCGGAAGATACTTCGGTTTCATCAAGTTTTTTCTCAGAGTAGAGCGTAACCACGGATTCCGCAAGGGGAAGGCCGGCAATACCCCTGAAAATTTCCGTCAGGAATGTATTTGCATCATCTTTGGCAGCAGCCGGCAGACTCAGTGGGTTGAGACAAAATTCATAATTCATTTTTTCAGAAGTTCGGCCTTGTTCAGCATATTTTGATCAAAAAAGCCTTTGGGCCAGAATGAAAGTTTGCCGTCCGGCAGCAACTCCGGGGATTCAATAGTCGATTCGGATTCCGAATTGTTTTTTTCGAAATAATGAAATGCAACATTGGTATATGTGATTTTATTTTGCCGGGCCGCTATGCGGATTCCGTCAATCACATGATCACTGTGGGTCTCCACTATAATCTGCTTGCCGGACGCAGCCGAAAGGGAAATAAGTTCACCTATCGCCGTCTGGCCTTTGGGGTGCAAATGCGCCTCGGGGTTTTCCAGCAACAGGACAGAACCTCTTGCTGAATTCGGCATAAGCAAAGCGGTAATTATCGGTAATGTATAACTCAAGCCAAATCCCGATTCAGTCGGAAGAATGCCGTTGTAATACGGATATGCCGCGTTTTGATCTCGCTGTATTTTATAACTCAAAACAGTTCCGGGTGAGATGTATTGCATCCATGCGTTGATGTTCTCCCAAAGCCTGGTTGTTTCTTTTGCATCTTTTATCATGTTTTCATAAACGGTACGATTCTGATTTCGCTCGATAAAATCAATAATATATTCACCTTTTGAACCTATTTCCGGGGCCGAGGATTCTGTGCTTAAAGACAATACATTTTGCGGCCCCAACCGTGACGCGGAAATATATTGGAGTTCAGGCAATGTTTTCTGAACAACAGCCTTGTCAAATGAATACGAATCGGCATCAACAGAAACCAGAAGCTCAAATTTACCATCAGGATCAGCGTGGATAACAATTTTGAAAAAATTGTCTTTTGAATACTTTGATTTTAACAAATGCGGCGAGCCATGATCGCTCAGGGCAATATGCTGATTTTGACTCAAGTAATACCGGAATACCATATTTATTGCCTGAATTATGGAACTCTTACCGGAACTGTTTAGTCCGGTAAGGACTGTAAGGGATTTTAGATCAAGGGATGACTGCAAAAAGGATTTATAATTGAGCAATTCAATTTTCTTAAGCATTAATAGTACTCCGTATTATATCGGAAATTGTCTGAAAACGAGAATCAACATTGGGCTTTTTCCAGGCGTCACGCGAGACAGACCGGTAAAAAAAATCATCCCGTTTTTTCTGTTCATAAGCAGACAGGAGTATATCTTTTTTCTTTGTTAGTTTTTGATAATCATTCCCGGAAAGTTCCGCGAGTGAACAACCCCATGTCTCAAAAAGCCCCTTGTTTATGGGAGAACGAGGCGAATGGTTTTGTAATGAAATACGAAAAGCGTTGTTTCCGAATATCTCATAATTGCGCAGCATCCCCAAATCAAAAATATTCCGAATCAATTGATAGTCCTTGATACGAACTTTTTTGAGTAAATCAGCGCTATATTCCTTTATCAATTTTTTATTTTGTAAATCGTCAAGATGATTCAGAATCTGCAAACCTTTCCTCAGAAAGTCTTCCATGTTGTCATTATTGATATATCCGTCTGTTCCCAATATCAGAAAGGATAAAAAACGTAAAATAAGCTCGCGGGCCGCCATACGGGAATCTTTTACGCTGCGGTCTGTGGCAAGAAGAAAATTTTCTGTTTGGGCCAACTCAGCCAACAGATCGGTACCTTTACCCTGGTATAAGGCATGGCGGATTTCCTGGCCTGAAAGCGGCATACCGCCGGTATTGATCCTTTTAAAAATATTATATTTTACAGCCTCATGTGTTCCAGGCTCTATTATTACAAAATTGAACTGGGTCTCCATTATCTGGTTATATGGTATGGGAGGCAAATCATCTATGGTTTTCCCCTGGTAATCTTTCCAGAATTCCAGACCGGTCAATTTCAGGGTTTTATCAATGACAAATTCCTGTATTGCCGTTAAACGCTGCAATCCGTCAACAACTTCCCAATTACCTTTTCCGTCATCGGCGACATAAAAAATGGCAATCGGTATATTAAGCATAAGCGATTCTATAAGCAGACTTTTTCGTTTTTCATCCCAGACCGCTTTTCTTTGAAAATTTGGCGCTAAGTGGATCGTTGCCGATCTTATCCGCCTGATTACGGCATCCAGAGAAATAACTTTGCTTGTTATTGAAATTTCCCGGGGATTAAACGGCTCCTGGAAAGAATCATCTGCATTTTCCGCCTGAACCCCGGATTTTTCTCCGTTAGCTGTGAGTTCCTCAGAAATTTCACCCTTATTCTCGTCCATAACGGTAACATATCACAAAACGTGCTTTTATGCCATACTATTTTATCCACTTGTAAATCTGCCCCCTTTCGCGCTACAGTAAACCATGTTTGATAAATTCGTCAAAGCTCTGTTCGGCTCCCAGCATGAGCGGGATCTCAAGGCATTGCTGCCTATATTGCACTCGGTAAACGAAAAAGAGACCTGGGCCGCAGGACTCCCGGCTGAGGAATTCCCCCGGCAAACCGCGCTGTTCCGGGAACGCTTTCAAAAGGGCGAAAGCCTTGACAGCATTTTGCCCGAGGCGTTCGCACTGGCCCGGGAAGCGGCCAGGCGCAACCTGGGGGAGCGTCCCTACGATGTGCAGGTGCTGGGTTCCGTAGTGCTGCACCAGGGTAAAATCGTGGAGATGAAGACCGGCGAAGGCAAGACCCTGATGTCGGTATCCGCGGCCTACCTGAACGCCATTCCCGGCAAGGGTATCCATGTGGTTACCGTGAACGATTACCTGGCAAGCCGGGACGCCGAATGGATGCGCCCCATTTTCAGCTATCTGGGGCTTACTGTGGGCACCATACTCTCCGACATGGACAATGCCCGGCGCAAGGAAAATTACGCCTGCGACATTACCTACGGCACCAATAACGAATTCGGTTTTGACTACCTCCGGGACAATATGCACTCACGCCTGGAAAGCCGGGTCCAGCGGGGGCACCATTTCTGCATTGTTGACGAAATTGACTCCATCCTGATTGACGAGGCCCGTACTCCCCTCATCATTTCCGGCGCCGCCGAGGACGACACCTTTAAATACGCCGAAGTTGATAAACTGTTGGGCAGCCTGCAAGAGGTACAGAAAAAAGAAAACGGTGATTATCCTGACGAGACCCAGGGCGAAGAAGTAATCGGCGATTATAAAATCAACGAAAAAAATAAAAATGTTTCCTTTACCAATCAGGGGCTCGCCACTATCGAAGACATCCTTAACAAGCGCAATCTTATTAAAGGCGCGATTGTGGATGAGGAAAATTTTGAGTACCTCCACTACTTTACCCAGGCGCTCAAGGCCCACAAACTTTTTCATATTGATGTTGACTATGTAGTGCAGGACGGGCTGGTGCAGATTGTCGATGAGTTTACCGGCCGTATTCTGCACGGCAGGCGCTATTCTGACGGCCTGCATCAGGCCATTGAAGCCAAGGAACGGATCAAAATTGCCCAGCGCAACCGCACTTTGGCGACTATTACCTTTCAGAATTATTTTCGACTGTACGAAAAAATTTCCGGCATGACCGGCACCGCCGATACCGAAGCGGTGGAGTTCAATAAAATTTACAGCCTGGACGTGGTGGTCATTCCCACCAACCTGCCGGTAGCCCGCCAGGACGAAGACGACGTGGTCTACCTGAACGAGGCCGACAAGTACAAGGCCCTTGCCGATGAAATTGCCGAAGCCCACAAAAAGGGACAGCCCATGCTGGTAGGGACAGTCTCCATCGAAAAGTCCGAGCGGGTCGCGGCGCTGCTCACCCGCCGGGGCATACGCCACGAGGTGCTCAATGCCAAAAACCACGCCCGTGAGGCGATGATCATTGCCGAGGCAGGCTCCAAAGGCGCGGTTACCATTGCCACCAATATGGCCGGCCGCGGCACAGACATCAAACTGGGGGGCAGCCCCGAACACCGTGCCCGCAAACGCGCCGGCACCGGGGCAACTCCCGAACAATACGCCGTGATTTACCGGGAAGAATACGAAAAATGGAAAAAAGACTACGAAGAAGTTAAAGCTGCAGGCGGACTCTATGTAATCGGCACCGAACGGCATGAAAGCCGCCGTATTGACAACCAGCTCCGGGGCCGTTCAGGCCGGCAGGGCGATCCGGGCAAATCCAAGTTTTTTATTTCCATGGACGATGAACTGATGCGCCTTTTCGGCGGCGAGAAAATGAAGAACATCATGTCCAGAATAGGCATGGAAGGGGGCGAACCCATTTTTCATCCCCTGCTTAACCGGAGCATAGAAAACGCCCAGAAAAAGGTTGAGGAGCGGAACTTTGAGATTCGCAAACACCTGCTGGAATATGACGACGTGCTCAACCAGCAGCGCAAATTTATCTATGATCAGCGTGATGCGATACT
The DNA here is from genome assembly GCA_025997895.1 of Spirochaetia bacterium. Lineage (GTDB taxonomy): Bacteria > Spirochaetota > Spirochaetia > Treponematales > Breznakiellaceae > WQXQ01. Next base: position 18,091 of record BNVF01000060.1, read on the forward strand.
GCTGGATCAGGATTTAAAGAAACGGGTAAACGAAGCGACCGCCGCCATGACCGGCGATATGATCGATGAATGTATGACCGCCCAAAAACGGGATCCCACTGCGGCGGTTAAGGATTTGGCGGAACAGCTCCGCGTTAAATTCGGCTATCACCTGACTCTTGAACAAAACAGCGCGGAAATAAAAAACCCGGAACAGCTTGAAAAGCACATTATTGAAGACCTTGAAAAGGACATTGACGACAAGGAAGCCATCATCGGCCTGCCCTACCTGAACGCCATTATCAGGGACAGCTACCTGCACGCGGTTGACCGTAAATGGCTGGACCACCTTGAAAATATGGAATCCCTGCGCGAAGCGGTATACCTGCGCAGTTACGCGCAAAAAAATCCCCTTACCGAGTACAAGGTTGAGGGTTTCCAGATTTTTGAAACCATGATCGAAGAAATCAGGCAGGAAATCGCCTCCCGGATGCATTTAATCCGCATACAAATGGCCAGCGGCGAAGAAGCCCACAGGCCCCGCCCCACCCTTACGTCCCAGGCCGCGGCGAGCCACAGCAGCATTGGTTCCTTTGGCGCCTCATCCTTTGGCCAGGCCGCTTCCGGCCCTTCGCAAATGCAGGCTGCCTCCCGTCCCGAAGCCGCCACCGTAATCCGCAGCCAGCCCAAAGTAGGCCGCAACGACCCCTGCCCCTGCGGCAGCGGAAAAAAGTATAAGCATTGCCATGGCAAATAATTGCAAATAGTACGCGCCGCGGGGAAAAATCGAAGAAAAGAGAAACCACAGACCACATGGCGCCAGATATCTTCACATGAAATTACCTCATAAAAATCTACTTTACAAATAGATAAATTCCGATTATGATTGTAAGATCAAGGAGATTTTTATGGTTAGTCTGAAAAAACATCTGTTTTCATTTATAATTATTACGCTGGTCCTACTCTCCTGCGAGCAGCCCTTCAAGGCTGGTTTAGGCTCGAAAGTGGATATCAAAGATCCAAGATTTACAAATTCCATATCACCGGTATCAGGATCGTTCATCAGCGGGGAAACAGCTTTTTCCGGCAATGTGTGGGACGATATTGAAGTAATCGCAGTTGAAGTTACCGAAATTACGGGAGGAACTACAGTCGTCGGTTGGCTCCCGGTGGACAGTATCAATTCCAATGGCGACTTTGCCTGGAAGCTTGATACAACGCAATACGGCGACGGTGAAAGAAAGTTCAAATTCCGTGTTACCGACAATGCGGGCAACATAACCGAAAATGGTCCTCTTTCCTTTACCATAAAGAACCTGCCGCCGCAGATACGAATGACCATGCCGCCGGTTCAAGGGTCGGGCCTGGGGAGCGAAGCAGGTCAGGGCCTGGGTTTTGATCAGGACGATTTGAATGTTGAACTTGCCAAAAGCGAGAATAGTATTTATCTGGTTAACGGCCTTATGGGTATGGCCAGTGATGCTTTGGGTATGAATGCAGAATATCCCCGGATCATGATATGGCCCAAAGAATGGCTCGGCGACACTGACTATGTGCCGGTCCCGTGGGATGGTACAATTGGCGACCAGAAATGGGGTGTATGGCGGAAAGTAGTAGTCCCCAAAAATGCCAGCTCGTCGGGGTTTGCGTTTACCTGGCCTCTGGTAGAATTGGATTCAGACGGGGCAGGAGGGTGGAAGCTGCCGGATAACACGACTACCGCTCCGCTGCTTCAGTCCGGCGAGTACCGTTTTAAGATTCAAACAATGGATCTCAACGGGAACATCAACACATATCCTAACCGTGTTGATAACCAGGCCGGCCTGAACGATCCGTTAGTAAATGAAGATTATTCCCCTAAAAATGAAATAGTGCTGTCGCCCGAGGTTCATCCGAACCAGTATTTCCAGATAAAAGCGGTGGCCACTACCGCTCCCCGTGTTAATTTTGACGATGGCTTTCCCAACAATTACAGTACAACCCCTTGGAATGATTTCGTGGTTGATATGACTGTTCTCTGCGATAACAATGTGGTCGCCGTAAAGGTCAGAATAATGC
>BNVF01000061.1 GCA_025997895.1 Spirochaetia bacterium
CCAGCCTACTTTGGGCCCGAGGGCGGCACGATATCGCTTGCTTCAGGTTCCTGGGATATTACGGCCAAAGCCTACTATAAATTTTCCAGCGATGATCGCCGCCTGCGGGGTATCGCCGAGGAAAACATCGAGGTGACCCCCGGCAGTCTCCACACTATTTCCATGAAATCCTGTATCGGCGTGTCCACCGCGGCGGACCTGGCGGCGGTCTTCGACGCCAATAGCTCGCTCTCTACGAGCTATCCGTGGGACACGGACCCGACCCACGACGGCGACCTGATCGTGCTGGAAAGCAACATCACCGCCTCCTTGGCTACTACCGGCATCCTCTCGGTCGGTGAAGTCGCTGTTGGAGTACCCCGGCGTGTTACCATCATAGCCGAGCCGGGAGAAACACGGACCCTTACCACCGCCGCCTTCACGGTAGAAAACGGCGCTTCCCTCACCCTGGGCAAGGACGATGAAACCGGAACGCTGGTCTTTGACGGCTATAACCTTGACTATAATTCCGGCTACAGCAGTTGGCCCCTGTACGCACACGGCGGCAGCCTGACCATCTACGGCAACACGGAGATCAAAAACTGCAAGAACACCAACGGCCAGGGCGGGGCAATCGTGGTACACAACGGCGGTAGCCTGACCATCTACGGCGGGGATATCCACTATAACCAGAATACCGCAAGCGTAAACAGCTTCGGCGGGGCGATTTATGTCGAGGATTCTACCTTTGAAATGTACGGCGGGGCTATCTTCAATAATACCGCCAACGACTCAGGCGGCGGCGTATATATCACCTCATCGACATCGGCTACCGGCCCGGCCACCTTTGCCATGGGCGCCGGAGCAACCATCAGCGCCAACAGAGCTTCTGCTAATGGCGGCGGGGTATATGCCGGCTTCGCTTCAGGCGGCTATGGCCTTGACTTTACCATGTCAGGCGGAACCATCAGCGGCAACACCGTGGACGGTGGTACAGGCAGCACAGCAATGGTATACGGCGGCGGGCTGTATCTGGAGAGTGCAAATGCCACCCTGACAGGCGGCAGCATTGAGGGGAATACGGTGAAAGGCGGCGGCAGCAGCGGCGGCGGCGGGATATACGTTTCGACGGGTGCTTTTACCCTGAAAAATGTTAGCGTGTCTAACAATACCGCCGAGCATACTACCACTGCACGTGGCGGCGGCTTGTATTCAGACCGCCAGGGCTCCACCTATACCATGGGCTTCGGGACGGTCTTTGCCGACAATACGGCCAGAGCCACTGTTTCCGACGGCACTGGCACTGCCCAAGGTGGCGGCATATACGATACTAATAATTCTGGTATCGATCTAACTATCAGCGATTCCTTGACTGTTACCGGAAACGCTGTAATCGGGGACGGTACAGACACCAAAGGCGGTGGTTACTATGGGCTTAATTTTGCGGCTCACTTACTTTCAGTTACCTTCAGCAATAACAAGAAGAAGGTGAATGACATTGACGAAGCCGGCAGCTCCGACGACTACATAGGAACATAAAAGGTACCTGGCACCGGAAAGGAGGGGGTTTTACATGACCATGTGTCCTGTTATACCAATAGCGTTTGCGACAGACGACAACTATGTTGCGTATTTGTCTACCGCCATACAGTCCATAATCGAAAACGCAAAAAGCGGAGCTGAGTACCGTCTGTTTATTTTATATGAGACACTCTCGCCGGAAAATCAGAATGCCTTGTTACACCAGGTCAATAACCAGCAGTCATTTCACCTGGATATGATTGATGTGTCTTCTTTTACAGGTGGTGCGGTATTTCAAAATTTGGATTTTAGCCGCGCCACGTATTACCGGTTTGCGTTGCCCTATATCATGCGAGAATATCCGTTTGTGATATATCTTGATTGCGATATTGTCTGCACAGCCGATATAGCGGAAATGCTTAGTTATGATTATTCCGAATATGCGCTTGGCGCCACGAGGCGTGTTATTGGAAACTCAGGCTGGGGATGGTTGGAAAGTCATGCCAAGAGCCTTGGCATAAAAAATTACCGGCATTATTTTAACGCAGGTGTTCTGGTGTTTAATACTAAAAAATTTTGTGAAACAGTAGATATGGAAAAATTATTCCTTATGGCCAAGGAAAACAATTTCCGGCTCCCTGACCAGGATATTCTGAATATTGTGTTTGAAGGAAAAGTTCTCTATATACCGGTTCGGTGGAATCTTATGACAGATGAAGATATTGGCGGTTTATCGGAAGACGAAGAATCAGAATACAAAGCGGCACGGGAAAACCCGGCTGTCCTGCATTTTAGTGCTGACAAACCTCTGGAAGGCGGAGAACTGACTGAACGCAAAAATCTATTTTGGGACTATGCCGGAAGAACACCGTTTTTCAATGAACTCCAGAACAAGTTGAGCAATAACATGGTAAAGTTTAGCGCAGCTGAAAATATCGACCTGGAGCATGAAGAATGTGTTTTTTTAAGCAATAATAAAAGAGAAACTGAAAACGTTGAACTCTCCCTTGAGCAGCATAGAATTACCTATAAAACAAAACATACGGACAAAGACTTCAGATACAAAATATTTGTCTCTTCCGGGGATGTAGAGCAGGTATTGAAGCTACTTATAAATGACTAAGCGTTACTGGGAGCGCATGGTGCCTGTCACCGTTTTGAGAGAGAAGGGAGAAGATGAGGGAATTATACAGATTGGGCGGCAATCTTCTCACGAACAAGCTCGTTGATGATTTGTCCTACGCTGGTATGGGCGGCCTCTGCTTTACCGCGGAGCCAGACCGTTGCAAACTCGTCCATGCCAGCCAGCCGCGCTTCCCGCAAAGAAAGCCAGCCCGACCCCTCCGGGCCAAGGGTGATTTCATTGTTGGTAACGAACTCGTCCAACTCGTTCGCTTCTTCTTCGGTCATCATAGCCATAATCGTCTCCTACAGGCCCAGCTCTTTTATAAAGCTGTCGCGGGCCTTCATTGCATGAAATACGTTGATGGTACAGTCGTCAACCGGGTTGTACATGATTTCGACAGGGTTCCAGTTCTCGTCAAAGCCGACAAGAGCGTATTTTTCGGGAAGCTCGTTCACCAAACGGTCGGCAATTTTATTCCGGTAGGCGTGTCGTATGTCTGCCTCGCTGATACCATGCTTAAACGCGGATTTGTTGAACTTAATAACAACATCCATACTCCCCAGCATAACACAAAAACAGTGCGGAAGCAAGGAAAGCGAACGCATGGGTGACAGGCACTGTTTTGAGGAGTAAGCCAAAAACGGTGCCTGTCACCGCCCCAGCCACCGACTTGACGTTTTTGGCCGGATATGGTAAATTTAATCATGCAGTTGACCGGTAATTTTATCCAAATCGTCATCCCCCCCCCCCCCTCGAAAATATCAGCCAAAAGACATGTTATTTCAGTAAAAATCTCATTGAAACAGGAAGCAGAGCTCGCTTTTGTTCCAATACTTATATCCATTTTCAAAGCTCTTTAACGCTTTTCCCGGCATCTATACGGATCAGTATATTATTTAAGGAGGCATTGTGATGAAGAAGTTGTTGATTATGATTGCCGCGATTGCGGCAGCGCTGGCCCTGGGAGCATGTTCAGATCCTGTGGGGCCTGTGGGTCCCACGCTGGATCATATCAGCGTTACAAGGTTTCCGGATAAAACCATCTACAACCAGGGGGAGACCTTTAGTACGGACGGCATGACGGTTGCCGTATTCTATGACAACAGCACCTTTACTGCTGTTACGGACTATACTCTCAGTTGGACCGGCGGCGAACTTGATACGGGCAATATGGCGATTACCGCCGATGCAGGAACCAAAATCGTTACGGTGAGTTGGCAGGGAAAGAGCGCCACTTTTCCTATTATCGTGCGGTATTCTGATTCCAAAGACATCACTGGCTTTAGTTTTGCCAGCCCGGCGGCAACAGGGACTATCGACGGAACGGACATCAGCGTAAGCGTGCCATACGGAACCGATGTTACCAGCCTGACGCCCACGGTAACGCATACCGGAGCAAGCTACAGCCCCACGGGAGCGCAGAATTTTACCAATCCGGTAACGTATACCGTAACAGCCGCGGATGGCAGCACTAAAGAGTATACCGTAACGGTAACGGTGGCGCTTTCGGATACAAAAGACATCACCGGCTTTAGCTTTGCCAGTCTTATGATAACAGGGACTATCAGCGGGACGGACATCAACATAACCGTGCCATATGGAACTGATGTTACCGACCTGACGCCCACGGTAACGCATACCGGAGAAAGCTATAGCCCCACGGGAGCGCAGAATTTTACCAACCCGCAAACGTATACCGTAACAGCCGCAGACGGCAGTACCAAAAACTATGCCGTAACGGTAACAGCAGCGCTTTCGGACACAAAAGACATCACCGGCTTTAGTTTTACCAGTCTTATGAAAACGGGGACTATCGACGGAATGGACATCAGCGCAACTGTGCCATACGGAACCAATATTACCAGTCTGACGCCCACGGTAACGCATACCGGGGTAAGTTACAGCCCCACTGGTGCGCAGGATTTTACCAACCCGGTAACATATACCGTAACAGCCGCAAACGGCAGTACCAAAAGCTATACCGTAACGGTGACGGTGGTGGTGCCAATTTCCGGTGACGCGCTCTGGGCAAAAAGCGTCAGCGCCGGATCATCCTTATCAGGATTTACCTCCGTAGCGAAAGACAGCGCCGGTAATGTGTATGCCGCAGGCCATCAAGGTGGTACCGGTAGCTATGACTACGGAAATGGCGTAACGGTACAGGGAACATCTTCTGGTGGCAATGTAGTACTGGTAAAATACCATTCCGACGGAACCGCGCAATGGGCGAAAAGCGTCAGCGGCGGATCAGGCAACTCAATATTCGAATCCGTAGCGGCAGACAGTACCGGCAATGTGTATGCCGCAGGCGTTCAATATGGTACCGGTAGCTATGACTACGGAAATGGCGTAACGGTACAGGGAACATCTTCTGGTGGCAATGTAGTACTGGTAAAATACCATTCCGACGGAACCGCGCAATGGGCGAAAAGCGTCAGCGGCGGATCATACGAATCACGATTTACCTCCGTAGCGGTAGACAGCGCCGGCAATGTGTACGCCGCAGGCTATCAATATCGTACCGGCAGCTATGACTACGGAAATGGCGTAACGGTGCAGGGAACATATTCTGGTAGCAATGTAGTACTGGTAAAATACAATTCCGGCGGAACCGCGCAATGGGCGAAAAGCGTCAGCACTGGATCTTTCATCTCGCATTTTACCTCCGTAGCGGTAGACAGCGCCGGCAATGTGTATGCCGCAGGCTATCAATTTGGTACCGACAGCTATACCTATGGACCCGGCATAACGGCTGCGGGAACTGGTAGTTCCAATGTGGTACTGGTAAAATACAATTCCGGCGGAACCGCGCAATGGGCGAAAAGCGTCAGCGCCGGATCAAGCAACTCAATATTCGAATCCGTAGCGGTAGACAGCGCCGGTAATGTGTATGCCACAGGCTATCAAAATGGTACCGGCAGCTATGACTACGGAAACGGCAAAACGGTGCAGGGAACAAATTCTGGCGCCAATGTAGTACTGGTAAAATACAATTCCGGCGGAACCGCGCAATGGGCGAAAAGCGTCAGCGGCGGATCGAGCGAATCACGATTTACCTCCGTAGCGGTAGACAGCGCCGGTTATGTGTATGCCGCAGGCTTTCAAAATGGTACCGGCGGCTATGACTACGGAACCGGTGTAACGGCGCAGGGAACATATTCCGGCTACAATATGGTACTGGTAAAATACAATTCCGGCGGAACCGCGCAATGGGCGAAAAGCGTCAGCGCCGGATCAGATCGATCATACTTTAACTCCGTAACGGCAGATAACGTCGGCAATGTGTATGCCGCAGGCAATCAATGGGGTACTGGTTCCTATACCTACGGACCCGACGTAACGGCGCAGGGGACATATTCCGGTTCCATGGGCAATGTGGTACTGGTAAAATACAAGCAATAGGACCAAAGGCTTCGCCTTTAAACTAATTACAGCCGGAGCGGAAACATATCCCGTTCCGGCTTTGGTGACAGGTGGTAAACTCATGCGTCATGTTGACATTGAGCCGTGGTTTTTGTAATCTCATAATATGATGGTATCGGCAATTCCTGAAAAATACCGCTCGGATATTGAGAAAGCAACTTCCTGCCTGAGGGCGGAAGGCTGTGCCGGTGTTTTCTTGTTTGGTTCGATTGTTACCGGAAAATATCACGAGGCTTCGGATATAGATTTGGGGATAACCGGACTTGCCCCGCAGCACTATATCCGCACCTATTCAAAATTGAATAACATCATGACGCACAGATTTGATTTAGTAGATTTTGATGAAAACGGGGATATGTTTAACCTGTTAAATTCCCTGGGGGAAATTGTCAAGCTTGGATAAAGCAACCGTTCTCAAAATTGAATTCGAAATATCCCAGATAGATATTTTATTGCAAGAGACTTCTCCGCTTTTGGAATTAAGTCGCCGCAAAACACCCGACATGGTTGAAACAGCGGCATTGGGATTGTTTTTGCATTCTTTTTACAATGGCATTGAAAACATACTAAAAATGATTATAAGTGACCTGGACTCGTATTTTTTGCCGTGAAGCGGGTGATTATGACAGCGTTCGCTCAGGGGTTGTTCATTGATGATAAGGCGCATTACCTCCCGTAGTTCAGAAATATTCTTGAGACGCTTTTTCATCAATTTCAGGTCTTTATTAAAGGAACTGGCAAGCTCATAGGCAAGCATAGACTACAGCCCCAGCATTTTGTCCAAATCCTCAAGGGAATGATGCCAAACGGCAGGTTTTTCCCCACGCAGCATGGCATCCCCTTCCTCAAAGGCGGCGATAGTCTCCTCGTTGGGTTCTTTGTAGACGGCGCAGAGGGGGCACTCGTCTCCGTTTTCCGGTACGGAAGATGAGACTTCCGCCAGCACAGGGAACCGGATAATCACTTGCGCCATGCCTGCCGGTACTTCCTGCGGCACATCAATCGTCAGCCTATGGCTGGCCGGAATGTCTACAGTTTGTTCAATAGTCATAGTAAGGTAAGTATAGTATAAAAAGTGAGCAGTTTAAAGTGGGAGATGCAAAAGTAATTGATACTGTTTTATACTTTTGTTATACTAAAAATATGAAGACTGCTATTTCTTTATCGGATAAAGTATATAAGGAATTTGAACCGATATCAAATGCCGGGCTGAATTTGGAAGGTGAACGCATAGGTAGGTATTAAATGTCATTAAGAAAAATTTCGTTGTTAACCGCTCTTGTCTCGGCGCTGGTCTTTTCCCTGTTGTATCTTGTCCCCTCTTTCAATGCCACCGAAGCGCGTGTGTATGATCTGTTTCTCAGGTTAACCCCCCGCCGGGAACGGATAGACAAGGTGGTCTTGCTGGATGTAGACGATCCGGCCATCGCCAAAATCGGCGTCTTTCCCTGGCCCCGGCGGGTCGTAGCTGGAGGTCTCCTCCGGCTTAAAGAGTTCGGCGCGGAATTGGCTATTTTCGATATTGAGTATGTCGATAAAAGCCCCACCCAGGTGGACGAGGTCTATTTAAAGGAAGGGCTTGCCCAGGATTACGACCGGAGCTTTTCGGAAATCGGCGCAGCCGTGGCAGATATACTCAATGCAGTAGGTACGGGCCGTATCCCGCCGGGAAGTGCTCCCTCCTATATTGACGACCTGACGGAAATTATTGGAACTGAGCGGGACACCCTTTTCGCGGATACGATGCAAATCACCGGCGATGACGACCTCCTGCTTTCACAGGCTGCCGCCCTCTTTGGCAGCGCCTGGGGTACACTCAATCTCCAGGAGCTGCCCCTTTCCGGCGAACAGGCCGGGCGGCGTGTGTTCGCGGAACAGCGTTTTGCATACCCGGTCGAAAACTCAGGCGGCATTGGCGGAGAAAAAAGCGTTGATATTCTGCCCCCTATTCCGCTATTCGCAAATGCGGTTCGCGGGGCGGGATTTACCAATGTAACCGTGGACGGAGACGGCGTGCGGCGGCGTATTTTTCTGACCCGGGAATCGGGCGGCCGCTGGTACTTGCAGCTTGCCTTTGCCCCTCTTGTGGCTTCCTGGGGGAATCCGGCCATCAAACTGGAGAAGCGCCGCCTTACTGTTGACCGCGGCGGCGAAGACTTCGTTATTCCTCTGGATGAAGAAGGGGCCATGCTTTTGGACTGGCCGCCGGAAACCTATGAAGAAAGTTATACCCATGTTTCCTTTGCCCACTTTTCCACTCTTGACGAATACGAAGCCCACATTGAGGAATACCTTAACGCCCTGGTATTTTCCAACGAGACCCTGTTTCCCGAAATTTCAGATAACGCGAAAAGCCTGCTGGCCGTTTTTGATACGGCCCGTTACACGAAAACACAGGCCCTGGAAAACGGTTCCGCCTCCGCCTTTGAACAGTATATCGCCCTGCGGGACCGGGCCTTTGAGTTGACCGGGGAATTTGCCGCCGGTCTTTCCGCTGAACATTATATCGAAACCCAATCAAAATGGGCGCTGGAACGTATTGGCCCGGGTGATGCCGAAACCGTCGAAGCTGTTCGGGAAGAAGCGGAGTATTGCCAAAACCTGCTCGATTATATTGATACCGAATTAAACGCCCGCGCTGTTCTGCGCCAGGAACTTGTGGACAGGTTGAACGGCAAATGGTGCATTATCGGGCGGATAGATACCGGAACCACCGATATTGGGGTTAATCCCTTTCATGGTAAATATGTAAACGTAGGAACCCACGCCGTGGTACTGGATACGATTCTCTCAAATTCGTTCATTACACCCCTGCCGCTCTGGTGGAGCGTGTTATTCGCTTTCCTTTTGGTACCTTTAGCGCTCTTAATCGGCGCCAATGGCTCTAAAAGCAGTGTACGCATCATGCTGGGAATAGCCGGTATCCTGTTAGCGGTAATGTTCCCCGTTGGATGTTTTGTTCTCAAAAAAATATTTCTTAAACCCCTGGGACCGTTTCTCGCAATGGTGGGGGCGCTGATCGTCCGGGAGTTTATCGCCTTTTTCAAGTCGGAACATGAAAAATCTTTTATCCGCAAAGCCTTCTCCACCTATATTTCAGACGACGTGGTAAAAGAAATTGTTGCCGATCCTTCCCGTCTGCAATTAGGCGGAACCAAGCGCCACATGACCGCCATGTTTACCGACGTGCAGAAATTTTCCACCATATCCGAGCAGCTTGAACCGGAAGATCTGGTAAGTCTCCTCAACCGCTATCTTACCTCCATGAGCGACGTGCTGCTCTCCGAAAAGGGAACCATCGACAAATACGAAGGGGATGCGATAATCGCCTTTTTTGGCGCTCCCCTGGAGCTTCCGGATCACGCCCTGCGGGCCTGTGTTTCCGCTATCACCATGAAGCGCTTAGAAGTGGAATTAAATAACACCATCAGGGAACAGAACCTTTCCCCGGTTCCGCTTTTAACCCGTATCGGCATTAATACCGGAAGTATGGTCGCCGGTAACATGGGAACGGAAAAGAAGATGAACTATACGATCATGGGGAATACGGTAAACCTTGCCGCCCGTCTTGAGGGGGTTAATAAACAGTACGGTACCTGGATACTCGCTTCGGAAGATACTATCCGCGAAACCGGGGGCCGCCTCCTTACCCGCAAACTTGACCGGGTGCGGGTAGTGGGGATCAACCAGCCGGTGCGTCTCTACGAATTGCTTGACATTCTGGAAAACGCCGCGCCGGAACAAAAACAGCTTGTTGAGGTTTTTCACGAAGCTCTTGACCTGTTTGAAAAACGGGACTGGAAACAGGCGGCGGCAGGTTTTCAGGAAATCCTGTCAACCGCAAAGGGTGACGCTCCTGCCCAAAAATACCTTGACCGCTGCACGGCTTTCCTCGCAAGCTCTCCGGCGGATGATTGGGACGGTGTGTATAATCTGACGGAGAAATAACCGTTAACTATACCGCCGCCGGAATTCCGAAGGGGGATTTCCCACGAGCCTGGTGAAAACACGGGAAAAATAGTTGGGGTCGTTAAAGCCTAAATCCATGGCTATGCCGGTCATGGTATCCTGGGTATTGATGAGCCGGTGTTTCGCGTTTTCAATGCGGACTTTATTGATAAAGGTGTTTATATTTAACCCTACCCGTTTTTTAAAACTGTGGTTGATATAGGACTCGCTGCAGTAACAATAGGCCGCCACCTCCTTTACCTGTATCTGGGAGGCAAAGTTCTGCCGGATATACTCCAGCGCATGGGCAACCACAGTGTCCTCATGGGAAGTAGATCTGCGGGCGGGAAATTTTTCCCCTGAATGTAGATCTTTGAAGTGTATATAGGTTGTGGCCAGGTATTCTGCGATAATTTCCAGAAACGTAAGCATTTGTTCCACGTTCACATTGGCGGGGATAATATACCGGTCAAAAAGATCGCAAGCGGTTTGGTAATCAATTTTTTTTGAAGCCCTGCTGTTCCGCTTAATCAGATAACGGGACAGCTCCGGCCGGTAATTGAAGTAGCCCGCGAGAATGGCCCCCAGGACGATGTCCCCGGTTTTAATGGGAACGACATACTGCCCCAGTCCCGCATGGCACATTGAAAAGTAGGGTTTTCCCTGGAGACATTTTATTGCCATGGGCCGCATGGTACTTAAACAGCAAAAATACTGTTTCTGATCCGCCTTGATATACATGCAGAAAGGGTTGGTATGGGCAAGGTAGGGCTGCAGGGTCTGATCCAATTCTTTGTCGATGGGAATAAAGCCAGTAAAATCTTTTATGCAAATGCTGATGGTGTAGGTCCGGCAAATATAATCCAGGAATTGGGCCATCTTGCTATATCGTTCACTCATGATGCTCCATAGGTATCGGCACCCAGAATGGTCATGACGGGCTCGATCTGAATATGATCGGTAATTTTAAACAGTGTAAAACATGCCCGGCAGCCTTGTTCCAGTCCCCGCCTGTCCAGCCCTAATACTCCGGCAGCTCTGCGGGTAACCATGTCTATCACTTCCTCCGGCTCAAGACCGCAACTTATCATTTTGGTCATTGTTACCGCCAGGCTTTCCACGGGTTTGGGAAAACTGCGGGCATACAGATCCGTGCTCACCAGATCGGGCTTAAAGCCCTGGGCTATGCTCTTTCTTCCTATATCAATATCAAAGCTGGCCGCCCCGTGGCCTACATCAAAGAGTACGCCCCTTTCCCGGGCGGCATAGGCCGCCTGTATGATTTTCCCTGTAGAAGGATCGACAATATTCCCCTTGCTGTGGAAAGAGTGGGTAACAATGTCCCCCTGGTGAAGCGTTTTTAGAATATCCTCCAGCCGGGGACCCGGTTCGCCTATATGAACCATAAGAGGGGCCTTTGCCTCTTGGGCAAGATCCGCCGCCGCCTTGACCAATTCACAACCCAGACGGCCTTTAAGTACCGCCTTGCAGGCCCTCACTTTGAGCCCCCGAATATAGGACCGGTTCTGTTCAATGCAAGCCAGGGTTTCCCGGGGTTGAATAAAAGCGTCGGTTTCAAAATCGCCGATATAATTAGCGCGGGTAATGCCGATGGAACCATAATTCAAAAAAGCATAAATCTCGTAATTCCGTTTCTTAATAATATAATCCCTGAGGCCGGGAAAGGTGATATGCCCGGCAGAACCGGCATCCACCAGAACGGAAACCCCCTGGGCCGGGCCTATGAGGTCGGGATCAATGCCTGCGTCGCTAACCCCCTGGTATATATGGGTATGGAGATCTATCCAGCCCGGAGAAATGCAAAGCCCTGTAGCGTCCACAATTCTTTCAGGTTCCGGGGTATCGGGAATGTCCCCCACAGCGCTTATGTTTCCCGCTGTATCAATGCGTATCGAAAACGGGGCTTTTAGAGGCCCCGAAAGATTATACGAACGACAGATATTTTTTATCAGCATTTTTTACGGTTCTCACAAACCAACACTTCCCTAACCCCGAAGCTCTGCAAGGGCCTTTTCCCGGGCAGCGATAACGCGGTCGCACCAGACGTTGAATTCGGGATCTTCTACCTGACATTCCTTGTGGGCAAGCACATAGGCCACGGTTTCACGGATACCCTGATCAAAGCGGATCGTGGCAGTAAAGCCGGGAACCAGACGTTTGAGCTTGGCGTTGTCAAAAACCACGGAGTTGGCCTTGTCGCCGGTAAGGCCGCCTTCAAAATCGTAGGAACCGGCACGGGTAAGGAATTCGCTTGATATATGGACAGCCTTGAGGGGCTTGCCCAGAGCTGCGGCAATAGCCTCGTAGATCTGGTTCCAGGTGAGGGTCTCGTCAGAGGTGATGTGCACCGTCTGCCCGATGGCGTGGATATTGCCCATAAGGCCCGTAAATGCCAAAGCGAAATCTTTGCTGGAAGTCATGGTCCAAAGGCTGGTGCCGTCGCCCTGAATGATCACCGGCTTGCCGTCGATGATGCGTTTGAGTACCTGCCAGCTTCCCTTTGTGCCGTGGACGCCCATGGGAACTTTCCGTTCGTCGTAGGTGTGGCTGGGGCGGATAATGGTAATAGGGAAGCCCTCACGGTATTTTTCCATAAGGAAATCTTCGCCGGCTATTTTGTCCCGGGAATACTGCCAATACGGATTCGCCAGGGGGGTGCTTTCGGTGATTCTGAAATCCGCCAGTGGTTTCTGGTACGCCGAAGCGGAACTGATATAAAAATATTGCCGGGTAAGGCCATTAAAGATGCGGTAATCCTTTTCAACCTGTTCCCGGTTATAGGCGATAAAATCGGCGACCACGTCGAAAGTTTCACCGTTTAGCCGGGCCTTGATTTTTTCCAGGATCTCCCCCTCGCTCTCCGCCCTGATATCGCAGGTAATTTCAACAAGCCTGCCCTGCGAAGCACCCAGGGCCTCGTTCCTGCTGCCCCGGTTGAGCAGGTACAAGTCCCAGCCCAGTTCAAGCACCCGCCGGGAAATGGCCGCGCTGATAGTTCCCGTTCCACCGATAAATAATGCCTTCATAACAATGCCCCCTATGTTGAAATTTTCGTTCTTCTGATAGAAGACAGTATATTCCCGGGGCTGGTTTATTGCAACATTATTGCAGAATAATCCAGCAACCCGGCAGTTTTTTTAATGTCAGTTTACCGAATGATGCTATAGCATAAGTAAAAGCATATAAAATCGGTTGGTTTTTACCGGTTGTGATACATTTTTAGAGTAAATTGGAGTAAATTTGATGAGTGAGCTTATTTCTACGGATATTGTAGTAATTGGCGGCGGTGTGGCGGGGGTTTGCGCAGCCCTCGCAGCAGCCCGACAAGGAGCCAGCGTTAGTTTTATTACCGATCGGCCGGTACTGGGGGGAAATTCCAGCAGTGAAATCCGGGTGTGGACACGGGGCGCCGGCGGCGGCGGGAATCTTTTGAGTGAGGAAATGGGTATCCTTGGGGAACTCAAAATGAGGAATCTCTATACCAACCCCGAATTTAATGTGTTCCTTTGGGACGAGGTGCTTCTGGATGTGGTGCTGGCGGAAAGCAAAATCAAGCTTTTCCTCAATACCCATGTTACCGGCCCGGAACTGGAAGATAAACGTATCCGCTCTGTCCGGGCCTTCCAGCTTGATTCCGAACGGGAATTTGTCTTTACCGGCGCTTATTTTATCGACGCCACCGGTGATGGAACCATTGGCGCGGCTGCGGGCATTCCCTTTGTGCAGGGCCGGGAGGGCAAAGACACCTACGGCGAGCCCAATGCTCCGGATAAGGCCGATCCCTATACCATGGGGAACTCCCTGTTTTTTATCAGCAGGAAAACCGATAAACCTGTTCCCTTTATTCCGCCTGCTTATATCCACGGCATCGAAAAGGTTAAGGAGTTCATTTCCGGCGGAGGCCGGGTGGTGAACGAAAAACTCAACGGCTGCGATTACTGGTGGTTTGAATTCGGCGGAACCATTGACACTATCCGGGACAGCCAGGATATTGCCCTGGAACTCAAGCGGGTTTCCCTGGGAGTGTGGAACTATATCAAGAATTCGGGAGAATTCGACGCCGCCAATCTTACCCTGGAATGGGTGGGATCAGTTCCGGGAAAGCGGGAATCCCGGCGCTTTACCGGCGCCTATGTGCTGAAACAGCAGGATCTAATGAACCGGACGCTCTTTGAGGATACTGTAGCCTACGGCGGCTGGTACATGGATTTTCATCCCGCCGGCGGGGTCTACGCCACGGAATCGAGCTGTGTTCAGATTCCGGTATTTGCCTATGGTATTCCCTTTCGCTGTCTCTACAATCCTGATTTTCCCAATTTGCTTTTCGCCGGGCGGGATATCAGCGTCAGCCGGGCGGTTTTTGCCTCGTCCCGTGATATGGATACCTGCGCCCTTACAGGCCACGCCGCGGGAACCGGGGCAGCCTGGGCTGTTGCGCATAACGTTCCACCGCCGAAAATGAAGCCTGAGGACATTCACAGGATTCAGCAGCTCCTCCTTGACGGTGATCTGGGTCTCCCCGCTCTGGTAAAAGACGCGGGGAAAAATCTGGCCCGAAAGGCGAAGATAACAGTCTCTTCCTGTCTGGAAAATTTGGATGCCCTGAATGACCCGGAAGGCGCCGGAGAACTGGCCCAGGCGGGAACCGTCCTGATGAATGAGGACTGGTTTCTCCTGGTTACCAAAAAAAAGGACGTCGCTTTTTGCGAAGTCCTGACAAAGAGCGCGCAAAAACTTACGCTACAGGGCAAGGTCTCAAAACAGGCCCTTCCTTCCCGGCTCGCAAATGATCCCGAAGCCCGGCAGATAACCCTGGACATAGCCGGGGGAACCGGGTGGACAAGAATCGATTTTCCGCCGGACTTTAAGGCTTACGAGGGCTTTGTGATGCTCACGTTTCCCGCCGCTGATTTGGCGTTGCTTACCACGGCAATACAGACCACGGGTTTTCTCGCGGGGCTGCAATGGTCAGCGGATTACCGTTACCCCCGGGTCCGCATGGACATAGCCGGCCTGTACGGGCCCGCCAATTTGCAGGACGGCGTGATCCGGCCATACGGGACCCCCCGGTCGTGGATTTCCGGCAATGAAAAAGAACCCACCGTTACCCTGGAATGGGAAGGGGAAATCAAGCCGGAAAAACTGAAGCTCTATTTCAACCCCGACCTGAACCGGGAAATCCCTTCGTCCATAGCTTGTTCCCTGGACAGCCACCATTTCTTTACTCCCCGGCAGGCTATGCCGCCGGAGCTGGTCAAGGACTATCGTATTGAGCTACGGAAGAATGGTACCTGGTCCGTCGCGGGAATAGTAACGGACAATTGGCAATACGCTTCGGTGTTTCAGTTCCCCACGGCCGACACGGACGACGGCAGTTCAGGCGACGCCGTCAGGGTTGTTGTGGAATCAACATACGGAAGCCCCAGGGCCGAAGTATTTGAGATAGAAATTTATTGAGGAGGAAGGTATGAAAAAAACAATCGGTTTGGTATTGGTATCGGTTATCGCCGTATCACTTGCCTTTGGCGGAGGCCAAAAAGATTCGGGCGCTTCTGCAGGAGCGGGAGCAGCTTCGGGCGACATTGTATTTGCCGGATGGTCCGGCGAGGAAGAAGGTTCCCGGGACATTTTTAACTGGATGCGGAGCAGTTGGGAACAGGCGAACCCCGGCAAAAAGGTAACCTGGCTGGGGTGGCCCTGGGAGCAGACCGCAACCCAGTTGATTATCCGGAACCAGGGAAATGAAAAACTTGATATTGCCCAGGATGATATCGGAATCTTTGCCACCATGGCGGCCTCAGGCCTTCTGGCGGACTGGAATGACCTTGTGGGCGCCGCTTATTTAAAAGAGAATTTTGAGGAATCTTCCCTGGCAGTTGGAAATGTTAACGGCAAACAACTGGGTCTTCCCTGGGTTATCGCCGGTGGCGGCATGATCTACAACCCCGAGATTCTCGCCAGGGCGGGTTTCACCGCTCCCCCCGCAACCGTCGCCGAATTTGAACGCTGCCTCGAAGCGGTTTCTAAGCTGCCCGGCGATATTATTCCCTACGGCGTATCAACCAAGGATTCCACCGCGGCGAACGATTTTATGCCCTGGATTTGGACCTTTGGCGGAAAAATATATGATGCCAATGGCAATGTAACCGTAAACAGTGCTCAGGGTGTAGCAGCACTTACCTGGTATAAAAGCCTTATGGATAAAAAGTATATCCGCACCAATATGAGCCGTTTCGATTCACGCCAGCTCTTTGCACAGGGCCGTGTGGCTTTCTATGATGACGCCGTGCTTGCCAAGGGTATCGCCATTGGTAACGGGGTGCCGGCGGATAAGCTGCCCCAACTGGTACGCCCCATGCTGCGTCCTGTCCTCAAGGCAGGGGATAAACCCCAGTCGATGATGTGGGGACACATGCTGGTGGTATTCCAGAATTCAAATGCCAAGGAAAGTGCAATCTCCTTTGCCAAACATCTGGTTGGCAAAGAAGTGGCTATGCGGTACTTTAACCAGAATGGTATGCCCCCGGTATTAAAATCCGTCCTGGCCAGTTCTGAAGTGCAGAACGATCCCTGGGTAGGCAACTGGGTAAAGATAACTGCAACCGGTACCCTGGGTGAATTTGACCGCAGTGCCCAAAAGGCCCAGCTTACTACGATACTTGCGGAAGAACTGCAGGCTTGCCTTACCGGAGCCAAAACTCCCCAGAAGGCCGCCGATGACCTCGCTTCCCGCATAAAGACTGTACAATAAAAGGAGTGCTTTTATGGCCGGAGAAATTAAAAGAAAAGGATTAAGCCAGGGGCAAATCGGATTTTTACTGGCCCTGCCGGCGATTGCGGTCTTTGCCGCCATTATCCTTTACCCCTTTATCAATTCTCTGGCCATGAGCTTTACCAATAAGAGCCTGCTTTCCCCGCTTACAAAATTTACCGGTCTCCATAATTTTAAGAGACTATTTACCGATCCGGGGTTTTTTCAGGTTCTTGGTAATACTGTTTCATTTGTGCTGGGGGCAACACTGCTCCCCTTTGTTCTGGGTTTTATTTGGGCCATCATCCTCAATACCAAATTCCACGGCTCGGAATTGCTGCGGGGTATTACCCTGGTAAACTGGATAATCCCCGGTGTTGCAATAGGATTTTTGTGGATGTGGATAATGCACGGAGAATACGGCCTTCTCAACAGCCTTCTCAAAATGACCGGGCTGATAAAGGAAAATGTGAACTGGCTGGGCAGTACCAAAACCGCGATGGGCGTTGTCGTGATTGCCCGGACCTGGCAGATGCTGCCCTGGTACATGGCCTTTCTGCTTGGGGGACTCCAGGGTATTTCCATGGATCAGCTTGAGGCAGTCCGTATGGACGGGGCCGGCAATATCAGAGCTTTTTTCCATATTGTTTTACCGGAGATGAAGGGGATTATTTCGCTGGTTCTTATTCTGGGGACCATCGGGAATCTGCAGCACTTCGACCTGTTTTGGGTTATGACAGAAGGGGGGCCCGCCCGGGCAACCACCACCCTTTCCATTGAAGTCTATCGGAACAGTTTTAAATATTACAACATGGGCTTTGCCGCCGCTATTGGAGCGGTTTGGGCGATACTGTTGGGCTGTTTCAGTTTTGTCTATGTACGCCGGGTTCAGGAAGGTGAAAAATGAGTAACACTATCAGGAAGCGATCTTCAGCAATTCATAATGCCCAGGGGGCATTGTTTTTGCCCACTCCGGGTTTTCATCTTTTCTTTTGGTTTTTCCTCGTGGTGATTGCGATCTTTGTATTTTTCCCCCAGCTCTGGATGATCAACACAGCTTTTAAAAGCTCCGCGGATACGTTCAAGTTTTCATTTTTTTCAAATCCTACACTGATAAACTTTAAAAATGTGATCAAGAATCCCCGTATCATCATGTATCTGAAAAATTCCCTAATTGTTTCCCTTTCTTCGAGTTTTCTGGCAACCTTTGTTTCGGTTTTTGCGGGTTACAGTTTTTCCAAATACCGTTACCGGGGACGCAAGTCGATTATGAGTCTGGTGATGATGAGCCAGGCTTTTCCCCAGGCGGTTTTACTTATTTCGATCTACCTTATGATGAAACGTTTTGGCTTATTGGATAATTACCTTTCGATAATTCTTTCATATATTACCTTTACCCTGCCGGTGGGCTGCTGGACCCTCAAGTCTTACTTCGATCAGATTCCCGATTCCCTCATTGAATCTGCCCGTGTTGACGGCGCAGGTACATTAACAACGATTGTCCGTATCATCCTACCCCTGGCCGTTCCGGGTATGATCTCCATAGCCATCTACGGTTTCGTCTGGAGCTGGAACGATCTTATCTATTCACTTACCCTGATCACCAATGTGAATCTCCGCACCCTGGCCCCGGGCTTACAGATTACCTACTTGGGAGAATTCCAGAGCAACTGGGGCAACATGATGGCAGCTTCCCTTTTCTCTTCGATTCCCGTTACTATTATGTTTATCTTCTTACAGCGATATTTTATTTCAGGCCTCACTTCCGGGGCAGTTAAGGGATAAAGCGGAGTTTAAAATTGGAAATTGTCATTCTGGACGGATATACCGAAAACCCCGGTGATTTGAGTTGGGAAGGGTTTGAAAAGCTGGGGAAATTGACGGTATACGACAGGACATTTCTCGGCGACTATACTGAAATTATACAGCGTATTGGAAGCGCGGATGCGGTTATAACCAATAAAACCCCGATAAGCGCAGAGGTTATCAAAGCATGTCCTTCGATTCGGTACATCGGCATTTTGGCTACCGGTTACAATGTGGTCGATGTACAGGCGGCAAAGGAACGAAAAATTCCGGTCTGCAATATTCCCAGCTATGGAACTGCTGCCGTAGGCCAGTTTGCCATTGCGCTATTGCTGGAAATTTGTCATCACATCGGGCATCATGATCAGGCTGTCCATGAGGGCCGGTGGGAACACCATAAAGACTGGTGTTTTTGGGATTATCCTTTGATAGAGCTGGCGGATAAAACTATGGGCATTATCGGGTTCGGCCGTATCGGACAGACTACCGGGACTATCGCAAAAGCCCTTGGAATGAAGGTTCTTGCTCATGACGGCCAGCCCAACGAACAGGGGAAAGCAATAGGCGTGTATGTTTCTCTGGATGAACTCTTTGCCCAATCCGATGTTATTTGTCTCCACTGCCCCCTTTTCCCCGAAACCCAGGGACTTATCAACAGGGCCAGCATCGCGAAAATGAAAGACGGGGTAATCATTATCAATAACTCCCGGGGGCCCCTTATTGTTGAACAGGATCTAAGCGATGCCCTGAACAGCGGTAAGGTGTATGCCGCCGGTCTGGATGTGGTTTCTACCGAACCTATCAAGGGAGATAATCCCCTGCTCAGAGCGAAGAACTGTTTTATAAGTCCCCATATCTCCTGGGCGCCCAAGGAAAGCCGCCGCCGGCTTATGAATATCGCGGTGGATAATCTTGCGGCTTTTATAAACGGCAAGGCGAATAATGTAGTTAATCCCTGATCTTTAAGAAATTGCGCCTACCTTGAATTTTCCCCCCCGGAGCAAGTATAATTTCCGTATTGCCAGGATGGCTCAGATGGCAGAGCCGAATTCTGCAGATTTAGAGACGAGACATCGCAGTCTCAAAATCTGGCTACGAAGAAAATGCGCGTGTGGTCTAATGCCGGGACCTGCGCATTACGAGTGCAAAAGCCCCAAATGGCTTCTGTATGCGATGTGATATTTTAGTTTGCCAGGATGGCTCAGATGGCAGAGCCGAATTCTGCAGATTTAGAGACGAGACATCGCAGTCTCAAAATCTGGCTACGAAGAAAATGCGTGTGTGGTCTAATGCCGGGACCTGCGCATTACGAGTG
>BNVF01000062.1 GCA_025997895.1 Spirochaetia bacterium
CCGGCGGATAAAGCGGACTAGAGGCGTCGAAAACCGCCGCCAGGTCCTCCGCAGTGGACACGCCGATGCAGGCTTTCAGGGCGATGTTGTGGGTACTACCGGGAGTTATCTGTAGTGTTTGCGGCCCCTGCTCCTGGATAGCCCGCAGGCGGCCCGTGTCGTCCCAGGCTTTAACTTCAATCTGCCAGTCGCCCGGTTGTACGGTTACTGTACCGCCTGTGGGGCCAAAGACCTCGCTTACCGGGCCGTCGGGACCGCCTGACAAGGTTACGGTAACGCTCAGGTTCTCCGACTCGGTGGGAACCGCGGTACGGGATGCGGGAGCAAACGGAGGGATCACTATCTTCCCCGTATCGCGGTCAGGACCGCCCAGGGAGATATTGCAGGACGAAAATGCAATGACCGCAAACAGCAGACCCGCCAGCGCCACGGTCACGAATGTACAATAACCCGTCTTATATAACGGCATAAATGTATGCTCTCTCATGATTTCTTCCTTTTTTATGGATTAATGGTAATAATTATATCATTTGTTGATGACGACGACGCTACACCCGCCGGCGCTGCATCGTTACTGTGGCCGGTACTGGTTAATTCAGGGATTGACGGGCTTAGCTGCGAAATTTCCGTCTCAAAGGGCGGCACTATCCGGCTGTTGTTTTCATCGACATAACTCCGCTGGCCTCCATTCACATATCCCCTCTGCCCGTTGGATCCGGCAAGAAGCACCCGTCCGTCATTAACCTGGAGGTGCACACCGTCAAATTCAAAGGAAGTACCGCGGACAGACGCGGTCGCGCTGGGGGACTTTACGCTAAAGTCTACCCGTGTTCCCGTGGGCGGCCTTACCTCCGCCCGCACTCTGCCGGTCCTGAGATACAGGGACGCTTCTTCAGCGCTGCCCTGCCGGGTAAGGTCTTCCAGGGTCAGCATAGTCAGGGCGCGGACCTCAATGCGGGAGCTACCCAGGGAAAGAACGGCGCTGCTTTTAATGCCCGTCGAAACAATGGTGTTCTTCCCCGCAGAAAGACCGGGGGTTGCCGTTTTCCAGACTGCGGCTCCCTCTTCCTTTATTTCCACCGTACCTGATACCTCAAGGAATACGGCGGTCATGTCCTGCGCAAAAACACTGCTCCCGCAGATGACCAATAAAAAACAGCAAACCAGTAATTTTTTCATATCGATTGCCTCCTGTACAAATATAAAGCGGCGTTTGTGCCGCATAGCTTACAATGAAATACCTAACGCCGCTTCAAGGCGGTACTTTAGTTTCGC
Source organism: Spirochaetia bacterium (assembly GCA_025997895.1). Taxonomy (GTDB): domain Bacteria; phylum Spirochaetota; class Spirochaetia; order Treponematales; family Breznakiellaceae; genus WQXQ01. Next base: position 1,276 of record BNVF01000062.1, read on the forward strand.
GTTATCCGCAAAAACTTTTCCCGTTTGCGGCAGAAACACTCCCCCGCCCAGAGAAAACACTATTTCGGAAAATGGCGACCAGGTAAAACCGCCGTAGATTTCAGCGCCGATAAACGGGGATTCCGAGCTATAATCCATATCCGCCGCAGTGTAGGTGATTTTATCAGTCCTGAAATAATACGCGGTGGAAACTGCTGCCGAAAAAGCGCGGGCCAGACGGACAGTATAGGCGGCCTCCGCCAGGGCGGTGCCTGAAAGAATGGGCCGCAGTATCTTTCCCTGGGCCGTACCGGTAACGGGAATAAAGGGGCCCTGTCCGGGTGCCCACGCACCCGAGGAAAAACGCCCGCTTACCCTGAACATATCAGGTAACGCGCCGGGAAGAAGCCATTGCAATTCCGCTGATAAAGCAAAGGCGGCATAGGGATCTTTGCCTGCTTCCTCCGCCAGTTCAAATACCGCGCCATAAACGGTGTTGAAACTGATGCCCAGGGGCATAGTGAATTTCGCTTCAAGATATTGGGAATGGACAGTCTCATCCGTATCGTTGAGGTCAATCTGGCAGAGACCGTTGAGCAAAAGGTCGCCGCCGGTATCGAAAATACTTTCCGCTTGCCACCCAATGGATGCAACAAGACGGCGTGAGGCGAAATATTTGCCTGAATCGCTGTAATCAAGGTAATCATAGGTAGAGAGGTTTATATTTGCCGCCTTTTTGTAGAGTAACCCGGTGTAGAAAACTCCCGCGCTTAGACGCCCGCCGCCGAGGGTAAATCCCGACGAGATACCGTCAAACAGGCCGGCGCACACCAGTGAGGAACTCTCCCCCCAGGGAACGCGGCCAATTTCAAACCGGATAGCAGGAACAGGATTTACCGTAAAACTTGTGTGGTACAGTTCCGGCAGGGGCTTCCATTCTTCGCCGTCGTACCGGGCGCTTATCCCGCCTGAAAGGTAGAGGTCCGCCTTTTCCCCCAGGGGGGCGGCGAACCAGAGGATACCGCCGCCGGAATATTCAATGGCGCCCCAGGGTTTTTCCCCTTCGGCAAGGGACGCCGTCTGGTTAAGAATCACGCCGAAGTCCTGGGCGCGACAAGGAGGCGTGATTAAAAAGGCGCATAACAAAAAGCAGAAAGATATTTTTTTCACGTTGGTTTAGTCCCCCACTATAATGATTTCCACCCGCCGGTTCAGGGCCATGCCCGCCGCCGTGTTGTTATCCGCAACGGGCCGGCTTGAACCGTGGGCCTGCACGGTAACTTCTTCCGCCCTGCGGGTTCCCAGGAAAACCAGGTATTCAGCGACAGCCTGGGCGCGTTCCCGCGAAACCTGTATCTGTCCCGTTTCCGTACCTGCCTGGGCCGTGTGGCCGAAGACAATGATGTTCCGCCCGGAAACGCCCCGCAGGATCCGGGAAATTTCCTGAAGTTTTATTTTTTCGGCGTCAGCCAGAATTGCCGAGTCCGGGAGGAACTGGATGTCGGAAAGGGTTATCGAAACGCCTTCCTCTACAATGCTGACAGTCGTATCCGCCACAGCCATGTTTTCAAGCTGGGCGCTTATATCAGCCGCAACCTGTTTCCTCTGCCGACTCTGTTCTTCAGCCAGAAACCGCTGCTGTTCTCTTTCCTGTGCTGCCGCAAGCTCCCTCTGCCGGGCCGCCGCCTGCTGATCCGCCATGCGCGATTCTGCCTCCACAAGAACGTTTCCCAGTATGTGCAGAAACCGTTCTCCCGAAACGGTGAGGGTGGAATATGCGCGGCCTTCAATAAACCCCCGACCGATCATTTCCCGGTATGCGTAGCGCGGCCCGGGGAACAGACGGTACAAAAGACCACCTCCCAGGTCAAAGGCTTTCATTATAAGCAGGGAAAGGCGGCCCAGCGTAACAGGGCTCTCCGCACCGGCGGAAAGCCAGCCCTGTTCGCGGGCCATGCCAAAAGCCGCTTCGCGGGTTTCCGGCGGATTTTCCAATGCGGCGGCAAGAACAAAGTACGCCGCCTGGGAACAGGTGATTTTCCCCGTATTAAGAAGGGCTTCCAGTTCAGAGCCCGGTACAGTTTGGCTGTACGCCACCGGCGCAAACACCGCAGAGAACAACAAAAGGGCACACAAAACCGCTGTTACCTTGTGCGGATTATGTAAAAAACACTCCATTGCAGACCTCATATTTTCTAAAATAATAAGAAGTATATACCTAAAGGAATAGTTTTTGAACTAGAGATAACCCTAATTCGTTCAAAAAACAGAAAATTCGTACCTAGAGTTTACACTAGTGTATGATTTTGTATACAAAAATCTCCATCTTGAAACAAAGTTTGCTTTACACAAACAATTCAATAGCGCCCCGGGGCCGGATACGCAGAACCGTAACTGAGCCGGGGCCGAAAACGGCCTCAATGTTTGCCGAGTAGGCGGTCATGGCGTCCAGGGGGATGTAGACCTGAATGGTTCCGGCAAAGCCTCCGCCGTGGACTCTGGCAGCGCCCTGCAATTTTTGCTTGCGGAAGAAATTTTTGCTTAATGCCAGGGCGGCGCTGATGCCCTGGGCTTCAGGGTGGCGGGGGGAATACACGTTTTGCAGCAGCTCCCAGGAAGAGTCTCCTGATTCGTTGACCAGTTCCAGATAGCAGCTTATGGCCCGCTGTTTTTCACCGGCGTTGGCGGCCTGGTCCATAGCGGCAAGAGCGGCGGCCATAGCGTCTACACGCTCGTTCTCGTCAAAAAAGTGAATGGCCCGTAATAGGGCGCGGTCTCCGGCGGCCTTGCGCAGATCAGCGGCGGCAGCCAGTATTGTCGCACGGTCAAGTTCACCCAGCACGGTTTTGCCAAAGAAGGCGGCGGCGGCTTTCATCTCGGCGGGAATGGCAGCGTAATCGGGAGTCAAGTCGGCATGACTTCCGCGAGTGTTTACCACGCAGAGGGCGTAGCCGGCGGCAGCCAGATCAAAATTTATCTGCCGCACTTCGGGATGGGCAACGTCGGCAAAATTGATCGCTACCGCACCGCCTGTAGCGCAGGCAGTCTGATCCATAAGGCCGCAGGGTTTGCCAAAAAAAGTGTTCTCCGCAATTTGGCCTATTTGCGCAATTTCCAGTGAACTCCGTTTTCCTTCGCCGTAGAGACAGTCGAAAATGCGGCCAAAAAGAACCTCCACCGCCGCAGAGGAGGAAAGTCCCGAACCGGCCAGCACGGTAGAGACGGCATTAGCTGAAAATCCGCCGGCCCCGCAACCCCGGCGATTAAGCTCTGCGGCGATGCCCCGAACCAGAGACTCGGTCATGCCTTGCTCTTTCGGCTTTGGTTTAAGATCGGGAGTGCCTGAGGAATCGGCCAGTTTCACTTTTACATCGGGGTAGCCGGCGGAACGAAAGAACACGGCATTGTCTTTCCGGGCCTGCACAATGGCGACGCTGTCTAGTTGAATCGAAGCGGCAAGCACCTTGCCGCGGTTGTGGTCGGTGTGATTTCCGCCCAGCTCGGTTCTGCCGGGGGCGCTGAATACCCGCAAATTTCCGTCAGCTTGGCTGAGCTCCGCCGCAGGAAAACCATCGGAACCGTCTTTCAGCATTGCCGCAATTAGAGCCTTGTAACGCCGGCGGGCAGCATTTACTTCATCCTCGCCGTAAAGTTCGGCTAAAAGTTCCGCACCCTGGGATGAATCGATTTTTGCTAAAAGTTCTTTTTCGGTCATGGCAATACTTCGGGAATTTCCTCTTCTTCCTCAACCTTTCGCGGCTCTGGCTGTGAACGGAACACCTCAAAATAAGGCTCAATGCCGCTAATCATTTTGGGAATCGAAAGGATGAACATATCCGGCCCCAGGGGCAGGCTGAACCGCGCCTCAAAAGGCGGCGTGCCATCGCTAAATTCGACACGGACCCGGTGCCGGCCTCCGCCAACGTCAAAAATGTCGCGGTCGCCCCGGAAAAATTCCAGGGGCTTTCCCTTGTCTATTGTTACCTTGATTAAATCCGGCGCCCGCATTCCGGGGGATTCCAGATTGCGGTTGTCCACCAGGATCGCGTGCCCCCGGTTCAGCACAAAGAGAAGTACCCCCACACCTATCCATACTACAACCAGGGCCAGGCGAATTATCAACCTTCGCCGCTTTATCGACATACTCACCGCTATTTCTCCTCTTTTACGGCTTCTGCAGCGGTCCCGCCCCGCAGTCCGCTCCGGGCCGCATCGGCGTTGGCCCGTTTGCGCCACGCGTGGATCACCAGGGCAAGGGCGATGATCGCGTAACTGAAAGCGTCCCGGAAATATTCGCCAATTTGGGCATCACCAAAGAGATTAGTACCCGCCCTTGGCACAACGATATACATCAAGTGGAGCAACATGGTTCCCACAAAGACATTGGGAATGCTGGCCTTGGAAACCGAAGCACCTCCCACCAGTATCGCCGCCGCGGCAAAGAAACCGGTCTGCTGATGGGCGTTGTAGGTGGCGACGTTTCCCATGTTCTGTAAAAAGATAATCTGCCCCAGGCTTGCCAAAATGGTGGAGATAACAATGGCAAGAATTCTGGTACGGTCAACAGGAATTCCCGCTGCGTGGGCTACTGCCTGATTCTGCCCCACCGCCCGCATATCATGGCCCAGCTTGGTTTTGCGGAACCAGATGATAAAGAGACAGAGCAGTCCGATGACGAGGTAATTGGCAACGGGAATATTTATACCCGCTATGCGCAATGGGATGAAACGATCAAGAGACTGGCGCACGGCGTCCAGATTAAGTGTGTTCCTGATTCCGTAACCCCGGCTCAAAATGATCGTGGGTGAATGAATGGGAATAAGGGCAGTCCACTGGCCGAAGCCCCTGGCGTTCCAGATGGTGGGCTGTCCCATAAGGTAGAGCACCACAAACTGATAAAAGCCGTCCATGAAAAAACCCAGCACATAACCGGTAACCATTTCACGGCCACGGGCACGGTTGAGGATCTGCCCCGCAAGCCAGCCCAGGCCGGCAGCAATGGGCACGGCGATAAGGCTGGCAAAGAGCAGCCCCGGTACGCCCACAATATTCCAGTCCACGGTAAAAAGCAGGCCGATCTGTCCGGCCATTGCGCCTAACACCATGCCAAAGTTGATACCCATGCCGGCCATGATGGGCAGCAGCAGGCTGAACACCAAAAAGCAGTTCCGCCCGATACGGGTGAGTATCTCCTGAATGATAGACATTAATGGAAGACCCGAAACAGGAATCGCCGCCAGGGTGATGACCACAAAGATCAACACCACGGCGTTATCTGCTAATGTGCTCGCTTTAAAAAAACCCGGCTTGCTGTTTTTCATTTTGCCACCTTTGTTTTCCGGGTTAGTGCGTAAATAATCATCCCGTTGGAAATAAGAATCCTGATAACCTCGGACATATCGGTTTGCAGTATGTTGTTGATAACCGAGGGGGTCATGGTGAGTATGCTCTGAAAGAGAAAAGTACCCACCACCACGTTGAGTATGCTGGCCTTGTTTACCGAAGCACCACCCAGCAGCACCGCAGCCACCGCCGGAAAGGCCATGTACAACGGCGCCTGGTAGAGCTGGATAAAACCAAAGCCCTGCTGATACGTGAGTATGCCAATGGCACCGTACACCGAGGAAATGACCACACCGATAATCCGGCACTTGTTCACCGAAACGCCGCCGGCACGGGCAAAGTCAGGATTGGAGCCCACTGCGGTAAGGGCGGTGCCGGTGCGGCTGCGCATAAAGAGCCACATGATGAAGGCCATCAGGGCGAAGAACAGCAGCGCCCCGGTAGGAAATTCAAAAAACGGCCCGATTTTTACCACTAAAAAATTATTGAGTATCCGTGACCAGTAACCGTCCAGAGTGATGGTGGTACGCAGGCCCTTGCCGGTGTAGCCCCAAACCATTGTGGGGTTAGTGTAGGGAAGGATCAGCCACATGATCGCCATGAAGGTAACGATGGAAAAGCCCACATACATGGCGATAGTCATTTCCTCGCCTTTGACCTTGTTCAATAAAAGGCCGTAAAGCCAGCCGAAGATCAGGGCAAAGGGCAGGCTGAAAACAATGGCCATGAAGAAACCCAGTGCGCCGGTAAAATGGCCCTGCATGGAAAGGGTAGAACCCAAAAGCCCCGCCACAATTCCCACGGGCAGACCGAAGTTCAACCCCGAGCCGGACTGCATCATGGGAACCATTGCCAGCACCATGACGCCGTTCTGTCCGAAACGAACCAGCACGTCCTTGATGGAACTGTCGGCTTTAACTCCCACAAAAGGAGCGGTAATAAAGAGGGCCACCACAAAGAAAAAAATGATCAGCCGGGGCCAGCCGAAGTCGGTAATAAAGTCCCGGATTTTGTCTTGAAGGCTTTGAGTCTCCAGGGGGGTGCTTATGCTGCTCATGCTATTTTTTCTCCAGACATTAATAAGCCGAATTCGGCGGCAGGGGCCAGCGGCGGAAGAATCCCCGCGATTTTCCCCTCGTCCACAATGGCGATACGGTCGCAGATGGAACGGAGTTCTTCAAGCTCGCTGGAAATCATCACGATGGTGGTTCCCTTGTTGCGGTTGTAAAAACGCAGGGTGTCCAAAACAATTTTCTTGGCCCCCACGTCAATGCCCCTGGTGGGCTCCGAAACAAAGAGCATTTTCGGCTCCAGGGCAAAGGCCTTGGACAAGCAGACCTTTTGCTGGTTGCCGCCGGAAAGTTCCTTGGCAGGCTGCCTGCTACCGGTACATTTGATCTCCAACCTGGCGATGTATTCTTCGGCCAAACGCCGCATGGCTTTTTCATCCCGAAGGCTGAAAAGGCTGCCACAGAATTTCTTAAGATACTGCCCGCGTATTTGTATAACACCAAAGGCGATGTTCCACTCAAGACTTTCGTCTAACAGCAGCCCCACCCCGCGGCGGTCTTCCGAAACAAATGCCGCGCCGGCGTCCAGTACTTTCCGGGGGTCTCCCAGGGGCAGGCTTTCACCATCCAGCCAAGCCTGGCCCCCGGCGGGGAAAAGCCCCATGATGCCGTTGGGTATGCCCAGCTTGCCCTGTCCCGCCAGGCCGCCTATGCCGAAAATTTCCCCCTTCTTTACCGAAAAGGAAACATCCCGCACGGTTTCGCCGGGCATATCCACCCAAAGATGTTCCACCTTAAAGGCTTCCCCTTCAAGTTTGCGATCCTCATCAACCGTTACGCGATTGGAAACTTCACGGCCCACCATCCAGGTGGTAATGTCCTGCACCGAAACGTCCTTGTTCGCCACATCCCGGATCATCTGCCCGTCGCGCAACACCAGCACCCGGTCGGCAATTGCGGTAACTTCGTGCAAACGGTGGGAAATAAAAATAATGGCAATGCCTTCGCCGGAAAGCCTCTTCAAACTGGAAAGGAGTATCTCCGCCTCGCTTTCAGCAAGCACTGCGGTTGGCTCGTCCAGCACCAGCAGCTTCACCTGCTCGCGGCTGATCTCCCTGGCGATTTCGGTAAACTGCTTGTGGGCAACCGGCATTTCCCGTACCACCGTATCCGCCGAAATATTTACCCCCAGCTTGGCGATGGTTTTTTCGGAATGTTCCCGCATCTGCGCCAGCTTAAGGGTGGCAAGCCGCTCCCCAAAAATCTCCACCGCCGGGTTATACGTCGTAGGCTCCCGGTTCAGCATGATGTTTTCGCAGGCGGTAAAACCCGGTATCAGTGAAAACTCCTGATGCACCATGCCGATTCCGGCGTCCAGCGCCTCAAAAGGCGACTTGAACGATACCGGCTTGCCCTCGACAAAAATACCGCCGCCATAGCCGCCGGTCTCGATAATATCCGACATCCCAAAGAGAATGTGCATCAGCGTTGTCTTGCCCGCCCCGTTTTCTCCAACCAGGCCCAAAATCTCCCCTTTGTTAAGGGAAAAGTTGACCCCGGAAAGAACAGTAGCGCCATAGAAATCCTTGGTGATGTTTTCCAACCGCAGTAAGGGAACTTCTGCCATGTAATAACCTTTGTCCACAAAAATATTTACCGCAAAGTCGAATGTGTTTTCATCCGGCCTTGCGGCACAATTTCAATTTTTTAATTCTGTCTCTGGAACGTGATGTTGTAGTATTTTTCCGGCACCGTTACATCGGTGGCTTTCATGTAGCCGTGCCGGTCATAATACCAATATGATAAGCAGGCGCGGTTGCCTGCGCCGACCTTAATCATCAGTTCTTCTGAAATTTCACCTGATAGTATTTTTCAGGGACTTCCTGTTCGGTGGTGGGCAGGTAGCCCTTGCCGAACATATAGGTATCCATGTACACCAAAAGCTGATTCCGTGACCGGACTCCGGTGGCCTGATCCACGTAGAAGCCGCCGTTCCATTTTGCGCCGGGGGTAAATTCACCTAACGCGGAATAGAGGTCGGTGGTGCTGTCAGCCTTGGCCTTGCCGTCAAGTATGCGCTTGGCAAATTCACCGAGACCGGCGGAAGCGGAAAAACCGTAGGAATATGCCCAGGTGCCGAATTTGCCGGCACCGCCCTTGGCGACAACCGCTTCTTCAACTTTCTTGAGAATCGCCGGGAAATTCCCCGCTTCGGCGGAAAGGTCCAGACCCAACGCGCCGGGATAACCCATGAGGGGGCTCGGCAGGTCAGCCTCTACAAACTGGCCGCCATAGACCAGAAGCTGCCTGAGCAGCGGCTCGGTATGGGCGTTGTTGGTGCAGAAGAACACCGCGTCTTTGCCGTACTGGGCCACCCACTGGGGAGTCTGCTCCATGATGTACTGCTGTGCACCGGCGACGCCCACATCGGAAGTGGGGTCAGGGGCGCTCAGGAACACGAACTTGAGTCCCAGGTCGTTACAGGCAGCCTCAAAAATCTGACGGCGAGTACCCAGGGATTCATAACCCATGTGCCGGGGAAAGCTGATATGCACAAACGTTTTCGCGCCCAATTGTTTTGCCGCCCAGATGATGGTATAACCCCGGCTGATAAAGTCGGCGCTGATTGCCATGGTGGCGGACTGCTGGATTACCAGGGGGTCCTCGTGGGGTTCACCAGCAAAGAGCATAATGTCGGGCCGGCTTTCCTTGATGCGCTTAAAGGCCTCGGCAGTGCCGGGAACCGCCTCGTTCACCACAATGGCCTTCATCAGAGGGTCCATAGCCAGGGTGGTGATCTGGGTGATAGTGGTCTCCTGCTGGGTCATAAACTGATCCGGATAGGTAACGTGCTGAATGATCCCGCCATCGGAAACCCTGCCGTAGCGCTTGATCAATTCCTCAGCGCCCCGGAAATTATCTTCCGACTGGGACACAGTACTGGTTACAATACCGATGTGATAAGCCGGCGCGGCTGCCTGTGACGACTGTGACGCATTTTTTTTATTGCATCCCATAAAAACCATTACGCCGCAGAGTACTAGAGCCGTCACGAATAAACTCGTTCTTTTCATTACAAAACCTCCTCAATAATGAAAAAGCCATCCTTCCAATCCTTCAGAATAGCCTGAAAAGGTATCATATTACGATTTTGGGAAAAGATCAATCAAAGTGAGAGGTTGAGGATTTGAAGATTTTTTATAGAAAATTTGAAAAAATATTATATAGAAAATCCATAAAATTGAAAAAGTACATGGATATATATTCTATTTAATATTCATATTATATGGATTATAACTCCATATACTTGATAAATTATGTTGATTTCAATATAATCAAAATATGACAGACCCCTATTTTAACCGGGCATATGACGATCTCCGGCCCCTCATGGCGGCAAAGCGGGTAATGGTCATTTATGGGCCGCGAAGGGTGGGGAAAACCACCCTGATAAACCATTTTCTGGAAACCCAGGGAGACCGAATTCTCCGGGCTTCGGGGGACAGTCTCTCGGACAGCAGCCTGCTTTCAAGCCGCGATCCGGTGCTGCTCCTGGGATGGACGGCAGGTTATGATACGGTTTTTATTGATGAAGCCCAGCGTATCCCCCAAATCGGCCTGGGCCTTAAAATCCTCATTGATAGCCGCCCCGAATTGTCACTCATCATTACCGGATCTTCCAGTCTTGAATTGAGCGGCTCACTCGGCGAACCGCTTACCGGCAGGCAAGTCCCGCTGCTGCTCTTCCCTTTTTCCATTGGTGAAATGCGCAAGGCCTTAAATGATTTTGAGATAAAAAAGAACCTTGAGGATTTTCTAATCTACGGAATGTACCCCGAAGTACGAACCGCCGATTCACCCAAACAGAAGCAGCTCATTCTGAATGAACTTGCCAACGCTTATCTGCTCAAGGATATTCTTGAACTGGAACGAATCAAAAAACCCCGGCTCCTGTTAAATCTGCTTTCGCTGGTCGCCCTGCAAATAGGCGGCGAAGTCAGTTTGAATGAACTTTCCCGTTCCCTAAAGGTAGACGTAAAAACCGTGGAGCGTTATCTGGATTTGCTGGAAAAATGTTTTGTCCTGTACAACCTGCGGGGCTTCAGCAGAAATCTTCGCAGCGAAGTTACCAGAACCAGTAAATATTATTTTTACGATAACGGCGTCCGCAATGCGGTAATTCAAAATTACAATCCCTTCACCATGCGGAACGACGCCGGACCCCTTTGGGAGAATTTCATGATGATCGAACGCCTCAAGGCCCGTTCATACAACAACCTCTACGCCCGTGATTATTTCTGGCGCACCTGGGAAAAGCAGGAGATCGATCTTCTTGAGGAATACGGCGGTAGTCTTCATGCCTGGGAATTCAAATGGTCTCCCCGGAAAAAGCCCGGCCCCCCAAAAGCTTTTATCGAAGCCTATCCCGATTCAAGCTACCAGGTGATAACGCCGGAGAATTTTTTGGAGATGGTATGAGGTTCGGGCTTTCTTTTATAATTACAAACGAATAATTCCCGCTTCGGTCAAAACTTCCGGCCCGGTTTCGGTCATGAGGATGTCGTTTTCAAGGCGGCAGCCGCCGTGGAGGGGGTCGTAGAGGCCGGGCTCCAGGGTAAAGACCATGCCCGGTTCCAGAAGCCAGTTGTTGTCGGCGCGGTTGCGGATGGCGGGGAATTCGTGTTCTTCAAGGCCGATGCCATGGCCAAGGGCGTGGGGCATATGCTTTTTCGCTTTGGCGAAGAAATCGTCTACTGCGGCGGCGATGATTCTGGTTGGGATACTGTTATCTGTCATGGAGAGAGCGAGCTTGTAGGCTTTTTCTACCAGGGTAAGGAGCTTTTCCTGTTTTGCGTCCGGCTCACGGGCAAAGGTGAGGGTTACGTCGGTGGTGTAGGAGCCCAGCTTGAGACCGAAGTCCAGGATGGAAAGGCCGGGGCCGGCAAAGGGTGCATTGGTCCAGGGGGGAAAGGCGTGAATTCCGAAACTTCTATCGGGCCCGGCGGCAAGGGTCTCAAAGCCGGTTCCCTCACAGCCGCGCCTGCGCGCTTCAAGTTCAATGAGCATCGCCGCATCGGCTTCGGTTTTAATTTTTCCTGAGCGCACATTTTTTTCCAATAGCTCGATCAACTCGTTGGTGATGGCTGCGGCTTTACGGTAGATTTTGATTTCTTCTCCGTCTTTTATGGCCCGGAATTTTTTTACCTTGAGGGCAGCGCTCCGTTCATGGCAGAGTATGTCAAAATCGGTAAGCTCGCCCACATAATTCAAAAAAACAGGATAGGGCGTTACCGGGGGTATCTCGATTTTGGAACCCACTGGGATACCGAATTTTTTCGCCGCGCCCTGAATCGCCTTGACAGGGAGCCGGTCAAAGTCGCTGTAGGGGATGATAAGGTCCGCCCTGGCGTAGATTTTTGCCAGATTGAGGTCCCAGGGCACAAGCAGAGTCTTCCGGTCAAGCGAAATAAAGAGCAGCGCGTCGCCGGGATGGCCTGAAAGCCAGCGGACGCTCTGGTCACGGCGTTCCTCGCAGTCCTCGAACATTATCAGGGCGATACTTTCCTGTGCCATCCAGTCCCAAATTTTTTCCAGCCGTTGATTCATGATGCCCCTTGGGGGCCGGCAAAAATCGCGGCGGAGTTACCGCCAAAAATAGTGGCACTGGCAGCAAGAATGGCGTCTAACTCTTTGTCGCCAATCCAGTAATGGGTAACAAAACGGAACAGTCCCTGCTCCGGTGGGTTGATGAGTATGCCCTGCCGGGCGAAAGCGGCGGTAATGTTCGCACCGGCTTGCGGCGTCTCTCCCGCAGGGTGGCTGAAAAAAACCATGTTGATATCCGCCGCCGTATCTATCTGCATACCCTCAATGTGGGCAAGTCCCTGGGCAAGTTTTTTCGCTCGCAGGTGATCCGCCGCAAGCAGCGCCGTATGTTCGGTCAGGGCGATAATGCCCGCTGCGGCAAGTATCCCCGCCTGCCGCATTCCGCCGCCCATGATCTTGCGCTTGAGCCGTGCCGCCTCCACAAAATCTTTGGTTCCGGCGAGCAGGGAACCCACCGGCGCGCAGAGTCCCTTGGAAAGGCAGCACATCACCGAGTCCACCCTGGCGGCAATATCGCTGGCCTTACAGCCAAGAGCAGCGGCGGCGTTAAAGATACGGGCGCCGTCCAGATGCACCGGCAGTCCCCACTCGGCGGCAATGGCCTTGACTGCATCCATGTCCGCCAGGGAAACCGTTTTTCCCATAGAATGGGCGTTCTCCATGCAGATAAGCGAAGTTGCCGGTGCGTGCAGATCCTGCTTCCGCAGCCGCTTGCGTATATCACCAGGCTGCAAAACGCCGTCAGGCGCCGGCACACAGCGGGTCTGCACCCCGGCAATAACCGAAGCGGCTCCCGCCTCGTGCACAACAATGTGGCACTCCTCCCCCAGGATCACTTCGGTTCCCCGCCGGCACCAGGTGAACAGCGCCAGCTGATTCCCAAAAGTACCGGATGGCACAAAGAGGGCCGCCTCTTTGCCAAGCATCTCCGCGCCCAAGGCTTCCAGGCGGTTGACGGTTGGATCATCGCCGTATACATCGTCGCCCACTTCGGCGGCAGCCATAGCTTTCCTCATAGCCTCGGTGGGTTTTGTTACTGTGTCACTTCGAATGTCAATCATCAGGATGCCTTACCTTTTTTCTTTTACCTTTTCTTTTTCTTTGGTAATTTTTGTTTCCAGTTTGTCCATCATTTTATCGATAGCCGGGTTAAGCTCAAAGTCATGTTCTTTTACATGGATTGAAACGCCCCAGCGGAAATTTACCGTGGCTTCCGCGTCAAAGTCCTTGTCTTTGGTAAGGGTTACCAGCAAATCAACGATCATGTTTTCGGCATTGTGAATTCGCTCGATTTTTTTATTGAGATACTCCCTTGCGTCATCGCGTAACGTGAAATGTACTGCCTTGATTTCGGTGTTCATAAAATCCTCCTGTAATAATTTTTCACACGCTACCGTGTGTATGAAGAGCCCACATCAAGTTCCTTGCGGTATTTGGCCACCGTGCGGCGGGCAAGGGCAATACCCCGCTGGGCCAAAAGATCCGCAATGTCCTGATCCGAGAGCCGCCGGTTTCCATCGGCGAGCATCTCACTTATTATCGCCTTAACGCCCTCTTTGGAAAAGCGGGAGCCGCCGGATCCGGTGCCGCTGATGGAATTGGTAAAAAAGTAGCGAATCTCGAAAATACCCCATTCGGTCTGCATATATTTGCCGTTGGCAGTCCGGGAAACCGTGGTCTCGTGCACATTCAGCTCTTTGGCAATGTCCCCCAGGGTAAGCGGCGCAAGATGTTTGGGGCCGTTCACAAAAAAAGGCCGCTGAAAATCAAGGATCGCCCTGGAAACCCGCAGCAGCGTATGTTTCCGCTGATTCACCGACTGAATAAATATCTGGGCCTCTTTAATATTTTCCTTGACAAACTCCCTGGCTGGCCGCTCATTTTTTCCGCCCTTGCCGGAAGCCAGCTCTTCAAAAAAGGGATTGATCCCCAGAACCGGAATTGCTTCGTCGTTGATCATAATCACAAACTCCCCCTCTTCACGTAACACCTGAATATCAGGAGTCACGTAACGCACTTCTGCGGGGGCAAAACTTCTGCCCGGAAAAGGCGAGAGCTCTTTTATGCGCTCAAAAAAATAGCGAACCTCTTCTTCGCTCTGATCAATTTCTTTCGCCGCTTCGGAAAATTTTTCCCGTTCCAGCAGCTCCAGACAATCCAGCGCCTTTTCTATGCCCGGCGGCGCGTTAGGCATCAGGCCGATCTGCACCCTGAGGGACTCGCGGTAATCGGCAGTACAGGAGCCCGCCGGGTCCAAAGTCTGAACCAGCCGAATCGCCTCGGCCAGCCGGGGCGGGGGAACCACCGGAAAAGCGACACCTTCCTTGAACAGAGTTTCAGGCGGCTCTTTGTGAAAACCATCATTATCAAGATTTTGAATAAGGATTTCCCCGATAGTCCGCAGCTCCTCGTCTGCCAGCTCCAACTGTAACTGCCAAAGCAGATGCTGCTGCAGCGTTTCCGGCCGGGAAAGCACCCCTTCGATAAAACGCCGGTGCGCATCCGCAGCTTCTTCCCCACCCTGGCGCACCATGCCCGGATCCGAGGTCGTCTCAAAATACGCATCCTCTTCTTTCCTGGGGGAACTCACCGCATCATCCAGTGAAACAGTGCTCCGGTCCTCCAGCACTTCCAGGGCAGGATTCCGCTCAATCTCCTCCTCAATTTTCTCCCGCAGATCCATAATGGGGAGCTCCATCAGTTTTATGGACTGAAATATCTGAGGATTCATCCGGAGCCGCTGCTCCTGAATAAAGGATGGGCGTTGCAACTGCATATATCAAATATTAGTCCCTGATGTGGCTTTGTCAAGGTAATGCTGCTACTTGCCCCTCGTTGTTTTTCATAGCATAGTTAATTTATAGATGAATATTGCTCAGGAAGATATGCTGTATGATTTTCTCGAAAACGTAACCGAGCCGTTTACCCTGGAAGAGGTAACTGCCTACGTGCAGATGCCGGAATCCAAGAGGAACAACAGGCTGGCGCTGGAGATTGCGGCGCTAATCGATACCCGGAATATCGCTTTCAGGCTGGATAAGCGGCAATGGGTCTCCAGGCGGGGTTGTTTTGAGCCGGTGGTTTTTGTGATTGATCCTACCAGACTGGAGCTGCTCAACGGTATTCTGATACCAGGCCATCGCTGTGTTCCCTTTGCCAACCCGGATCTGCTGCCCAATAACTATAAATTTTTCTGGAAGGGTTTGCCTATTCCCATGACCACTACCGAAGGCCCGCCTGAAGAGTTTTATCCCTATTATTGTGTTTTTGGCGAAGAGTACGCACCCCAGTATGTGGCACGTGATAACCCTGAAAATGAGGACGCCTTTAACTGCGACCCCTATGAGGACCCGCCTGAGGTTTCGATTCACACACTGGATATGCGTAACATTTACCGGGAAGCGTCCTTTGTGCCCGGCGACCATTTTACGGTACGTACTCTGGACTGGAAAGGCGGCTGCTTTGAACTGGAAAAGGTGGGCAAAGATGAATGGTCCCAGACCGATTTGTACCACTGGTTCGAAGCTGCCGAGGGCGGTTTTGAGGACAGCTTTGCCCTGTTGGGACCGGGTTCTTCTACCGAGGAGCAGATCGCCTATGCCTACTGGTATGGCGGCAAACGTATGAGGGATGTCCCTGCCTACTCGCTGGAAGAATTTCTCTACGAAAAAACCGACCGCATTGAGACCGTGCCTTATGGAATTGAAACCAGGTTCTGGTTCGCAGGCAAGGAAATCCCCGACAGGAAAAGCCTTGAGGGAATCGCGGTTCCGCCTGACCGTACCTATATCGAAGATATTCTGTTCAGGAAAAATATTCCCATATCGGAATTCGTGATTCTCTCTTATGTGCGTGATGCGCTATTTCGTAACGAGAATGATATTGATCAGGTGATTAACCGCGTTATTCCGCCGGTGATTCATATTGAAAAAGCCGAATGGAATGTGCTTGCGGATTATATTTCAGCCGCTATGGAAGAAATGGGGGAACGTTACTCGATTTTTGTGGATCAAAGCACAGGGCCAATCCGTCAGCGGGTGGGGGAACTGCACACTGCGGTTATTGAGCTTTCCACCAGACTGCAAAAGGGAGAGGTCGATCAATCCTGGTTGCCCAAACATACTTTCATCGTGCTTTCCCAAATTCAGGGGCACGCTGCCAGCCTGCTTGAGGATCTTGATTCTGACGAAACGCCGCCGGATTCTGAATTGGAAGCGATGGACAATTCCCTGGACAGCATGATCGAAACCTACGGCGACATCAAGGAGTTGATTGACGATGCCAGAGATAATTTCAGGCGGAATAATCTGCTGGTAGTTCGCGGCGGCAAAAACGAAACTGCCGGGGACTCATGGCGGATAATCCAGATCAGCGTCGGCGGAACCGATGTCTGGCGCCGTGCGCAGGTTCCCGGCAACTGTGGTCTGGAAGAACTGCACCGGCTCATACAGACAAGCCTGGGCTGGAAAAACAGCTACCCCCATCACTTTAGCAGCGAAAACTCCGGCAGCGCGGGCCGGAAACAGCTTGATGAAAAAATCAAAATCGGTGAACTTGGCGGCCAGGGCATCACGGAGATGCTCTATGAATACGGTACAAAGTGGAACCTTAGAGTCATCGTACTTTCATCGTACCAGGGCGGAAAGGACGAAGCCATGCGCTGCGTAGCCGGCGCCGGCGCCGCTCCGCCCGAGACTATTGGCGGCCCTCTGCGTTTCCGAAAAATCCTCACTGCCCTGGAAAGCGGCAGCGATATGGAAAAACAGGCTGCTCTGCACGAATTGGGCCCCGATTTTGTGCCCGGTCTCTTTGACATGGAAAAGTGCAATCACGATCTTAATTCGCCATTTTCAACGGAGAAACAAAAATAAATGAACAAATCGACAGCTAACGGAAGTCTTGCCGGTCTGATAGAACGCGGCGGTATATATTACAATGTTTCCGGTTCTTCTCCCCGCGAAATCCTCACCAAAACAATTGGCCTGCTTCCCGCCTTCCCCTCCCTTAAACACGAGACCCTCTTACAGGCTATACTTGAACGTGAAGCCCTTATGTCCACCGGCATCGGCAAAGGCATCGCCATACCCCACCCCCGTACCCCCCTGCTGCCCGAAGACGAATCCCCCTTTGTCGCCCTGGCCTTCCCCGTCCAGCCCCTGGACTGGAACACCCCCGACGGCAGCAAAATCCACACTATCTTCCTCATCGTCTCCGCCTCCGCCAAACAGCACCTGAGCACCCTCTCGCGGATCAACTTCCTCTGCCAGCAGGAAAAGTTCTATTCCCTGATCAAAGCCCAGGCCCCCAGGGAAGCCATCATCGCCGCAATTAGGGAAGCGGAGACGGGCTGGGAGACGGTGGGTTAATCAGGTTTGATAAAACTGAAAAAGAGATAGCTACAATACAATAATTTGAGGCTGACACGATTCGAACGTGCGACCTGCAGATCCGCAATCTGCTGCTCTATCCAGCTGAGCTACAACCTCGTCAAGTTTGGCATAATGCCGTTTACGGAGCAGGGGGGATTCGGGGTTCCAGTCGCAAACATCCCTGTTTGCTCCTTCCACCCCCGCCTCCGCGCTCCCCGGCACGTCCTGTGCCGACCTTTCTTGTAACAAGGCTTTCGCCTTGGAATTGCTCCAGGAGCGCTTCGTTTCGAATCCCCCATGTTTCTGGCTACATTTTACCTATTAAACACCAGGGGACTTTTTCTCCGGCATAATGCCGGTTTCGGAGCAGGGGGGATTCGAACCCCCGGTACCCTTGCGGGGCACAACTCCTTAGCAGGGAGCCCGATTCGGCCGCTCTCGCACCGCTCCAAGAAGTCTATATAAAAGAGCATAGCACTCTTTTGATAACTAAGTCAAAGTACAATACTGGTCAAAATCTCAATGAATTTTTAACCAACGGAGCAGGGGGGATTCGCCTTCCAACCCTCAACATCCTGTTTCGGGCTTCCAGGCCGGGGTTTAGCCCTGCCGCGGACATCCATGTCCGCTTTTCCTCCCGTTGGTCGGCGGGCTGAACCCTTCGAATCCCCCCTGCCCCTCACTACGTTCG
Source organism: Spirochaetia bacterium (assembly GCA_025997895.1). GTDB lineage: Bacteria > Spirochaetota > Spirochaetia > Treponematales > Breznakiellaceae > WQXQ01. The sequence continues at coordinate 19,275 of BNVF01000062.1, forward strand.
GAGCAGGGGGGATTCGAACCCCCGGTACCTTGCGGCACAACGGTTTTCAAGACCGCCTCCTTCAACCACTCGGACACCGCTCCAATAAAGCAGCCCGTCAAGGGCTGTTCCTTCATAAATCTAACATGAGCAGGCGCTGAATTAAAGCTACCGTACCCAGTAACTGTAGGTTGCCTTTAGGCAACCGTACGCGCCTATCCAATAAAGCAGCCCGTCAAGGGCTGTTCCTTCATAAATCTAGCACGAGCAGGCTTCTGACCAGCTTGTTGGTTTTTAAACATACACGATTTGAGGGACTTTGGTCAAGTTAGCGTGAACAAGCGCAGTCGGGTAGAACCGGGCAGTCATCCACCCGGCCCCCCCACAGATCCGGACGTGCCCAATTAAGGCATCCGGCTCCTCTGGAAAAAGTTTCACTGAGCGTATGAGTGTACAATCCTGGGTGTTGG
>BNVF01000063.1 GCA_025997895.1 Spirochaetia bacterium
CGAAATGAATCCTTCCGGCGATTGGAGTAAACTGCTCCCCTGGAATTTAAACCAAAGCTGAAAACTGAGAATTAACCGTTTAAGTCCCACCCTTGATTTTTATGGGGTGGGTAAAATTGACGTCTACTACGATATGCCTATATCATATTACTCTTTTTCCCATTTTAAAGACGGGCTGCCCACACTGCATGACAGCAGGGCAGCCCGAAGGTTTGGTTTAAGGCAGCGTTACGGCGCTACCGGCTGAGTACCGGTGACGGTACCTTCAATTGTACCGCTGTTAATAAGCGTACCGTTATTGGTAAGGGTAGCACTATTGAAGATGTAGCCGCTGTTATTAATAGTGCCATTATTGGTGAGGGTAGTAGCACCGTTGTTAATATGTATTTGTCCCGCATTCAATATGGTTCCATTGTTGATCATAGTCCCGTCTGAATTTACCCGTATATGTCCAAATATATTACCATTTATTTCAGTTGATACGGTTACACCTGCTGCAATAGTAAACGTAAATCTTGAATCAGGAGCAAGGTAATAATCGACAGGAATGGTAATATCCTGAGTGAGAGTATAAACGCCGTAAGTTGAAACAGTAAAGTTATTATTGATAATGAGCGAATTGGTCACAAGATCTGCTATTACGGGTCTTATACCCCTGCCAACGAACAAAATAGCATTGGATATTTCCGTAATGGTACCGGCGGCACCCGTCGCTGCGGGCCCAATACCGGAGGTGTCACCAGCAACCGTAATGATGCCACCCGTGATCGTCACGGTACATCCGGCACCATTTTGGCCTCCGCCTATACCGGCAGAAGCGGTGCCGCCGATTGCCTTGACGGTTCCGCCGGCAATAGTTACCGTACCGCCGGCTTGATTATACCCTCCCCCAATTCCGGCACCGCAATAGATGGCAATAGCTTCAAGACTGCCGGTACTGGCGGCGGTAATAACCAGAACCGCTCCATCATTTGGTACCTGTATGCCTGCGGCATTTATTCCGCTTTTAAGTTCATTTACCCCGTTTAGCGTAAGGTTGACCGTGGCGCCGCTCATACTGAAGGCACAGTAGTAGTCTTTGCTGCTAAGGTCAATTTTAACGTTATTCAAGGTAATATTAGCCGTTACTCCGGCGCTCACCACAATGCGGTCCAGATTGGAAACTGTTTTCTCCCCTCGCATACTGATGGTATAGGTTCCGTCCCCGGTAATAGTCAGAATCCTTGATACATAGGTATAGGAAGCACCGCCGGATATCGTCAAATCAGGAGTTATATAATTATTCCCGGCAAGAGTTCCATTAACGGTAATAGTACCTCCGTCGTCGAGGTATATAGTCCCGTTGTTCGTCAGGGTAATACCGGCAGGGATTGTCAGGTCTGTTCCATCGCGGATGGTTAATACTTTGCCCGAAGTAAAGGTCAAGTTCTGATCAAAGGTAACAGCACCGTATATGGTTCCGGTATTCCCTTTAAAAACCAATCCGCTTTCAGCGTCAGCGCTGATTGTTACTCCGGAAGCAATGGTTTCGGCGATTACGATAGCGCTTCCTGAAATATTTGTTATCGTACTATTCCCCGCAATATAGGCAACATTCAGCAGACCTTGTCCGCCGTTCAGGATGGATAGCGTACCAGCGTTAGTTTGAAGCCTTGTGATGGTATTGATACCTACAACCGTAAGATTTACCACCGCCGAACTGATATCAATACTATCAGTTTTTGTAATATTCAAATTCGAGATGGTGATATCGGCTGTTACACCCTCTTTTACCTTAATGGAATCATACGCTGAAACCGTTTCACCATTCCGTAATGAGATAGTAGCCGAACCATTGCCGGTAATAGTCAGCAACTTGTCCTGATACGAATAGGGTGCGGTTCCTGAAACGACAAAGGAGGGATATATCGGCTGGTTTCCCGTCACAGTTCCCTGGATCTCCGAGCCATTATCCACATAGATAGCACCGTTATTGGTAAGGGTATAGCTTACCGGAATAATCAGGGTATCTCCGCCGGTAATGGTCAAAGTCTTTCCTGCAGGAATCTCCAAACTACCCGGCAGGACAAAATTATTATAAGCCCTGCCGTCGTTGCCGCTGAAAACCAGGGCTTCACCCAGATTCTCCCCTGTTGGAAGCGGAATGGTAATGCTTGAGGCAAATACTATTGCCCTAAATTTAATGGTACTGATAGTACCACTACCAAGGTTCTGTGAACCGCCGCCTATGCCGCTTGCACCACCTGACGCGTTAATAACGCCGCCGGTTATTGCGATAGTCCCCGCACCGTTCTGCGGCCCTCCGCCGCCTACACCTGCGCTGTACCTGGCACCGGTTGCGTTAATAATACCGCCGCTTATCGTTATATTGCCCCCGTCACCATATCCACCGCCAATACCTGCGCCACCATATTCTTCTTCTTCACTGGAGGCGGTAACGTTTCCACCGGAGATGGTAATGGTACCGCCATTACCATAAGATCCACCGCCAATACCTGCGCCGCCGTTACCCGCACCCTTTGCACTAATTGTGCCACCTGCGATAGTAATAACACCGCCGCTTTGCGAACTGCTGCCACCTATACCTGAACCACCTGTACCGCTAACTGCCTGCAGAGAACCTGAACCGCTTATATAAATTTCCGCTCCAGTGGGAGCTCGGACGGCGGCCATGTTTGAACCGCTTTTAAGAACATTCGCTCCCTGTAAGGTCAGGTTGACAGTCGCCCCGGTAAGATCAAATGCGCAGAAATTGCTTGTGGCGCTTCCGTCAATTTTTACATTAGAAAGGGTAATATCAGCTGTTACCCCAGGAGAAACAACGATACGATCCGTAACAGTTTCCGTAACCCCACTTCTCATTCCAATAACATAAGTTCCATTACCTTTAATGTTTAACACATTAGATACATAGGTGTAGGTATCGTCGCCGGAGATCGCTAAATCCGGTACTACCGACTGATTACCAGTAACATTACCGATTAATTCCCCGCCGGTATTCACAATGATTATTCCATTGTTGGTAAGAATTTTATCCACCGGTATGGTCAATGACGAACCGGGCGGAATAGACAGGGTTTTCCCCGCAGGGATTGTCAAATCCTGTCCCAGGGTTACCTGCCCATACACGATTCCATCGTTGCCCATGAAAAATATTCCACTTGTATCACTCGATTTCAGGACAAGATCATACGGGAAGGATGAGGTATATACCTGTACGCCCCCTGAAAGGCCGCTGATAGTTCCGGCTTTTCCGGTATTAAGCGTCCCGATACCGGCGGCATTTGCACCCCCGGCAGCTTCAAGGGTACTGACCGCATCACCACTTATGGAAAGCGTTGACCCTGCGGGGAGTTCAATACCTGCCTTGCCTGAGCCGCTCTTGAGAACATTGTCTCCTGCCAAAGTAAGGTTTACCGTTGCTCCTTCCATATTGAAGGCAGATACTCCCGCTTTGCTGCCCAAATCGATTTTTACCCCGTTAAGGGTAATATTAGCATGCACCCCAGGTTCCACAATAATACGATCCGTATCCAAAACCGGAATGGAATCGTCCATGGTGATGGTATAGGTTCCATTGCCGGTTATTCTTAAAACATCCGTATCGTGGATGTAGGGGCCAGTACCGGTTACTGATAAACCGGGCGAAACCGGCTGATTTCCCGTCACTATTCCGTCAATTGATCCTCCGGAATACACATAGATAGTACCATTATTGGTTAGCGTCTTATTGTCGGGGATGGTCAGAACCCCACCCATGACTTTGAATTTGGTTTCCGCAGGAATCGTAACATCCTGCGACAGGGTAAGGTCCCCATAACTTATGCCAGCATTACCGGCAAGGATAAATGCGTTATTTACATTTTTCCCGCCGATGAGCTCAGGCTGTACGGAAGTTGCAAATACTATGGCATTGCCGGAAGCATTGAGGGTAAAGGAACCGTTGCCTATACCTGAGCCGCTTGCGCTTGCACTATAATAACCGCCTGTGGCATTGATAAAACCTCCGGTAATGGTAATGGTTCCACCGGCGCTATTATTACCGCCGCCGCCTATTCCTGCACCGTATGCTCCACCTGTTACCGCTACTGTACCGCCGGAGATTTCAATAAAACCGGGCCGACTATTGCCGCCGCCTATTCCGGCGCCATATTGACCGCCTGTTGCAGTTACGACACCGCCTGAAATGCCGATTACACGACCGGATGTTCCTCCGTCCCCGGAACTGCCACCGCCAATTCCTGCTGCGTAATCACCCCCGGTTGCAGTGACGGTACCGCCTGAAATAAGGATAGGATACATGGAGACTCCTCCGTGCCCGCGGTAACCTCCGCCAATTCCTGCACCGAGTTGGCCGCCCTGAGCAACAATGACGCCGCCTTTGATATCAATTCCGCCTGAATTATTTACACTATTAGCACCGCTTGAAGAACGCCCCCCGCCTATTCCGGATCCGTTTGTACCTCCGGTAGCTTTCAGAGAACCGGTACTTTCTTTGGTAATAAATAGTCTCATATAACTCTGCACTAATAATCCTGCCCTGTTGGCGCCGCTTTTTAGAATATTGGTTCCTTTCAACGTAAGATTAACCGTACCATCGCCTATTTCAAAAGCGCATATATCAGCGCTCCCACTGACATCAATATTGACATTCTCCAGGGTAATATCCACCTTTTGGGTATTGCCTGGTTGAGTTATTAACCTGTCGGTGGTGGGCTCTCCGGTGCCGGTGATATAATACGTACCGGGTTTCGTAATGGCAAGGGTCGGAGACGTCCAGGATATCCCCGTGTTATCAGTCCCTGTTACCGTAAAAGCGCCATAGGTATTGTTGAATTTGGCGTCCGCAATTGGTATGGCAAGACAATTCGGATATTCTCCCGGACTTCCAATACTGTAAATAAGAAAATGGGTTGCGCCTGTGGGAAGGCTGGTAGGACTCGAAGTTAAAGTCCAACTTTCAGTACCCGGGTTGTCTATGGTGGCAAGTACGGTTCCATTTAGCTTGGTTTTACTATCCGATCCAAAGTAGATTCTATACCCTAATATCTGGGCCGTATTAGCCGGTTTTGTCCAGGTAAGCATTCCCGCCAACTGGTTTGCACTGGTATTGGTATCTTTGAAAAATCCCTGGCCCGGCGATTCAGGGTACAGGGTAAACTTGTAATACTTTGTTGTGGAAGCGTCTTCGGATACGACCTTTACCCAAAGGCAGTTGTTCGCCGAAGAAAAGTCCGTAACCGTTACCGGCAGGGCGTTGTACGCGGTAGCGGGAGCAGCGCCGCCGTTGTTTACCGCCCAGCTAATATTGGCAAAAAGGGAAGCCAATTCAAGGTTGAATAACGCCGTAACATTGGTACTTTCTTTGACTCCCAAAACATAGGTAATTGCATTCGACTCATCTGCGCCGGTTCCTTGACCGACACCAATTTCAATACCGCCTATGGTTGAATTTGCGCTCAGTGATGCGCCTTTGTTTGCCAGAGCCAATGAGGGATCGGTATAAGACGATGGCTCAAACGCAAAAAGGGTAACCGTTTCCGGCCAGATCTCGATGGTCTCCCGCCGATGCGCGGTAAGTCCGCTGTTGTTCGTAAGCTTTATTTCGCCGATATAGCGGCCCCGGGGGATCGAAAAATCCCCGGACAGGGCTGCGGTCGTTCCTTCAATGGCCAATGTACCGCCGCTCCCAAAGCCGGTCACTGCGGTGGTACCATTTTCCTGCCAGAGCTTTATATACCCCGCCACATAGTTATTGATTATTTCGTAACGCAGGGTTCCGTTACCGGTACCGGAAGGCCCAAGAATGATGGAAGGTACGATACCGCCGTTACTGATAACAACGCCCCCGGACAGTTCTACGGATATACTGCCCCCGGCGATTTCATCGGCTGCGTCCCCAATGGTTCCGCCCCCTTTGTATGCCTTCACAGTAATAGTATGGACGCCATCCGCAAGGTACACATCAATACTGTTTCCTGCGGTGATATCAACCGGGTCGTGGGAAACCTGGCTGCCATTGACAAAACTAAACCGGTATCCGGCCAGTGCATCGATCTGGGGCTGCAATGTCCTTGCGCTTTCGGCTTCTCCATTGTCGATATAAATCCTTACCAGCCCTTCGGTTTTGCCGGTATTGGATTTATTGGAAGATATATCCGGATCGAATATATTCATACACCCCGCAAACAGGATGCAGATCGACACGATTAATCCAAAAAGCTTCATTTTTCCGTTCATTTTTTTCCCTCCGCCTTATTGCACCACAAAGGTATGGCTGCCTGAGTTTTTAGTTCCGCCAACAGGAGCTGCTTCAACATTTACCACATAATTTCCCTTATTCCGTTTTGTCAGGGTAATGGATGTGGCAGAAGTCCCTTCGGCAACCTTGTTGCCATTCAGGTACCAGGTAATAGCGCTATAGTCACCCGTTTGAAGACTGACCACATAGGTCCCCGTTCCACTTGGGATGATGGTCGTTCCGCCCTCAGTCAGAAGATTTCCATCCATGTAGAGCTTTGCCGTTGGATCGCCGCCAATGATAATACCGCCGGTATTATCCGCCGGTTCAGTGGCGGAAAATGTAATGGTAACGGTTACCGTTGATCCGGTGTTGTTTGAAACTGCTATTGATGAACCGACGCCGGTATAGGTAAAGCTATCAGCGCCGGTAAAGGTGTAATTTGCCGCCGCCGTCAGGCTAAACACCGCTTTGTACACCGTATCAGGGGCAAAAAGAACAGTCTCCTCGGCATCTTCCTCGTTTATCCACACCAAGGTGCCGGTGTATTGTTCCCTGGAAACCGCCGGGCCAAGGGGAACAGTATTTTTAACCGGGGCCGTTACCAGGGCGTTCAGGCTAAAGTCGCTGACCGCCTTATAGGTGGTTCCCGAAACAACCCCGCTCCAGGCACTTCTGATGTCTTGGTCTGCCCGTACCCAGACATAGCGTGTTTCTTCGTGGGCCAAGCCGCTAATAGTTGTGGTTACATTCGCCCCTCCGGTTACGGTTACATAGAGAGCATTAGCAGCCGACGGATCATTTTCTCCACTGGAATAAATGTGATAACCCCTTGCATTGCTTACTGCATTCCACGTAACCACCAGTTCGCCTGCGCCGGGACTAACCTGCAGATTTTCAGGAACCGGCATCATAGTACTTGCATATGCACCGGAACTTATTGCACTAATATCCTCTCCATTTTTTGCTCTTACATAAACTGAATAGACTGTACTATTGGCAAGACCGGTTATGTCACTACTGTTGGTCAATGTCGGAATACGAGTAAATGTAGCTTCATCAAAAGCAACAGACCCTTGTTTATAAAACAGTTCGTATTCAGTTGCAAAGTTTACCGCTGTCCAGCTTACATGGAATGTATTGGCATCCGTTGCATCTATTGACGGTCTTCCCGGAGTCGCCAGGCTTTGTTTTGTCAACATCACGGCATAATCCACACTGGTCCCATCCGAAGCGCTTACGGTATAGGTAGCCGGATTGGTATAACTGAAAGGCCCGGTAAAGGTATAGCCTGTACCATCAAACATTATTTCCGGTTCCAATATCGATAGATCCGTTTCATAAGGAAGCGTTAAGCTGATGGTATTATTTCCATTATTGATCGAACCGGCGATTTCCCCAATCTTAAAGGATGTTATCCCTAACTGGATGTGGTAATAATCACTGTGGTAAAAATATATTGATAAGTACCAGCTCCAGTTAGATGCCCTGGCTTCATTGCCTTCATCTATTGCTCCCTTTATTTTAACGATTCCGGGATTATCGGCCACAGACCGGCCTATATTAGTCCCACGTGCATGGCCATAGTAGTAACCTGAACCTGATGTATCCGTGCTATGATAGGTGATGGCATTACCCGCAATGGTACCTCCCAGGAAATCCAATAATCCGCCGTTTTGAACAGCTACTCCGCCTCCCAACCAATTGCCTTCATTACCTTGAATTACTGAAAGTTTGGTCATGGTAAAAACGGCGATAGATCCGGATACATTTACGCCGCCGCCATGGTATGCAATGTTATTGGTAATAGCGCCGCCCTGCATATTAAACGTACCATTATCAATATTTACTGCGCCGCCATAACCGCCGCCGCTATTGTTATTCCGCAGTGTAACATTATCTTTCGTGGTCAGCGTTCCATTAACGGTGACCAGTGCCGCGCTTGCGGACTTGCCGTCATTCCTGCCGCCATCAATGAGCAATTCCCCGGCGGCATTTCCCTGCAGGGTAAGGGAACCCCCGGTTGCAACCGTAAAGAGACTTCCCGTATAGGTTCCGGCCCGTTTTACCAGTTTGGAGATTCCGGCGGGAACGGTTAAGAGAATATGTTTGCCAGCCGGAATTGTGTAACCGGAATCCCAGTTAATATCTTCGAGTATAATAAATTCGTCCGGCGCTTCGGCGCTGCCGGTAGATGCTTCTATTATTTCTTGAATTGTTTCGTAATAAACGGTTTCGACGCCGGTACCCCGGACGAACTTTTGTTCCACCGGCCTGAATGCCACCGTAAGAGTTACATCTTCCGCAGGCATAGTAAAGGTTCTGACCGCATCTCCCAGAGGATTTGCATTGTAATACAGGCTTCCGGTTTGAAAACGGTAATTTACATCCGGTACTATTTCAAAGCGAACCGTTGCCCCCGGGAAGGCCATGGGCTGGGTTATTTCGAAATGGCCGTGTTCTATGCCGGCTGCCTGGACAACCGGGAAAAAGCGCATATCTACGGTAAGATCTTCTTCCGTTGGATCCGCGATTAATATGGGGCCCTTATCTTTGCTATAGGTATCTTCCCCGTATGTAATACGGGCTTCGATATAAACTGCGGTATACAGGGAGCTGATTCTGGCGCTCCAACCGCCGGTATACAAATCCACATCCACTGCGGGAATAATCAGATCCGTGTGATCTGCGGCGCGGTAGAGATACACTGAGGCGGAGTCAGGGGTGGCGCCCTCATATTCGGATAGTGACAGTTTTCCACTCAGGGTACGCATGGGGGTAAAATCGTTGGTAGTAAAGGTATAATCGGTTCCCCCTGCAAGGGTTTTTTGTGCTTTTTTAATATGAACAATGTCGGTTTTTATGGCCAACTCATCGTCAGCGTTCTTTACTTCTACCTTAAGGTAATAGTAACCTACCGGGACAGCAAAGCCGCCGGTAGCGGAATCGGCGTTTTCCAATAAATCAAGTTCCCTAAATGGCGTACCGCTGACCCCTTCCTCCAGGGGAATGAGCTTAAGCACCGCCTCGGTAACAGCCGCTTCTTCCGCAAAGACTATTTCATAGTTAAACAGTCCGTTTTCATCACCCTGAGTATCTTCATTTATATGCAGGATGATCGAAATACTTTGGGCTACCCCATCGGCAACGTCGATAGTACTGCTGCCCACCGCCACTTCGTATTCCCCTTCAATCATGCCGGGGACATTGGCAATGTAAGTATACCCATAGGCATTGATGGTCCAGGAACCGGGTTCAAGGTTGATGGTATGGCTCGCAATATTATTATTTACGGATAAGGAAACATAATTTGGCTCCGGAAGATTTTGTTCCCCATTCGGCGTAAAAACAAGCTCAAAACGACTGAAAACCGGCAGCGTCGGCAGCAGGGTGCGGGCCGCTCCGTCGCTTATGCTTATGCTGAGCTGCCCCTTGCCGCTCTCCAATGGAATTGCATCGCCTGAATTTTCAGGGTATCCACCTGATTTCAGTGATACCGGGGAGTTTAAAAAGTTGGAACAGCCCCCAAGAACGATGGCAGTCACAAGGACGGTCAATATAATTTTATTCATGGTTATTCGGTTTTTCATTATGATTCTCCTTAGGGATTAACTGTAAAGCTGAGCTTTTTGGAATAGGGAACCGATCCCTTATATATCACCACCGTCAGATGGTGTAGCCCAACCGTTAAATTTGAAGCGGAGATATTCGTGAAACTGGAATATTGATCCTTCATCAGATCATTACCGTCCAAAATCCACTGGTACCGGGAATAGGAACCGGAAACATACAGGTAGTAGTATCCCTCGTTGCTTTTGGAAAGACCGTTTCCCGGATAGCTATAATCAAGGTTGATGTCTTCATCCTTATCACCAGACAGGGTAATCGTTATGGGCGGCGAAACGACGGTTCGTATTTCTTCTTTGTATTTTACCGCGTAGGTTCCACCACTGTAATATCCATTTACTTTAAGAACGATATATCCTGATCTATCAGCATCTATCATCGATGTAGAATAAAATCCATCATCCCGATCAAATAAAGAGGTTCCCATATTGGTAGACCAATAAGCGTAAACCCGTACATCACTACTTTTTGTTCCATCTCCATTATAACTGTCATTCCAGTTAATCGAATAGGTATGCCCAGCCTGTGCATAGAACTGATAATATTGATCCGCCCCAAAGTTGATACTGTTATCATACCAAACATCATTCGCAAGATTCGTATAGCCCGGAGATGGCGGCAATTCAATAACACTGTTGTCTTTATACTTCACCGCATAATAACCGGCGGCATAGGCTGCTTCAGTTTTTATAACGATATACCCGGATTTATTGGCAGTGAAGGTTTGTGGTGTAGTATATCCGCTATTTATATTGGTAAACAGGTCTACTTCCCCGGTCTTCCAGTAAGCCGAAACCCTGATATCTCCGGTTTTTGAATGGTCTCCGTCATTGCTGTCATTCCAATTAATTGAATAGGATTTTCCAGCCTCAGCATAGAATTGGTATTTTTGAGATTCATTAATTGCTAAAACACCGTCCTGCCATGTGTTATGGGTAAGATCGATTATGCTGGTATCAGTCACCGGCGTTCCACTGGCCGCAGCACTGAAAGAGCTACCGCCATCGATATTTTTTGCCTTAACCCACACCCAATAGGAACTGCCATTAGTCAAATCGGAAATGACCGCAAAAGTTTCGGTAAAATCATCGCCGTACTGCACTGCATCATTGGAATTATTGGTGTTATTCCACCATACCTCGTAGGCGGTGGCCTTTTCCACAGCGGTCCAGCCAACTGTAAGCTTGCCATCCCCGGCTTCCACAACCAGTTGCCCCGGCGCAGCGGGGATAATACCACGGGGAGTTCCGCTTACCGGACCAGCCCACTCACTCACATCCACACTATTCCTGGCCCGTATCCATATCCAGTAGGGCGTCCGGTTCGCCAATCCGGTAAGAACCTTTTCGATGCCGGAAACCAGTCCGCCGTATTGCGTGGCAGCATCGAGATTTTCCGAATTGGCAATTCGTATCTCATAAAGGACCCCGGCGGTTTCGCCGGTCCAGGTAAGACGCAGTTGATGATCACCGGCGGTAATCTCCAGATTTTCAGGTACCGGCGGAGGTTCCGTAGAGACGGCGGCGGAAACTGTCACGTCGGTAGTGGCTGTTATATTACCATTCACCGCAGAGGTAGCGGTAATGGTGGCGTTCCCTGGCGCTATGCCCGTGACCACACCGTTATTAAGAACCGTAGCTACTGCCGGGTTGCTTGAAGCCCAGGTTACCCCCTGCTGGGTGGTATTCGTGGGAGTATAGGTAACGGTGAGCGGGGCGGAGACTTCATTAACCGTCAAATTCAGGGTTGATGGACTGAGACCGATGCCGGTGAGGGGAATCGCGATGGCGCTGACCGTTACTGAGACGGATGCTGTTATACTGCCGTTTGCCGTAGAGGTCGCCGTAATGGTGGCGTTCCCTGACGCTCTGCCCGTGACCACGCCGTTAAGAACCGTAGCTACCGTCGTGTCGCTTGAAGTCCAGGTTACCCCCTGCTGGGTGGTATCCGTGGGGGTATAGGTAACGGTGAGCGGGGCGGAGACTTCATCAACCGCCAAATTCAGGGTTGATGGACTGAGACTTATCGATTCAACCAGCACCGTACTGTTCGTCGGAGAGTCCGGCCCGGAACATCCCAGGACGACCAGAAACAAAACGCCCAGGGACATCAATCCCCGTAATAAAAATTTTCCGCTATGAACTGCCGTCATATACCGTTCTCCTTAATTGTTATATGGATGTGTGGACCAAGGTGTAAGTATTTTAATATATCTCGTTTCATATGTAAGTGTCAATATGTCAAAAAATATATTTCTCGTTTTTTTAAGGTTTCAAGAGTAATTGTCAAAGCAGGGATGTGGTTTCGGCGGCACATCAGGTTGATCTCACCATGGTTTTAATGTTACAATTCAATCAAGGTATACAGATGTACGAATTTAAAACCAGCGGAACATGTTCCAGCAAAATTCATTTTGATATGCGGGACGGCAAAATTTATTCCCTCACTTTTGATGATGGCTGCGACGGGAACCTCAAGGCCCTGGGCGCACTGGTGGAAGGGATGGATGCCGGCGAAATCGTCAAAAAACTCAAAGGGCTGACGTGCGGCAGAAAAAAAACATCCTGCGCGGATCAGCTTGCCAAAGCCATTGAACAGCATAAATGAAGCTGCTCTTTCACTGTTGCTGCGGTCCCTGCGCCGCCGCCTGTATTGAAGACCTTGTTGCGGAAAACATTCAGCCCCGGCTGTTCTGGTATAACCCCAACATCCATCCTTATACAGAATACTCCAGCAGGCGCGGCGCCCTTGCGCAGCTTGTCTCGGCGCAAAATCTTGAACTGGACATGATCGACGAATACGGTCTCCGTTTGTTTTTACGCGCCATTGGCTGCGAAACTGAAAGTGCGGCGGACAATACACATACAGCCCGCTGTAACGTATGCTACCGCATGCGGCTGGAAAGAGCCGCCGCTCATGCCGCTGCAGAGGGCTTTGACGCATTCAGTACGAGCCTGCTCATCAGCCCCTACCAGAACCACGATGAAATCCGCCGTATTGGCGGGGAGCTTGCCGCACAGTACGGCGTTGCTTTTCTATACCGCGATTTCCGTCCCCGCTTTCGGGAAGGCCAGGCGCAGGCACGCGCTCTTGGACTGTATATGCAGAAATACTGCGGCTGCATTTTCAGCGAGGAGGAGCGTTATCTGAAACCGAAGCAGCGGCAGGAGCACCCATGACCGTCAATCCCCTGTTTCAGCGGCTCTCGCTTATCACCGGCGCGGAGGCGCTGGAAAAACTGGCGCAAACCAGGGCGCTGATCTTTGGCGTGGGCGGCGTGGGAAGCTGGTGCGCCGAGGCGCTGGCCCGTTCCGGCGTGGGTAAAATCGGTATCATCGATTCAGATACGGTGTGCGTTACCAACGTCAACCGCCAGGTACAGGCCACCAGCCGCACGGTGGGGCTTTCCAAGGTTGAAGTTCTCAAAGAGCGGCTGCTGGAGATCAACCCCCGCTGCGAAGTTTCCGCATGGGGAAAAGTTTTTTCCAGGGAAAGCGCCGGCAGTTTCGGCATTGAAAACGCGGATTATGTGATTGACGCCATAGACAGCCTGAGTCATAAACTCGATTTAATCGAGCTCGCCTGTGGCGCCGCCTATGGCGCCGCCGGGGTTACTCTGTTTTCCTCAATGGGCATGGCGCAAAAAATGGATCCTACCAGGCTGAAAACAGCGGATATCTGGGACACACAGGGCTGCCCTTTGGCGCGGCTGGTACGGCAGGGGCTGCGCAAACGGGGCTTTACCGGCAGCTTCACCGCAGTCTATAGCGATGAACAGCTCCCCCGGCATGAGGAAATAGCCATCTCCTGCGGCTCAAACGCGGACGGCAGCCCGCGTCTCTGCCTGTGCAGCGCAACGAATAACGGCGAACGCACCGAATGGTGCAGCAGCAAAAAGGTGATCAACGGCAGCGCCGTTACGGTTACCGCCAGCGCCGGCATGATACTGGCCAGTCTTGTGTTACGCGATATAATGAAGCCTATAGACAATTTCAACAACGAGGCTCAATGAGTAATCGTTTTATCCGCAAGGCAGACGCAAGCGCGGTGGTGCAGAAGCTCACCGTCAAAACGGTTCTGGAACGCAAACTGATAACCGAGGGAGACCGCATCCTCATCGCCGCGTCAGGGGGCAAAGATTCAACCGTCCTTGCCTGGGCCCTTGCTTCTCTCAGGCCGGCGCTCAAAACCGGCTACGAGCTTGAAGCGCTCCACATAAGCAGCGACTTCTGCGCCTGCTGCAAAAAATCAATCCTCTCCCAACGACTTGAAGAGTGGGGCATCCCCTTTACCGATCTGTTTGTGCCAATCATAGGCAGACTCAAAGAGGGGGAAAAAATGAACTGCTACTGGTGTTCCACCCAGCGGCGGACAGAATTGCTCAAATACGCAGTAGAGCGCGGCTTCAACAAGATCGCCCTGGGCCATCATCTGGACGATATTATCGAAACTTTTTTTATGAACATGACCGGCAAAGGCGAACTTTCAACCATGCCGGTGATCCTCAAATACCGCAAATACCCGGTAAGTCTTATCCGCCCCCTGGCCCTGCTTGAGGAACGGCAAATCATCGACTGCGCCGCAGAGCAGAACATCCTCAAAGCGGCCTGCACCTGCCCCTACGGGATCAACTCCAAACGCCGGGACATACGCAAGCGTATCGCCGAGTTTACCGGCAGCTCAGGCGTGGTAAAGCGGCGCATATTCAAGGCCCTTGGTTCCGGAGAGATAGATCTGCTCAGCGAGTAGTCTCCCCGTATATCCCGTGGGTGGGCAGCGCTAGCGGTGGCGGATCAGGCGGGTGAATACCGCTCCGCAGCCCCCATGCAATCCGCAAGCGGATTGCCTTGGGGTCTACTCCGCTAAGAATCCCGCAAATGATCCGCCACCGCTAGCGCTGCCCACCCACGGACATACAGTGTAGTGTGGTGTACACTTACCCCCTAAGGCCCGTGGCGAGGCGGCAGTGCCGGGCCGCTGATCATTTGCTGGGTTCTTAGACGAAGGAGACCCGCTTGCGGGGCTCCGTAGGCGGCGTTCCCCAGCCTGATCAGCGCTCTGGCACTGCCGCCTCGCCACGGGGGGATTATATGGAGGAGTGTGCTGTAATTGAATTATTTGTCCCTACTAAGTATAGTAAGTATACCTATGGAGCCTTCATGAAAGCGATTGAACTTGCAAAAGCGTATGACCCAAAAACCTTTGAAGACCGGATCTACGCACATTGGAAAGAGCAGGGCGCGTTTAAGCCTGTGTCCGCCCAAGGCGCGGATGAGCGGCCCTTTGTCGTAGTGATTCCGCCGCCCAATGTTACCGGTGTGCTGCACCTGGGACACGGGCTGAACAACACCCTCCAGGACATAGTAGTCCGTTTCCACCGTATGCGTCGTACCGTTGGTACGAGGGGGCCGGTCTTATGGGTGCCAGGCACCGATCACGCGGGGATTGCCACCCAGAACGTGGTAGAGCGCAAGCTGAAAGCGCAGGGCAAGAGCCGCCGGGATTTGGGGCGGGAAAAATTTCTTGAGGAAACCTGGAAGGTCAAGAACGAACATCACGCCATCATTTCCAAACAGCTCGCCCGTATTGGGGCAAGCGTAGACTGGTCCCGGGAACGTTTTACTATGGACGAAGGGCTTTCCCGTGCGGTGCGGGAAGTTTTTGTTACCCTGTATGAGCGGGATCTCCTTTATAAAGGAAATTATCTGGTGAACTGGTGCCCGTCTTGTGGAACGGCCCTTGCCGATGACGAAGTGGAGCATGAGGACACGCCGGGAAAGATGTATCATCTGCGGTATTATTTCGCCGACGGAGTTTCGGCTAACGGCAGTGATATTGCGGCTAACGGGGAAAATGGCTATGTGGAACTTGCCACTACCCGGCCGGAGACCCTGTTAGGCGACACTGCTGTGGCTGTTCACCCTGAAGACGAACGTTATGCGGCCCTTGCGGGTAAAAAAGTGCGGCTGCCCCTGACAGACCGGGACATCCCCGTAGTCTTTGACACTTACGTTGACCGGGCATTCGGTACCGGGGTGGTGAAGATCACCCCCGCCCATGATCCCAACGACTGGGAACTTGCCAAAAGGCACGATCTTCCGGTGATCAATATTCTCAATCCCGACGGGACTCTGAACAACGAGGTTCCTGAAAAATACCGGGGTATGACCGTAAAGCAGGCCCGTGGGGCGGTACTTGAAGACCTCAAGGCCGGGGGCTGGTATATCAAAGAGGATGAGATCAGCCATGCCGTGGGGCATTGTTACCGCTGCCGCACGATAATCGAACCCTTCCTTTCGGAGCAGTGGTTTGTCAGGATGAAGCCCCTGGCGGAAAAAGCCCTGGCCTCGTGGCGGCGGGGGGAGATCGTCTTCTACCCCAAAAAATGGGAGAACACCTATCAGCACTGGATGGAAAATATCCGGGACTGGTGCGTTAGCCGTCAATTATGGTGGGGACACCGAATCCCCGCCTGGGACTGCAAGGACTGCGGTAAAACTTCGGTCTCCCGTACCGATATTTCAGCCTGTCCCCACTGTGGTTCCAAAAATATTGAACAAGACCCGGACGTGCTCGATACCTGGTTCTCAAGCTGGCTCTGGCCCTTCAGCACTTTGGGATGGCCGGAACAAACCGCCGACCTGGCCGCCTATTATCCCACCACGGCGCTGGTAACCGCCTACGACATCATCTTTTTCTGGGTGTCCAGAATGATTATGGCCGGCCTTGAATTTACCGGCAAGGCACCGTTCCGGGACATTTATATTCACGGCCTGGTGCGGGACAAGCAGGGCCGCAAGATGAGCAAAAGCCTTGGCAACGGCCTTGACCCCCTGGAACTGGTGGACGAGTTCGGCGCCGATGCCCTCAAGTTCACCCTGGCCTTTATGTGCGCCCAGGGGCAGGACATACTGGTCGATAAGGAATCGTTTAAAATGGGTTCCAAATTTGCCAATAAGGTCTGGAACGCCAGCCGCTATATTTTGATGAACCTGGAAGGCCGGGAACTGGTACAGGCGCCGGCCCTGCTCCCGGTGGACAAGTGGATATACTCACGCCTGAACAGCGCCGCCAGGGCAATGGAGGAGGCTTTTCTTTCCTACCGCTACAACGACGCGGCGCAGACGGCCTACGAATATTTTTGGAATGACTTCTGCGACTGGTATGTAGAGGCTACCAAACTTTCGTTGAAAAGCGGCGATGACTCGTCGCATAACAACGCTGAAAAAGACCGGGCTACTACGGTGCTGCTGGATGTGCTTGCCGAGTCCCTGCGCCTGCTCCACCCGCTGCTGCCCTTTGTTACCGAAGAAATTTATTCCAAACTGCCCTGCAGTTTGAAACTGCCAAATGTGCAGGGCGGTGCTGCCGGTCAGGACAGCGACGAAAGCCGGGAACTGCTTATCACCGCGCCTTACCCGCAGTACGATGAAAAGCGTAACGATCCTGCCGAAGAGAAAAACTTCGCCTTCCTACAAGAGTTGGTACGCATGGTACGCACCTTGCGCAGCGAGTGTACTATTACCCCGGACAAAAAACTCCGGGTACTGGCGCGGCCGGACAGTGAGCAGGAGCAGGTGCTGCGACAAAACGAGGGGCTGGTGAAGCTCCTCGCGGGAATTGGGGAACTGGCGATTGAGGCCGCGCCGGCGGACAGCGGCAACACAGCAGCCGGCAGCGGCGCAATAGCGGACGATGCGGGCAAACGTCCGGCAGGTTCCATTGGTCTGGTGGGCGCGGGTTTTGAGGTCTTTGTGTTTATCGCCGAGGCGGTAGATACGGCGGCACTCAAGCAGAAGTTCGGCAAAGAACTGGAGCGGGATCGCAAGTTTATCCAGGCACTGCGCTCCAAACTGGCGAATGAGGCTTTTGTCAAAAACGCCCCGGCGGAGCTGGTGTCAGGCGAAAAGGCCAAACTGGAAGAATCCCTCAAACGTACAGACAAGATTGAAACTTATTTGCGGGATCTATAGGTTTTTGTACGGATATGGCAATTTTAGGAGGAACTATGCATGAGTGTTTTATATCATATTCAAGCAAAGATAAGAAAATAGCTGACGCTATTATAAACTACTTAGAGTCTGACAAAATACGGTGTTGGATAGCTTACCGTGATGCTGATGCTGGCGAATCTTATGCCGCATCAATAATTAAAGCGATCAAAGAGTCCTCAATTTGTATACTCGTTTTTTCTGAAAACTCCAATTCATCCAAGCATGTCTTAAAAGAAATTGATGCAGCTTGTAAATATGAAAAAATTATAGTTCCATTTAGAATTACCGATGTTAAACTTGATGATGCTATGGAGTATTATCTAAGTTCAACACATTGGCTGGATGCTATTGATGATCCGTTAGAAAACCATATTAAACGGTTGGTTGTTGCTATTAAAAAATATCTTGGAATTGAATCAGAAAATGAAAGCAATATAAATGCAAGGCAACCTCTAAAAACCATGATTTTCTCGTCGGCAATTTTTAGTTCATGATATTTTATTATAATTTTTTATATTAATACTAATAGCATTCCTATTTTTTCCATCTTGCAGCTCTAAAACCCGGAAT
>BNVF01000064.1 GCA_025997895.1 Spirochaetia bacterium
ACAGTGCGACAAATTACCATTTATTTTCGTCCCAGTTCGCCAATCCGCGCAATTTCATCCCGAATAGCCGCTGCCTGTTCAAATTCAAGGTTTTTGGCGTGTTCCAGCATCTCGTTTTCCAGGGCTTTGACGAGCTGTTTGCGCTGTGCCGGTATCAGCACGTTGTAGGACTTTTTGAGCACTTCTATCGAAGTGGCCGCCGCGTCTTCGGCTTCCTCAGCATGGCGGATGAGGATGTCGGCAATGGCTTTTTTTACCGTGGCGGGGGTGATGCCGTGCGCTTTGTTATACGCAATTTGCGCTTCCCGGCGGCGGTTGGTTTCGGTTATGGCCTTGTCCATAGCGTCGCTCATGCGGTCGGCGTACATGATCACTTTGCCGGCGGCGTTCCGGGCGGCGCGGCCTATGATCTGCACCAGGCTGGTAAGGGAACGCAAAAAGCCGATCTTGTCGGCGTCGAGGATGGCAATAAATGACACTTCCGGCAGGTCTATGCCTTCGCGTAACAGGTTGATTCCCACCAGCACGTCAAAGCCACCCTGCCGCAGTTGGGTAAGAATCTCCACCCGCTCAATGGTTTCCACTTCGCTGTGAATGTAGCGCACTTTAAGGCCCAGGCCGGAAAGGTAATCGGTAAGGTCTTCGGCCATTTTTTTGGTAAGTGTGAGGATAAGGGAGCGCTCCCCGGCTTTAATACGCTTTTGCACCTCGCCGTAGATGTCCTCCATCTGGCCTTCGCTGGGACGGACTTCGATCTCCGGGTCCAAAAGGCCGGTAGGACGGATAAGCTGCTGCACCACCCGTTTGGACTGCTCAATTTCGATTTTAGTGGGAGTGGCTGACACAAAGATTGCGCGGTCAAGCCGCTCCACAAATTCATCGTAACGCAGGGGACGGTTGTCCAGGGCGCAGGGCAGGCGGAAACCGTAGTCCACCAGACTCTGCTTGCGGCTGCGGTCCCCCGCGAACATGGCGCCTATCTGCGGAAGGGTAACGTGGCTTTCATCAATGAACGTTAGGTGCTCTTTTGGAAGATAATCGATCAGCGTGTCCGGGGCCTCGCCGGGTTTACGTCCTGCCAGCGGCGCGGAGTAATTCTCTATGCCGGGACAGTAGCCCATTTCGGTGAGCATTTCAATATCGTACTCCACCCTGGTTTTCAGCCGCTCTGCTTCCATTATTTTTCCGGCGTCTTGAAGAAATTCCAGCCGTTCCGCCAGTTCTTTCTTAATTGCGCCTAACGCATTATGCACCATATCGGCGGGCATGACAAACTGCTTGGCGGGGTAAATAAGTGCCCGGTCAAGTTCTTCCATCATTTCACCTGACACGGGGTTAAAGCGGCGTATCCGCTCAACCTTGTCCCAGTCCAGATCAACACGGTAGGCTTCTTCCAGATATGCGGGGTAAATTTCCAGGGTATCACCCCGGCGGCGGAAACGTCCCCGCTCCAATACCGCATCGTTGCGCTCGTATTGCAGCTCCACAAAGCGCCGGATAAGAGCGTCCACATCGACAGTATCGCCCTTTGAAAAAGTGGCGGTCATTTTCCGGTACACTTCCGGCGTGGCAAGGCCGTAAATGCAGGACACGGTAGCCACGATGATCACATCTTTCCGTTCCATCAGGCTCCGGGTGGCCGAAAGCCGCATCCGCTCAATCTCTTCGTTTATTGAAGCGTCTTTTTCGATGTACAGATCCCGGCTTGCCACATATGCCTCGGGCTGGTAGTAGTCGTAATAGGAAACAAAATACTCCACCGCGTTATGGGGGAAAAATCCCTTGAACTCCCGGAAAAGCTGGGCTGCCAGCGTTTTGTTGTGGCTCACGATCAAAGTAGGTATCTGTACCGCCTCAATGATCTTTGCCATAGTAAAAGTTTTCCCCGAGCCGGTAACACCCTGCAAAGTCTGATATTTGTCGCCAGCCTTGATACCGGCAGCCAGGGCGGCAATGGCCTCACCCTGATCACCGGCGGGCTTAAACGGCGATACTACTTCAAATGGACGCATCATACCTCCGGTATGTTTAAATAGTAATTTACTTCAAGCAAACAGCTTCCGCAAGATTCAACACATTTTCTGCAATGGGCATATCTGTATACCGGAGCGAAGTGATTTCCCTGTTGTTTCCGCCGTAGTATTTTATGGTGAACGAATAGACACCGGGCTCAAGGTTGATTCCGCCTACATACGCCCTGGCGGGGAAGTAGCGGGATATGCGGAGGTCGGCCTGTTCGCTTGTTTCGGCAAAGATTTGGGTGATAAAACTGAGAAGCCCCAGAATTGCGCCGGTCTCGCCGCCTGCTTCTTTGGCGGCGGAATCCAGCACCGAGGAACTGAGACCCTTAACGGTGGCGCGGATTATCGACTTTAAGTAAATAATATTTTTCCGGGTTTTAAAAGTTTCTCCGGCTACGGCGTTAAGGTCTTCCAGCAATTCCAGGTTGAAACTTTCGCCGTGATCAAACGCCGCTTCTATTCGCGTAACTTCAGAGCGGCGGTGTTCCAGTTCGGGCAGAGCAATTTTTACCCAGCGCGAGCCGGGCAGGGGGATGCGCATTTCCATGCTTCGCTTGACCGGAGAAAGGCCGCTAAAGGCAATTATATTAAATCTGGCTTTGCCTTTGGGAATGTTCAGCTCATTCGCTATGGAAGAAGGCGGCGAGTGTTTATATACCTGCGGGGCATTGGCAAAAGCAAGCCGCAGCCATTCGTTGTCTATGCGGGCGTCGTCATACAGGCCGTCGGCACGGTAGAACAACATTCCCAGATAGCGGGCAAGGGCGGAATCGGTAAACTTTGCCGGCGCGTTGGGGTTGGCGGGAATTTGCGTAAGCTTTTCCTCAAGGGCTTTTTGTTGAAGTTCTGAAACAAGCAAATCGTATTTTGTCGCAAGATACGCCAATTTATTATTCATACGGCGTATTTCTACCAGAGCGTCTTCGATTTCTCCCCGGTGATAATAATTGAGGGCATTAAAGGTATTGATATAAATATCCTCGTAATCTTCGCCCGGGTATTCCAGCATATTATCATTCAGGAGATAGGAGCCAATATCCCGTGACACGCTTTTGGTAAACGCCGTCTCTATCGCCCGTTCGCCACTTTCAAGAAGCGCAGAGGATTCCTCATATTGCCCCGCATAGTGGCTGAGCATACCTTTGTCCAAAAAGTACAGTACCGAATCTTTTTCCGCCGAATAGAGAGAATATTTTTTCTCTTCCAGTAACTCGATACTTTCAGCATAATGTGTCCGTTCTACCGCGCTGTCAAGTTTTGTAAAGGAGCCGGTACTGGCGCAGGAGAGAACCAGGAGAAGTACCAAAGAAAGGAAGTAATTCTTTATGACGAAAAAATGGGTGCCAAAAGCCATATTACTTGCTCTTGGATTCCCAATGCCCCTTCCACTCCGCAGGCCGCGCAATGTAATAGCGGCATTGATCGGCGTAAAACGAAGCGGGACTGTCCTGTTCTGTAAGAGTCTCAAAGCGCTGCAGGGCTTCGGCGAATTTGCCGGCATAGAACAGATCCCTGGCTTCGTCAAAGCGGTGGAGTATCGCTTCCTTTTCTTTAAACGCCGCTTCCGGCATGGGCTCGTATACGGTAACCGCTTCCTTCTTTCCCACTACCGCTACCTGGGCAAGTTTACGGCCAAAGAAGCGTTCCTGGTTTTCGGCCTTGCACGCCTGAGCGAAAGTTTCGCCGGTGCACATCAGATAAGTGCCGAACTGTTTGTTGAGCCCCTCAAGGCGGGCGGCCAGATTCACCGCGTCGCCCAGCATGGTGTAATCAAAGCGTTTGCTGGAACCCATGTTGCCCACTACCGCGTAGCCGGTATTCAGGCCGATGCGGGTTAAAAGGCGGACGCCGAATTTTTCTTCAAAGAACGACTGCCGCTCCGCAAGTTTTTGCTGGCAGGCCAGCGAAGCCGATATGGCCCTGGCTGCGTGGTCTGCATAATTCAGCGGGGCGTTCCAAAAAGCGATAATCGCATCGCCTTCGTATTTGTCAATCGTACCCCCTGAATCAAGAATAGTGTCGGTCATAAAGGAAAGGTAATCGTTGAGCAACTCTGTCAGCTTGGGAGGATCGTCTTTGAATTTTTCGGAAATAGTAGTGAAGCCCTGCACATCGGAAAAGAAAATACTGATCTCCCGGCGCTCCCCGCCCAGGTTGAGCAGTTTTGGATTTGCTGTTAGCTGCTCAATTACCACCGGCGAAAGGTACTGGCTGAATGCGGATTTGATAAAGCGCCGCTGGCTGCCCTCGGTGGCGTAATTGTACAGCATGGCCGTAAGAAAGGCGATGAGACTTCCGGCAAGGGGCGCCGTCAGGGGAATCCAGGTGTTTCCAAAGTGGTATGCTCCGAACGCGGCCACGCCAAGGCCCAGAAGTGTTATCACCAGGCCGGTTACCGCTACCGGAATACGGTTTACCAACAGGGAAAACGCCGTAACCAGGGCTGCGGCGGCGAAAATAATAATAATGTCGAGTAACAGCGGCGAAGGACGGATAAAATCGCCGGATAAAATATTATCCAGCATGGTGATGTGCATTCCCACGCCGGGATACGTGGGGCCAATGGGCGTAATGGCAATATCAAAAAGCCCCTGCGCGTATAAACCAAAGAACACATACTTGCCGGCAAAATCTTCCGGCGGCAGATAATATGCTCCTGCATTATCGATTTTGCCGCTCTCATAGGCTTCCTTGCTTAAAAGGATATGATGGGCAGGGTAGGGGATGTAACGGGAAAGGTCTCCGCGGAAACGGAGCAGACTCCGTCCGTTTTTATCCACCGGGATGCGGTATTCCCCCCATTCAATGACTTTTTTTGTATCGTTATACGAAATCCGCCTGTCCCGGCCTGCGGCAAGCAGAGAAGCGGCCGAAAGCCCCGGCACCGCCTTTCCGTCAAAGATTGAAAAAAGGTTGGCCCTGCGAAAAATTCCGTCAGAATCCGGCCAGCCGGTTGCGTTGCCGATAACCCCGGCGGCGTTACGCAATTCTTCAATGGGGAATTGTGCTCTTACCGTGCCGCCTTCGTTTTCCTGGTTAAGTTTTTCGTACTCGGGAATCATCTGTTCAAAATTATGCAGTTCAAAAAGCGGCGTATTGAGATTCGCCGGCCAAACAGGGGTATTCCCCGTTTGGGAACTGAAGACCACAGTCTGTACAGTTCTGCCGAATTCTTGTTCGGCATGCACAAAAGAGGCGTCATCCTCGCGGCTGCTTAAGGTGCGCAGGGCGTTGATAATGCCGCGGAAAACGGAACGGCCTGCTTCCGTGGCTGTCCCCCTGCCGACCTGTTCCCGCTGCGGAACTTGGGTACCCTGAAAATTTTCCAGCCCCGCTACAGCATCGTCTATGATCGCGTCCTGCCGGGCGTTGCGGTATATTGAAGGTTCGGAAAAAATAACGTCAAAGGCAATGGAGTTGGCGCCCCCCAGGTTCATATACTCAATAATTTCCGCATAGGCTTTCCGGGGCCAGGGCCAGCCCCACCCCCGCTCCCTGTTGGCCCAGTCTATACTGTCCTGATTCAACAGGATTACGATAATGTCATCCGATGGCCGGCTTAAGGGGGCAAGGGTTTTTGCCCGCAAATCGTAGGTTTTGTATTCAAGAAAAGTAAAAGCGCCACCTAAATACAGGGCAAGGGTAACAAGAAACACCATACCGGTAATAACCAGCGCGGCAAATTGTTTTTTATGTCCGCCGCCGGACTGCCCATTGGGCTTGTGAGACTTTTTCATTTGTTTGTAAACCTGGGCGTCCGGCGGGAGCGGGTGTCCTGAACGCGGAAACGGGCACTTGCTGTTTCGATATTTGCAATGCGCTGCTCAGGGCTTGGGTGGGTACTGTTAAACCCGTCTCTTTGGCTGCCCTGAACCTGCTGTAAAACCCGCAGCATTTCCATCAATCCACCGGGATCATAACCGGATGCCGCCAGCAATGACACTGCGATGTTATCCGCTTCAAATTCCTGGGGCTGGGTATAACCGTTCTTCAACATGGCGTCAATCACCGCTGAAACCGAATTGCGAAAAAACATAACCCGTTCGGCAGTGGAATTTCTGCCGGCAAGATACGCAGCCCGGTTCGCCATTGCTGTCATTTCTTCATTGAGTTTCATATCATCAATAATTTTAATGCTGTGCTTCAATAAAATATGGGCCAACTCATGAGCTATGACTCCGGCTAGCGCGTCCTCGGAAGGAGCCGCTTCCACAAGCCCCCTGGTCAGAAAAATATGGCCCCCGGGGCTGGCAAAGGCATTGAACCCGGGAGTGTCCAGGATGATCACATGGTAACCGTTGAAGAGCTCAGGCTGTGCGGAATTGATCGCGAGGGTCAGGCATATCCGGTTAAGATAGCGGGTCAGTTCCGGCTTTGCGGTGTATGGTTTGTAGGCGGACAGAATATTGGCAGCCACGGCGCGTCCAAGGTAATACTCATCTTCCAGGGTAGCTTCTTCATCTATTGCGTTAAACGCTTTATCCATATCGGACAGGGCATCGTTCAAAAAGCTTGAGGGACCGGAACCCTGCCACGAGCCGCCCTGGGACTGCCCCTCCAGAAAAAGTGGCCGAAGGAAGAATCCGGCGCAGATAATTAGCAGATACTTCATTTTATTCCCCTTTTGTCAGGCTGCCTTCGTTTATAAATTGAAGCAGCTCGTTGGCCGGGATGCTTAACCGTTCCATGACATCTACCCCGGAATAATCAAGGCCGCTTTTTTTGTATTCTATTTCGATTTCCGGAGTAAACCCCTTTCCGGCCAGGGCCATTTCTCCTGCCGAAACGGAATAGCCCGATCCGGTAACTCGCTTTGAACTCAGGCTTGTTGCGGCCATCCATCCCGAAACAGAGCCGGCGCGGACTTCCAGCCATTTACCACTGTGGCGGAGCACAGAAACCGTATCCCCCAGGGCCAAAGACTGCAAAGTGTTTGCAAAAAAACCGGCAGAAGATTTTAAGGCTGCGGATTTAACCGCTACATACATGGTACTTCCCTGGGATTGGGAAAAAACCAGGCCTGCAGCAAATATGACGATCAACAAGAGCATCAAAAATAATCGTCTCATACGCGCTCCCTTAATTATACTCCTTAATTTATACTATAGAACAAATCTACTATAATCCGAATTCCGGCAAGTCTCAAGAGGGAAATTTTCTCTAAAAGACCTCCAGCTTCACCACTATGATCGGTTCTTTTCATTTGGTTCTTTTCACTCTTGCAAATAAAACCAAAATCCTCTATACTATTCGAAGACGGGTTTTGCGCGTTTAATTTTAAAAGCAAAAAGAGGAAGTCATGGATATCCAGGTTCAGGAACTCATTGACAAAATAAAAAAAGACGGGATTGAGTCCGCTTCGGAAGAGGCTGCCCGAATCAAGCGGGAAGCGGAAGCGGAGGCGCGGCAGATAGTCGAATCCGCCAAAAAGGAGGCGGATGACCTCATTTCCAGGGGTAAACAGGACGCTGAGCGTTCAGAAAAGGCGGGAATTGCCGCCCTGGAACAGGCTTCCCGCAATCTGGTGCTGGCTTTTAAGGGCGAAATCCAGACTTTGCTGGATAAACTCATCGGCCAACAGTTGGGCACATCCTATGGGGATGATGTTCTGAAGGCGGTATTGCCGGATCTGCTCAAGTCCTGGGCTGCAAAGGGCGCCGCCGAAGGTGCAGATGCCCTTGCGTTGCTACTTCCCGAAGCCGAATTGGCCAAACTCCAGGGCTTTTTCAACGAAAAGCTCACTGCGGAGCTCAAGAAAGGGGTGGAACTCAAGGCAGACCGGAACCTGGGCGGCGGTTTCAGAATCGCCAACAAGGACGGTTCCGCTTACTACGATTTTTCCGTGGACTCCGTGGCGGAACTGCTTTCCGCGTATCTCAACCCCCGTTTGGCGGAAATTCTTAAAAACTCCTCAAAAGGAATATAATAAGTGGGTTCGTACTATTATTTAGCGTCCCAGCTTCCTTACCTCATCTACGGACAGACGCCGCCTATGTCTAGCGCTGCTTTCAGGGATCTTGCACGGCCCCTGCTTGGCGAGTCTGACGCTGCCCTGCTGGATTTGGTGGATTTTGACCCCCAACCCCGGAAAGACCGGGAGGATGGTCACTCCTATGCGGACAATGCCCCTGCTTCGGGTTCGGAATTTATCGACCGCTGGCGGGAATGGGAGCGCTCCCTTCGGCTCAACCTGGCCCGGCACCGCGCTATCAAGAGCAAGCGGGAAGGGGCAGCGCCGGTGGAGCCGCCTGTTTTCCCTGCGGACGCGGCGGCGGCGGCGGTAAAAGCGGTAGTGGCCACTGAGTCCGCCCTTGAGGCGGAACAACTGCTGGACAAGGCCCGCTGGAGTGCTATCGAAGTTTTGCAGGGAAACGATTATTTTGATCGTAATACGATCTTCGCCTATCTGCTTAAACTGATTCTGCTTGAGCGAAAGGCATCATTTAAAACCGAAGAAGGTTTTGCTGAATATAAATCACTCTACGCTTCCATATTGGAAGATGTAGAGGAGGGTGTCTTACCCGTGGGAGAACCGAAATGATCGGAACAAAAGGAACGGTGGTAGCCGTTAACGGCAATATGGTAAGCGCCCGTTTTGACGGCGCGGTTTCCATGAACGAGGTCGGCTATGTCAAGGTTGCCGATAAGCAGCTAAAAAGCGAAGTTATCCGGATTCGCGGGGAAATTGCCCAGCTTCAGGTCTTCGAGATCACCAAGGGCATTGCCGTTGGCGATCCGGTGGAATTCACCGGGGATATGCTGGCGGTGGAAGTAGGGCCGGGCCTGTTGGGTCAGGTCTACGACGGCCTTCAGAACCCCCTGCCCCAGCTTGCCGAAGCGGCAGGTTACTTCCTGGAGCGGGGCGTCTACCTGGACCCCCTGCCTACGGACAGGGAATGGCAGTTTACGCCGGTTGCCAAAGTGGGTGACACGGTAGAACGCGCCGATACTCTGGGTACGGTGCCGGAAGGGGCTTTTACCCACCGGATCATGGTGCCCTTCAATCTGTATGGCGCGTACACCATTGTTTCCATTAAAAGCGCCGGAACCTACAAGATCCGGGACACCATCGCCGAGCTTAAAGACGAGAAAGGTAACATTGTTAAGGTGACGCTGTCTTTCCGCTGGCCGGTAAAACGCGCCATTGATTGTTATGAAGAGCGGATGAAACCTGTTGACCCCATGGTTACCCAGGTCCGCCTGGTGGATACATTCTATCCGGTAGCCAGGGGTGGCACGTATTGTATCCCCGGTCCCTTTGGCGCGGGCAAGACCGTTCTGCAGCAGATCACCAGTCGCCATGCCGACGTTGACATTGTAATCATCGCGGCCTGCGGTGAGCGCGCCGGTGAGGTTGTGGAAACCCTCAAAGAATTCCCCGAACTGACGGATCCCAAAACAGGCAAGTCCCTTATGGAACGGACTATCATTATTTGTAATACGTCTTCAATGCCTGTCGCGTCCCGTGAAGCGTCGGTATACACCGCAGTGACCTTGGGCGAATACTACCGGCAGATGGGGCTCCACGTACTGCTTCTGGCGGACTCAACCAGCCGCTGGGCGCAGGCCATGCGCGAAATGTCCGGCCGTCTGGAGGAAATCCCCGGCGAGGAAGCGTTCCCCGCCTACCTGGAATCCACCATTGCCAGTTTCTACGAGCGGGCCGGTATAGTCCGGCTTAAAGACGGCAGCATCGGTTCAGTCACCATAGGCGGCACGGTCAGTCCTGCCGGCGGTAACTTTGAAGAGCCGGTCACCCAGGCGACGCTGAAAGTTGTCGGCGCTTTCCACGGCCTTTCCCGCGAGCGTTCAGATGCCCGCAAGTTCCCCGCCATTCACCCGCTGGACTCCTGGTCAAAATACAAAGGCATTATAGCCGCCGAAAAAGTAGGCTATGCCCACGGCTTTATGCGGCGGGGCAGCGAAGTTGAGCAGATGATGAAGGTCGTCGGCGAAGAAGGCACCAGTATCGAAGACTATGTTGTCTACATGAAAGGCGATCTTATCGACTCAGTGTACTTCCAGCAGAACTCTTTTGATGCGGTAGACGCGGCGGTAAAACCCGAGCGGCAGAAATATACGTTCGGTATGCTGCTTACCATTCTTGCTTCCCAGTTCAGCTTCCCGGATAAAAACGAAGCCCGTATCTGGTTTAACCGGCTCAGGCAGAAATTCCTGGACTACAACGGATCAGAGTGGCAGAGCGAACGTTTCAATTCCCTGCAAAAGGAAATTGATGAAGCGGTAAAGAGTCAATCCAAGGGCCTGGACAAGGCCGCTGAAAAAATATTGGCATAGGACGGACGGAAATGAAAAAGGTATATAGCAAGATTGAATCCATAACCGGAAGCGTTATTACCGTCCGGGCCGAAGGTATCCGCTACGGCGACCTTGCCGAAGTTGACACCGTGTTCGGCACATCCCTGGCGGAAGTGAACCGTTTACAGGACGATCTGGTATCGTTGCAGGTATTTGCCGGCGGCCGGGGTATTTCCACCGGCGATACGGTGCGCTTTTTGGGACATCCCATGCAGGTGCCGTTCTCGGAAAACCTCATGGGCCGGGTCTTCTCCGGTTCGGGCAAACCCCGTGACAACGGCCCCGCGTTACACGAAAACGTCATCCCCATTGGCGGCCCTTCGGTCAACCCCGCCCAGCGCATCATCCCCCGGAAGATGATCCGCACCGGCATTCCCATGATCGACCTCTTTAACACCCTGGTTGTTTCCCAGAAGCTGCCGATCTTCTCGGTCTCCGGCGAGCCCTACAACGAGCTGTTGGCGCGTATCGCCATGCAGGCCGAAGTTGACGTTATCGTTCTGGGCGGCATGGGCCTTAAATACGACGATTATCTTACCTTCAAGGAAACCCTTGAAAACGGCGGCGCGTTAAGCCGGACGGTAATGTTCATGCACACCGCCAGCGACCCCACCGTCGAATGTCTCATGATACCTGATATGTCCCTGGCCGTAGCCGAGCAGTTCGCCCTTGCGGGCAAGGATGTGCTGGTACTCCTTACGGACATGACCAACTTTGCCGACGCCATGAAGGAAATCTCGATTATCCAGGAACAGGTTCCGTCAAACCGCGGTTACCCCGGCGACTTATACAGCCAATTGGCGAGCCGCTACGAAAAGGCTGTTGACTTTGAAACCGCCGGTTCCATCACCGTGTTAGGTGTCACCACTATGCCCGGCGACGACGTAACCCACCCGGTGCCGGACAATACCGGGTACATCACCGAAGGTCAGTACTACCTTAAAAACGGCCGCATTGAGCCCTTCGGCTCCCTGTCGCGTCTCAAACAGCAGGTCAACGGCAAAACCCGGGCCGACCACCGCGCCCTCATGGACGGCATGATCAAGCTCTATTCGGCTTTCCGTGACACCCTGGAAAAAAAGGCAATGGGCTTTATTATGACCGCCTGGGACGAGAAGCTCCTGAAATATGGCGAGCAGTTTGAATCAAAGATGATGGATCTTTCGGTCAACATTCCCCTGGAAAAAGCCCTTGATCTGGGCTGGGAAATTCTGGCCTCCTGTTTCAGTCCCGAAGAAACCGGGCTGCGAACCGAACTTATCAGCAAATTCTGGCCCAAAAAGGACTAAAAGTTCGTGTGTTTTGCGGGAAATTATAAAGGTTAGCGTATGGCAAAGATAAAGCTCACCAAAAACGAGCTGAAAAAGCAGAAAGATTCCCTCAAGATGTATCAGCGGTATCTGCCGACCCTGATGCTCAAAAAGCAGCAGCTCCAGGGAGAAATCCGTATCACCGAAATACGGCTCAAGGAACTGCGGATCGAAAAGGATCTGCTGGACGAATCGTTCAAAAACTGGGTCGGTGTTTTCGGCGAAAAGGGGATTTTTACCCCGGGCTTGCTGAAAATTACCAGTTTGAAAACCAGCCAGGGAAACATAGCCGGCGTGTCTATTCCCATTTTTGAGGGCGCTGAATTCGAGACCGCTCCTTATGACCTGGCCCGTACTCCCCTGTGGCTTGACATGGCAGTGGAGAAAATGAAACAGGTGATACTCCTTGACCTGGAAGCCCAAATCGTTGAAGAGCAGCGCAAGCGGCTGGATCATGAATTGCGCGTAACAACCCAGCGGGTGAATCTTTTCGAAAAAATTAAAATTCCCGAAACCAGAGGTTATATCAAGAAAATTCAGGTGTACCTGGGAGATCAGCAGACCTCCGCAGTGGTACGGGGCAAAATCGCCAAAAGTGGGTTGGTGAAGGCGGCGAAGTAATGATTCTGCCCATGAAAAAAGTATGCCTGGTGGTGCAGAACAAGGGGCAGGAAACGGCCCTTTCCAAACTGCGCGAAATCGGGGTGATACATCTGGAAAAAACCAATCCCAGTTCCGGCGCGCTCGAAAAGGCAGTTGAACGGAAGACCAGGGCGGAAAACGCCATCGGCCTTATCCAGCCCTACAAGACGCCAAAGAAGAAGCCGGTTCCCCTTACCCAGCAGCAGGCCGGTATGCGTGAACGGCGGGCCAATCCCACGACAGCACGGAGAGGCCGCCGCGCTACCGACCTTATGGGTACTGAAGAACTTGAACCATATTCATTAGACGCCATAAACGCCCCTAAAAGGCCGGATCTTGTCAACCTCATGGTGGATATGGGCAGGGATCGCAAGGCTTTACAGGATCGTCAGGCTTTTCTGCTGCGGGAACGGACCCGCATTGAGGCATGGGGCGAATTCCGGCCCGAATCGGTAAAGGAAATGGCCGCCTTGGGCCAGCCCCTCTTCCTCTACGAACTTACCCCCGAAGTTTTTGCTACCATACCGCAAGAGACCCGCTATATTAAAACAGGGCAGGACAAGCATGCGGTCTATCTGGTGGCGCTGGACAGGGAAATCCCCGGTCTGGCCGCTTTTCCGCTGCCTGAAAAATCCCTTTCCGAAATCGACCGGGAACAGGAAGACTTAAAGGTCAAACTGGAAGCGCTTGAGGCCCGGATTAAAAGTTTTGCCGACCGTCGCCCGGTTCTTGCAAAGGAAATGGCCGGTATTCAGCGTGATATCGATTTTGAGACCGCCCGGGCGGTGCTGGAAAAGGCGGAAAATATTCCCCCTGAACTGGGTTTCTCCTATCTTACCGGCTTTGCGCCGCAGGAGGATATGGGCCATCTCAAACGCGCTGCCGCAGAAAACGGCTGGGCTCTGTTAGCTGACGATCCCGGACCCGATGACGAAGTTCCCACCAAGCTCAAGAACAACCGCCTGGTGCAGCTTCTCTATCCCCTCACGGACTTCCTTGAAGTGGTGCCGGGCTATCACGAAACGGATATTTCAGGCTGGTTCCTGCTCTTCTTCTGTGTCTTCTTTGGCATGATCTTTGGCGACGCAGCCTACGGCTGCCTGCTCTTCCTTATCGCCATCATCGGCATAATCAAAACCGCGAAGACCAGGGTGCCGGGCATATTGAAAATGCTGGCCCTCTTGAGTTTTTCAAACATAGTTTGGGGTGTGCTCACCTGTACCTGGTTCGGCATCGACGCTGCAAAGCTGCCCCAATTCTTAAGAGACATTTCCCTGTCGTATATTTCTCCGGCAAAAACCGATCAGGTCATTGTGGATCAGAATCTGCAGGTTTTCTGTTTCTCCCTGGCCCTGTTGCAGCTAACGATTGCCCATATCAAGGGTATCATAAAAACCATACGTTCCCTGAAAGTTTTTGCTGAAATCGGCTCCCTGGCGATGCTCTGGGGTATGTACAATGTGGTGCTTTTCCTGGTGGTGAGCAGCGAAAAATTCCCCATGCTCCGGCTTTCGGCTTGTCTCCTGGCAGGCGGCTTTGCCCTGACCTTTGTGTTCGGCGCTTACGAGGGGAGTGTGGGCCAATCGGTTTTGTCCAGTGTCAAGAACATAATATCGGTAGTGCTGGGCATTACCAACGTGTTCTCGGATATTATGTCGTATATCAGGCTGTGGGCGGTTGGTCTCGCAGGGGCCTCAATCGCCGCCACGGTAAACAGTATGGTCGGTCCCATGCTGGGGAATTTCCTGGTTTTTGTGGGGGTTATTCTCCTGGTCTTCGGCCACGGTTTGAACATTGTGCTTAATGTGCTGTCGGTGCTGGTCCACGGCGTCCGCCTGAATACCCTGGAGTTCTCCGGGCATATCGGGCTGACCTGGTCAGGTACGGCATATAGGCCATTTGCTGAAAAGGGAAATTAAATCATAAAGAGGAGAGCAGTATGTTGAATTTAGGTTTATTAGGCGCCGGTTTGGTGATGGGTATTGCTGCCCTGGGGTCAGGTTTGGGTATTGGGTATGCCGGCTCGGCGACTATTGGGGCCTGGAAAAAATGCTATATAGCCAACAAGCCGGCTCCAATGACGCTGCTCGCCTTTGCGGGTGCGCCTTTGACCCAGACCTTTTACGGGTATATTCTGATGGGCCAGATCAAAACCGCCGCTGCGGCGAATCCCAATGACGCCTGGTTGTACGTTGGTTTCGGTCTTGCTTCCGGCCTGGCTATGGCATTCTCGGCTATTGCCCAGGGAAGAGCCGGCGCTGCCGCTGCTGACGCCCAGGGAGAAACCGGCAAGGGCTTTGCCCAGTACATCGCTGTTGTTGGTATTGCCGAGACCGTCGCTCTCTTTGCGATGGTGCTCTCCATGACCAGTCTGTAATTATAAGTAATCCCCGGCATCACAGCCGGGGAGCTGCCAATGTTTAGCAGAACGTAACGTCAATGCCGGAAAAATCATGCTCAATTTTGAGTTCGTCCAAAATCTGCGAAATTTGACCCCGGTGGTGCGTGTTATGCGCCATCAATCCATTTAGCATAAACGACAGCGGCACCGTCGGCGGATTGTCGGTAAACCACTTTACTGGTGCGTTAAAATCGTCGTCGGTCAGGGCAGCGCAAAAATCGACCAGAGCCTTGTCCACGCTTGCAATACCTGCGGCAACCTGCGCCCACTGCGCTTCTGTAAGATTGCCTTCAGGGAATTGAACGGTTTCAAGAGGTGCAAGGGCTTTGATTGCGGCCGCATTTGTTACCGCCGCTTTATACATACCGCTAAAAAAGAACGTTGCGCCGCCCAGATGCCGCGCCAGGCCGGAAAGGCTCTTGTAGTAGGAACCCCGATCCTTTTCGCGTTCGTCATTGGAAAGCTTGTTCAAAAGTTCCAGGACGACCGCATTCGCCGCCTGGTTATACCTGGCGATCATAGTATTATTGGTGTTCATATTATTCTCCTTGTATACAGTATATGCTTATTTGAGTTTTATCTCAAGCTGAACCGGATTGTGATCCGAATACTTGAAACCCATATCAACGGTTTGCACCGACACCGGTTCCACATTGGGGGAAAGGATGAAGCCGTCAATCACATAGAGTTGGGTTGTATCGGGATCGCCTGAATAGGGTTCGTTGAGCAGATGGCAGCTTGGAGTTTGCGTATCGGCGGCAAAGCGCCAGCCTTCGGCGAGCAGCGATGGCTTGAGCGTGCCCGGGACAAAGTAATCGCTGTTCTTTATGGCAAAGCGCCCGGCGTCGATGCCGGGGAAGTTCTGATTAAAGTCACCGCCGGCGACGCAGTAGTTTCCCTTTGCGTATTCACTGTAGAGAAAATCAAGCAGCATCGCGGTTTGGGCTTCACGGCCGCCGCTTGAGTCATAGGCTTCAAGGTGCAGGTTTACCAGCACCAGCTCTGCGGCGCTGTCCTCCAGGGGTATGCGGCTTACCAGCAGGCAGCGCTTGAGGTTGGCTGTCCGTACCGGCCAGGAAAAAGGATTGGAAAGGCTGAGCCGCAGCGCCTCGACTGAATCAAAGCTGTTCAGCGTTAAAAGGCCGCTGGATACCCTGCCTATGAATTCGGGGAAGGGAAAAGGCACAAAAGCGCAGCGAAAATTATAGGCAAAGGCCGAAGAACCGGAAAAATTTTCCGCAAGGTACGCACGCTGATCAACATAATAGGAACGGCGCGACCGGATATCAGCTTCCTGAACAATAACAATGTCGCAGCCCGCACTGTGAATAAATTCCTTTATGGCGCTGATGTTGCGCGTAACATTAGCGGAACTTGCGGGCCGGATATTCTTTCCGCCATCCATAAAAAAATCCTGGCTTTCATCAAGCGAAGCGTAGCCGATATTCCATGACAGAATGCTGATTGGCAGCCCTGTTGCGGGACGCCGCTGCACCGGATTGTTTATTTCCAGGGTTTCAATATCAGCGGGGCGGTATTCGGCAATGGTAAGAAAGCCGAAAAAACCCGCCGCCAGGACAATCACCGCTCCGGCAATAATTGCCGTACATAGGACAATGCGCTTAATGCTTTTTTTCATTTATCGTCTCCTGTAATATTTGAGATTCCCACTCCCAGGCAGCCGGCCACTGCCCGTTCCCGGCCCGGAATGCCGCCGTGAACAGGGGTGTTGACCACCCGTACCACACCATCACTGTAATGCAGCGCCAGGGCGCTTGAGCCGCCGCCGTCAAGATTGATCCCGTCGACGGCGCCCAGCGCTTTTAGAAGCAGGGCAGTTTCCGCCTCGGTGGCGCCTATGCTGCCCGGCCGATCCCCATCAATTACCAGCAGATAGAGGAATTTTTTGTCAGCCGGATTACCCCCGGTTAACAAACCCCCAGTTGATAAACCGACGGTTGACAAACCGACGGCGCTTCGGGGGTACCGTGGCTTGCTGTTCAGCGCACGTTCGGTCAGCTCGTTGTCTTTGAGTATCTGATGAAAGCCCCCAACGGCATTTACGATGTTTTCAGTACTGGAAAGTTCAGCCTGCGGAACAATCGCCGGCTCGCCGTCCGCATACCAGACTATGGCGTAGTAACGCGGGTTGGACGGCGAGATCAGTCTTCCTTCGGAAATTACAATGCCCACATTGGTTCGCTTTTCCCCCTCCTGTGCCGATGATACATCAAAGGGAAGGGCATTAATACCTGCCAGGAGCCCGTTATCGCGGACAAAACTGCTGACTTTGGTGCTGAGTGCGCTGCCTTTGCCGCCGCCTTCACTGCCTGCTGCCCCGCCGCGCACTACAAAACGCAATCCCGGATCGGCAAGATCAATACGCATGGCAT
The DNA here is from genome assembly GCA_025997895.1 of Spirochaetia bacterium. Classification (GTDB taxonomy): domain Bacteria; phylum Spirochaetota; class Spirochaetia; order Treponematales; family Breznakiellaceae; genus WQXQ01. The sequence goes on from BNVF01000064.1 coordinate 17,087, forward strand.
AAAATTCAAGCCGGGGTTTTGCGATCTTCCCCGCAAAGTAGGCAAGAGCACCTGTCGTTTCTTTCGCAAAGGGCTGCCATTGGGGAATAACCAGTCCCGGCGCTGCCGCCGTTACGGGCTTTTTGGGCGCGGAATCAAGCGGCGAAAGGGTAACGCAGGAGAGGAAAATAAAAACGGTAAAGGAAGAAACAAAAAAGAAAGAAAGTTTTGAAATTATTTCACATAACGGTACACAGGCGCGGAGTCTGCTTGTTTCAAAAAAAACTCCGTACCTGTGCGCCTCCGGAAAAAAAGACCGGCTCTTAATACTCAGCCCGGCCTTTCCGGTTTTTCTTCATCAATTTACGGGCGATAGCCTTCTTCTTCCTGTTCAGGATAGTGGAGGGTTTTTCATAATATTCCCGCTTTTTGAATTCCCGGATAATGCCTTCTTTTTCCACCATGCGTTTGAAGCGCTTGATGGCCTTTTCAAGCATCTCGTTGTCATCAACGATAATGTGCGCCAAAAAAAATCACCCCCTTTCCTAAAAGGTCAGAATGTAGCGGCATCGAACCGCAAGCAGTTCGTACTGCAAGCTGCTTGTACCAACTATTCACTAATTTTACCCAGAATTGCGTCTTTGTCAAGGATGGGCCGGGCGATAAAAGCGTCAGGATCGGTGTTTTCCCCTGAAACCCGGATTTCCCAGTGCAGATGGGGGCCGGTTGCAAGGCCGGTAGCCCCTGAAAGGCCCAGCAGAACCCCGGCGTTGATCATGGCGCCTTCGCTCACTTCAATTTTGTCCAGATGATAATAGAGGGAATACACCCCCGGCAAATGCTCAATAATGACCGAGTTGCCGGTAACTATTCTGAACCGTGCCAGAACCACCTTACCCGGCCCGCAGGCATTGACCGGCGTCCC
>BNVF01000065.1 GCA_025997895.1 Spirochaetia bacterium
TAACAAATCCGCAACGATACCGGGGAGTAATAATACACTGCAGCTTCTGGGAGTTACTTCCTATACGCTGACTCCCACGTTTTATTACAATACTGAGGAATATCAATTACAGCAGGATCTGGGAAACAGCGTAACCAGCGTAACGGTAACGTTTACCCGCGGGGACAGTGGACAAACGGTTGTCTGGAGAATGAACAGCGGTTCAAATTCAACAAATGTTACCGGAACATCTTTTACCGCGACAGGCATTAACAACATAGGGCTTAATACCCTGTATATCACCATAACGCCCGCGGATGGCAGCGTCTCAAAGACCTACACGATTTTGCTGTATAAAAAACCGGCGGCGCCCAATTTGACCGCCTTTGCTGCCGCTGATTACAGCGTGGGCGACAATAAAGTGCGGGTCCATTGGGCGAGCGCCATCGCTAACGCGGCGGGTTACGAGGTATACCGGAATACTGCTTCCAGCTCCGCGGGCAGTATTAAGGTGGGTGAGGAATCAACACCGTCCGCGGTTAATACCGAAGTGAGCGGACTTTCCGCAGGGAACACCTACTATTTTTGGGTGCGCTCGTATGTTGACGGGGGAGCCCGGGGCAGAATATACAGCGAGTACAGCAATCAGCAGACTTTGAGTACGGTAGTTGCTTTAGGCACATTCAAGATTCAAGACACCGTGACATCGGCCGTTTACGACACAGGGGGCAACACAAATTACGCGCTGAATTTAGGTTATGCGGCAACGCACAATCTGGCGGTTACCGCAAACCCTACCAGCGCGGCCGCAACCGCGCAAATAACTGCGGAAAAAACTACGGGTGACGGGGGAATCAATTTTTCGGGTAACAACGGAACAGTTACCTGGGGGGAGTCCTACTCCACCAGTTTTACGGTAAAGGTTACCGCGCAACATTCAGCCTATACACAGACGTATACGGTTATCATCAACCGTGTTGTAAGCATACCCATTTCCGGGACGGTTACGGTGGCTAAACCTGCCGCACTCACCGTGAATGCGGTAACGGTAACGGCGCGGAAGAGCAGCCACGAAGGGCAAACGTTGGGTACTGTCACCGCTTCTTTTAGCGGAGGGATGGGCGCCACCGGGGGAACCAGCCAAACGTGGACGATGAACGCTCCCTCTGCTTTGACGGCGGCGGAGACGACCCTGTACTGGACGGCAAGCGTGATTGACACAAACGGTTACACCTATTCATCGCAATCTACTACCACAGGCGCTATTCCGGTGGAGGGCTTTACCATTTCCTCCCCCTTGTCCCTGACGATCTACAATATCAGTGTGGGGACGCTGAGTAACGGCAATATTACCATACCAAAACCCTATGGGGTTGCGGGGGAGACGATAAGCCTTATGGTACAGCCGATCCCCGGCTATGGTCTTTCGGGGAAGCCGACGGTAACAGGCGGCGTTACGGTGAGCGGATCGGCATCGCCGTATACCTTTACCATGCCTTCCTCGACGGTTACGGTGACCGGGACATTCACCCATACCGCCCCCGCCACGGCGATTATCGCTACTTCCCCCACGAAGACCACCTACGCGGTACAGACAGACGCCAATACAGGGCTTGTTACCACGGGGCTGGCGGTTACCGGCATGGATGCCTATGGGAATAGCTGGCCTATAACCAGTTATTCAGTGGGCAACTATGACTTTACAACGCCGGGGGTAAAAGCCATTAATGTTACTGCCGAGGAAAAGACGACGAGCTTTGCGGTAACGGCAGTGGGCCTGAGCAACTTGATAGTAAACGATTATATGCTCAGCCCGGCATTTAGCCCAGCGCAGACAAATTATTCGCTTACGACGATGTTGGAAGGTTCTTCGGGGCCTACCATTGATATTATCCCTGTAGACATAAGCGGTGCGGCTATTACCGTAGGCGGCAGTACAGCCACAAACGGTACGGCCAAGTCTACAAACGTTGCCCGGGGGAATAGTTCCATCACTATTAACCTGAGTCTTAACGGGGTACAAAAATCCTACACCCTTGCGGTAACGCGGAAACCCGCAACACCGACTCTCACTATTACGCACACGGCAACGCGGCGATTGACGGCAAATTGGGGAACTGCGGACGGGGCAGCAACGTATGAGGTATACCAGAGTGACAGCAGCACCGCGCCGGCAAACGGCACGGCGGCGGCATCGGCGACAGCAGCAGGTTTAACCGGTTCGTCGCGCAATTTCTCGAGCCTTACCAACGGAACCGCATATTTTATGTGGGTGCGGGCACGGACAAGTTCCGCAACCGGAAGCATTGCGGGGGACTGGAGCGCGGTACAAAGAGCCAGGCCGGGGGTTGTTACCTTAGCGGAACTTAAGACCGCCATGAATGCGGGCGGAACCGTGTATATCGCGGGGAGCGAAACGTCTGAAGCGTCTGATAATACGATTACCGTGGATGAGACTCTTACTACTGGGTATTATTCCACTACCCTGGAACCGGTAACCAATGTAACGCTGAAACGGGGCGACAACTTCATCGGCTACCTCGTGCATCTTAATGGTGCTGCTAATGATGGTGATAGATACTTAACCCTTAAAGGAAGCGCGGATGGAGACACCCTTACTCTGGACGGCGGGGCGATCTGGACGGATATCAACAGCAATGGTTATGCCACAGAGAATGAATTCACGGGTAATGTAACCTGGAATAATTTGGCATTGGTACATAACAACCAGGGGAATTTAGACATACGTGATGGGGTGATTCTACAGAATAATTTTGGCGACAGCGCGATTCGAAACGATTGTGGGACAACCGGCGGCGAGTTCTGGATGAGCGGCGGTATAATCAGGCAGAATTGCAGCCGGAATGGAGGGGGAATAAGCTTTTACTTTACCAACGCTAAATTCAACCGGAGGCCTGTTATGCAAGGGGGACATATTACCAGGAATGTGGCAAAAGCCTCCCTCAGTGCCGGCGGATACGGCGGCGGTATTTATTTTGAAGTAATAGCCGGCACTTTTGTAGCCCTGCTACCCGGCGGTACCATAGATTATAATTGGGCACAAAATGACGGCGGCGGGGCATACAAAATCGGTAATTTCACTATAGACCCAGGCTGGACACCCCTCGGCACAACTATTTCAAACAACACGCTCCCGCAGCATAACTTGTTACCCTGATGTTTTAGGGGATGCACTGGCGCCATCGCCAGCAAAGCTGGCGGCCAGCAAAGCTGGCGGCCAGCAAAGCTGGCGGCACGCTTTTTGGTTTACCATGGGGGATAGCGCAGTAGACCGGAGCGAGGAGCGAAGCGACGAGTGAGGACTACGAAGCGTAAGGGGGGCGACAGAAAATGCGGCGGTATGCCGGAAAAGGCATGACCGCTAGCCCCCCTTTCCAGCTCCCCCGGCTCTGGAAGCGCAGTGGTGTCACCTTTGCGTACCCTGTTTTCGTATGCGATCTATCTCTAAAAACGCCGCTTTGTATATTGACCATACCCACTCCGTCAGTGTAGGGAAGCGGGCGGGCGGCATTATATAGCACCGGAAATAACAATATGCAGCCCTGTAGTATTTTTGGATTATCTGGAGGAGCAAAAAGATGCGTAGCACAGCCGCAATTATGAACGAAGGGATAAATATTCTTCTGCAAAAAATGGGCGTACTGGAAACCGAAGAATTTATTTCCACCCTGTTAAAATAATCTTTCGATTACACCGAATGGCGGTGCAATTCGATAAAAACAACCCGCTTTAAATGAGAAGGGAACGCAGATGGTGCCATCGCCAGCGAAGCTGGTGGCACGGTAAAGAATAGATTTGATATGTTTTAGCAGATATGGTATGATTATTATATCCTTGTGATAAAAAAGCACGATGAGGAGAAAACAAAACTATGCAGGCATTTGAGTTTACATCGGTAACTGCCAATGGTGTAATTCCCATTCCCGAATGTTATCAAAACAAAATAATAGATACGGTCAGGGTAATTGTCCTGACACAAGACATTGATGAAGTAAAGCCCACCTCGAAGCAAAAGACATTTCATTATATTGGCATTGATATGTCCGGGTTCAAGTTCAACAGGGATGAAGCCAATGAACGTTAGGGCATTTATAGATACCAATGTCTTTATTTATATTCAGCGTACTGATGACCTGCTTAAAAAAAGACTTGCAGAACAAGTAGTTAATCATTTTGACTGTGTTGCCAGTACGCAAGTTTTAAATGAGATATGCAATATTTTTACTAAAAAATATCCAACCCCCCGGCAAGATATAGCGCTTTTTTTGCAGGATATTAAAGATAATTGTGCAGTCTGTCTTGTTACCGAAGATACTATAAATGCCGCTCTTATGATACATGAACGTTGGCAGTATTCCTATTATGACGCTTTGATTGTGGCATCCGCTCTTGCGAAAGATTGTGCTTATCTCATCAGCGAAGATTTGCAGGACGGTCAGATAATCGATGGGCGCTTACAAATCGTAAATGTCTTTCAACATCCTGAATTATTGGGAACGTGAGGGTAACGCAGGTGGTGCCATGGCTCCCCACGTAAGCTCTTGGGTTGCTTTCTTTTTCTCGGTTTTGGTATATTATAACAAGGATGAGCAAGCGGGAAATTCGATTTTTTAATACTACCGGGCCCTGTAATCCGGATGATCACTATATGCCGGGAGCGCACTGGTGCCAGGCACCGAATTCAGGGAGGAGTTAGGAGGGTGGAAGGTAGAGTGAAGAGCCATTTTCCCCTTTCTTCACTCCACACTCCACACTCCTCACTCAAAAAAACACAATCATAGGCAAACACTTTCTTCCTTGCATTTCCCTTCTCCATTGACTATGCTGTAGATATGTCTGCAATACAGGAATTCAATTAACGAATTCTTCAAAAACGCCGCTTTGTATATTGACCATACCCACTCCGTCAGTGTAGGGAAGCGGGCGGGCGGCATTATACAGCAGGGGATCAAGACGGCGGATGCCTTTCATCTTTCCTGCGCCATAGAAGCGGGTTGCGGTTATTTCATCACCACCGACAAGCAACTGTTGCATTATACAGCACCGGAAATAACAATATGCAGCCCTGTAGTATTTTTGGATTATCTGGAGGAGCAAAAAGATGCGTAGCACAGCCGCAATTATGAACGAAGGGATAAATATTCTTCTGCAAAAAATGGGCGTACTGGAAACCGAAGAATTTATTTCCACCCTGTTAAAAGAATCTTTCGATTACACCGAATGGCGAAGGGAACATTATACTGATATTGATATTGACCCGAATGAATTTAACCGAATGGCGGTGCAATTCGATAAAAACAACCCGCTTTAAATGAGAAGGTAAGGCAGGTGGTGCCATCGCCAGCAAAGCTGGCGGCACGCTTTTTGGTTTACCAATGGGGGATAGCGCAGTAGACCGGAGCGAGGAGCGAAGTGACGAGTGAGGACTACGAAGCGTAAGGGGGGCGACAGAAAATGCGGCGGTATGCCGGGGAAAGCATGACCGCTAGCCCCCCTTTCCAGCTCCCCCGGCTCTGGAAGCGCAGTGGTGTCACCTTTGCGTACCCTGTTTTCGTATGCGATCTATCTCTTCAAGTTTGCGATTCGCCAGTTCACGGAGAATGTCTGGCGGCATAGCTTTCAGCATGGACTCATATCTAAGATGCCCTTTTGATTGCGGCTTCTTGTTTTCAGCCAATGATTGATTTAACGCCATTGTTATACTCCTCGATTTCATCAGGTTCCGCATCCCGTGCAGAAAAAATTCTGATCAGTTCGTCCCGATACGTCACCGACACGGTAACGAACCGTCCATGAATAATTCCGGTTATTGTTCCGGTTACTCTATACCGATCCTCGTCAACCGAATTTTCTTCGTCAAACTCCTCGTAGGAAAAAGGATCGTCAAATACCCCGGTCGCTTCCTCAAAACTGATGTTATGCTTTTGTTTGTTCAGCTCGTTTTTTTCGTTGCTCCAGATGTATCTGTCTTTATAGACCGTGAATTCCCGGCTCAATTACTGCCCCCGTGTCAATTTTAATCGCTTTTTCCTCTATTGTCAGTATACAGCTTCCTTTTTTGTTTTTCCAGCATGGGAAGCGCAGTAGTGCCTGGTACCACTCGCTTCCAGCCGGGGTGTCGGGCGCCGAATTTAAAGCCTTGACTTTACAGTATAAAGGTCTCATTGTAGGGAGCGCGCTGGTGCCAGGCACCATGTGCATTTGGAATGCGGAGGGAGCGCGCCGAGGCGCAGGGGCGGGAAAGCGCAAGGGATTGGAGGGGCGCGAGGTAAGGCAGGTGGTGCCATCGCCAGCAAAGCTGGCTCGCCAGCTTCGCTGGCGGCACGCTTTTTGGTTTACCAATGGGGGATAGCGCAGTAGACCGGAGCGAGGAGCGAAGCGACGAGTGAGGACTACGAAGCGTAAGGGGGGCGACAGAAAATGCGGCGGTATGCCGGAAAAAGCATGACCGCTAGCCCCCCTTTCCAGTTCCCCCGCTCAAGTTCTTGGGTTGCTTTCTTTTTCTCGGTTTTGGTATATTATAACAAGGATGAGCAAGCGGGAAATTCGATTTTTTAATACTACCGGGCCCTGTAATCCGGATGATCACTATATGCTGCCCCCAACCGAACGACTGCAAGGCGCCCAGTTGCACCGGTATATTGGGGATAAGCTCTATTGGGTACTTCATGCTCCCCGGCAAACCGGAAAAACTACTTTTTTACAAAGCTGGATGCGGGAAATAAATGCCGGTGATGAGGCGATTGCAAGTTATGTTACCGTGGAAACTTGCCAAGGTATAGCAGACCCTGAAAAATCCATACCCGCTATCTGTAATGCCATTCAATTCCATGCCGAGGTTACCGGTCTGCCTGTTCCGAAAATACCCGATGATGAACCTGCCAGTAGGTTGGGCCAAACGCTCAAAAACTGGTCCGCATTGGTGGCCCCAAAGTCTCTGATCGTCCTTTTTGATGAAGTTGATGTGCTGATAGATCAAACCCTGATAAGCTTCCTCCGGCAGCTTCGAGGTGGATTTGCCTCCCGTGGGGTAGGAACTTTCCCGGTATCTATTGCCTTGGTGGGTATGCGGGACTTAAAGGACTACATTACCGCTTCTAAAGGGGGAATTCCTCCTAATCCCGGATCGCCCTTTAATATCAAATCAGATTCGGCCTCTTTATCCAATTTTCAAAAGGATGATATAACACGGCTTTTTGCCCAAAGAACCGCCGAAAATGGCCAGCAGATTACCGTAGAAGCCCTGGATTATATTTATGACCAGTCCATAGGCCAGCCCTGGATCGTTAATTCCCTGTTGCAACGGGCTACCATGCGGATACTGGATGCTGAAAGTACCGAAACGGTAACCATTGATCACATTCAAGAGGCCCGCGAACAGATGATTCAGGCCCGTGAAACCCACCTGGATGCATTGGGTGAACGCTTGCGAGATCAGCGTATCCGCAAGGTGATACAGACCATTATCACCGGGGAAACAAACCTGGCCATGTCCCGGACCAGCCCGGATGTGGAACTGGCTATGGATTTGGGACTGGTTCGCTGGGATACCAAAACCGGATTTACCATCTCCAACCCTATCTACGAAGAAATCATGACCCGTTATCTGGATGCCCCCTACCACGATAATTTACCGCCCCCCTCAACCTGGCAGTGGGCAAAGCCCGACGGTACCCTGGATATGGACGCCCTGTTAAAAGCCTTCCAGGGCTTTTGGCAAAACAATTCCGAAGTGTGGGAGCAAGCAGCGGACTATCCTGAAGCGTTCCCCCATCTGCTGCTTATGGCCTTCCTCCAGCGGATAACCAACGGTTCAGGCCGCATAGAGCGGGAATACGCCGCAGGCCGGGGCCGGATGGATCTGGCGGTGGAATACCATGGGGCATGGAATATCCTTGAGATCAAACTGCTTAGGCAGGGGAAATTCGAGACCCTGATGGCCGAGGGTATCAAACAGACCTTGGGTTACCGGGATAGTTTTTCTGGCGCTACCTGCCGTTCAAAAGACGGTACACCGGTAAAATGTTATCTGCTCATTTTTGATCGCCGACCCGATAAACCGGCATGGGCTGAACGGATAAAATGGCTCAATAATGATGATGTGACCGTGGTTGGGTGCTAGTTTCAAAATGAGGGAGTTACTCGCTCTTCAGCAGCAGGGCTGGGGCTGGCCGGCGGCTGCGGGGCGCTGAAAGTGCCGGATGAATCCGCCTACGCAGCCTCCGCCCGGACGAGCGATTCATACTAATCATTGAGAGATAACTTATTCAGAGCGGATACCATAACCAGGGAACCGGGCGGCAATGGAAACAGCTATGTTCAGCCCTGCGGGCTGCGTTGGATCGCTGGTCTGCTCCAGCGGGGAACGCCGGAAAACTTTCAGCACTCCGCAGCCGCCGGCCAGCCCCAGCCCTGCTGCTGCATAGCTGGCTAATGCCCTCTTTTTTAAAACAGTTAAAACATAGGAAATTTATTCGTAAATGCCGGCGGAGAGGGGCGGTGGCGGCGGGGCTGGGCTGGCCGGAAAAAGCATGACCGCTAGCCCCCCTTTCTTAGATCAGAATCACTGTGTTAGCGATCCGGTAAGCGGTTACCCTTCCAGTAGCCAAGAGGCACCAAGCAAGCCAAGCGCTGTCGCTAAATCGACCTTATTGGAAATCACAACTTCCTTTTCCAGGGCATCAGCGGCGCCGTATACTCTTAAAAAACCGGAAGCTACCCGGTTTGAAAAGTCCCATTCGTCTTCATCAATGGCGCCCGAACCAGAGCTTGTGGCGCTGAAGATTATTTTTGCGGCTTTTCCGTTGGCGGACACCGTCAACCCCCAAGTCCCTGCCCTTTCTTCACTTCCTGTAGCCGGGCTTGAGGCATCGTATACAGAGAATTTTTCTATTTCCTGAATTTTGCTGCCGCTGTAAAGGGTAACGCCATTCCAGGTATAATTTTGCGCGGTTACGGCAGTGGTCGTATTATAACTCCCGGTAAAACTCGATCGGGTCTCGGTATCACCGCCCGTGGCACTGATGCTTAACCCGGCCTCAACAATATAGTCGTTAAAATTCCAGTTCCAGATACCATCCGATAGCTTTTGCGCCTTAGCTTCTAGTGCATCGTAAATCTTGTTTTGTATCTCGCTGTATAAACCGCTGTTCTTAAGGGCTAATAACAGGGCATCCGCGTCGCTTGGCGTACTAATCGCAGTTATTCCCCCTGTACTGGGCAGCGCGGGCAAATTTCCTACTGCAGGTGGTGCAAGGGAAACGCCGGGTTCATTACCGGGATCTGAGTTGCAACCGCCCAGGGTTAATACCAGAACCATAAATGACAGCACAAGGCCTACCATAAGAGAGAAGACACCGCTGGCCCTGAAAGGTTACACATTAGGGCACAAAAAAGCGGAGCTTTCTTGCTGTTTTTTACATTGCGGTCATGCACTATGTTGAACAATATATCACCTTTTTCTACAAATTTCAGTATCATACTACAATATTTTCATTTGTAAGTACAAGCTCATTTTGACGGTTTTTTTATATGAACCCGCCAATCCCTAGTAAACGCTTACCCCAATCCTGCGGCTGAAGAACGAGTAACTTCTTTATTTTAAAATCAGCTCAGTTGCGGTAAAAATATTTATCGCTTATAGTAATACCATGCAAGATACACAGGAAAATACGGGGTTTCGTCAATATATGGGGTTGACGGTTCTTATCGGTTTTGGGTTTTTTACTATGGGGCTGATGGATCCCCTGTATGATACTTATCTGCCTCTGTTTTTAAGGCGCTATTTGAACTCAAATGCAGCGGTGGGGTTCATTATGACGGTGGATAATATACTCCAATTGCTGCTGATTCCGCTTATTGCGGTCTGGTCTGACCGTACCAGAACCAGAATCGGGCGTAGAATGCCTTTTATTGTGGTGATGCTGCCCATTTCGGCGGTTTTATTCAGCCTGATCCCGTCCCTGGCGGGGCTTTCTTTTGTTGCCCTTCTGGGAATTATCTTTGTGTTCAACATTTTCAAAACTTCCATACGGGGGCCGGTGGTGGCTTTGATGCCCGATACTATTCCCGGCGATTACCGTTCCGAGGCCAACGGGGTTATCAATATGATGGGCGGTTTTGGGCTCATTGTAAGTACCCTGCTTTTGACCAGGCTTATCAGGGTTGCGGTGCAGCCGGAAGGGGCTGTTTCAAGGGATTTTTCCGGGTATAATCTGCCTTTTTTGATTGCTTCGGGCTGTATTCTGGTTGCGGTGCTGGTACTTTTTGTCTTCGTGAGGGAAAAAATTCCCGAAGATGCCCAGAAAGAGGAAAAAATTCCTATAATTGCCTCGATTAAGCAGATTTTTAAGTCAGGAGATTCCAGTGTAGGGCGTATTTTGATCTCCCTGTTCCTGTGGTTTATGGCTTACGAAGGGGCAAAGCCCTTTTTGGGCCTCTATATGGTGGAAGCTCTGGGGGTTTCCGAGGGTAATGCCGCCCTTGCCCAGGGGGTAGCAGGTATTTCCAGCGTGATTATGGCGATTCCGGCAGGCTATTTTGCCCATAAATGGGGAAGGCGCCGCTTTATCAGGATCAGTCTGGCGCTGCTTGGGGTGATCATGTTTTTGATACCAGGGGCGGGCTTTTTTGGCTCCCGCGCCGGGCTTGGCAGCGGAAGCGTTCTGGCACTTTTTTTGCTCCTGATGTTTCTATACGGTGCGGTCTGGATTGGGATAGTGGTAAACTCCTTTCCCATGCTCTGGCAGATGGCCAGTTTCGGCACAATGGGAATTTATACCGGTCTGTACTATACTTTTAGTCAGAGCGCCGCTATTCTTGCGCCGCCGCTAACGGGTCTCATCATCGATCTGACCGGCTATGCGGGGATTTTCATTTTCGGCGCCATTTGTATGCTTACCGCCTGGTTCACTATGGGCGGGGTCAAGGCCGGTGAGCCGGCCGGAAAAGGAGCAGCCCGTTAAGGGCTTGTGTAGCATAACGCTAGAAAGGAGAAAATTATGTCGACACACATTGCTGCCAAAGAAGGGGAGATTGCCGAGGCAATTCTACTGCCTGGCGATCCGCTGCGGGCAAAATTCATCGCAGAAACTTTTCTGAAAGATGCAGTTCAATATACCGCCGTACGGAACATTCTGGGCTTTACCGGGATTTACAAGGGCAAGCGGGTTTCAGTTCAGGGAACCGGCATGGGAACACCCTCAATTTCGATTTACGTGAACGAGCTGTTTCGGGACTACGGGGTCAAACGGGCAATCCGCATTGGGACCGCCGGCTCCATTCAAAAGGAAGTGCAAATCCGCGACCTGGTGATTGCTATGTCCGCCTGTACCGATTCCGGGGCCAACAACATCCGCTTTGGCGGCAGAAACTACGCCCCCACTGCTTCCTTCAGCATGCTCAAAACCGCTTACGATACAGCTGTGGCCAAAGACTGGCAGCCCAAAGTGGGGCCCATTGTTTCATTGGATATGTTCTACTCCGAGGACAGCGAAGAATGGAAACTCTGGGCCAGGTTCGGCTGCCTTGCCCTGGAAATGGAATGTGCCGAACTCTATACCCTTGCCGCCAAATACGGCCGCGAAGCCCTGGGCCTGCTCACCATTTCCGACAGCCTTATCACGGGCGAAACTACCACCGCCGAGGAACGGCAGACCACTTTTACACGGATGATGGAAGTAGCGCTGGAGACGGCAATTAGCTGAGCAGTGCGGCCAGTGTCAACATTTTACTGCTGATCACCCAATCCCCCGCCTTGAAAATTCTTCGGTAAGCAGCGCCATGTCAGGTGCAATGCGCAGCAGGTTTGAAGCGCCGCCGTTAGCCGCCATTGTCCCGCTGGCTGCCGACGCCGCCTTCTGCGCCGAGACCACGTCCTTGAGACCGTTGCCGGTTACTACCGACACCACCAACGCATCTGCGGGGATAAGCCCTTGCCCGGCGGCTTTTACCAGTCCCGCTGTCCCGGTAACACCGGCAGGCTCGCCGAAAACTCCGGCGCTTCTGCCAAGCAATCGCATGGCGGCGAGTATTTCTTCATCACTGACATTAATGGTAATACCATTAGATTCCTGAATAGCCGCCAGCGCCTTGTCCCCGTTGCGGGGAGCGCCCACGGCAATGCTGTCCGCCAGAGTGTTTTCATCCATCCATTCAATGGGCGCAGGGCGCCCGTTGGCGCCGCGCTCAATGGCGCGGTTCACCGGGCAGCAACCGCCAGCCTGCACGCTGATAAGCCGGGGCAGCTTGTCAATCAGCCCCACGGCGTAGAGGTCTTTAAAGCCCTTCCACACACCGGCGATGGTACAGCCGTCACCCACGGAGATCGCCACATAGTCAGGGGCTTTAAAGCCCAATTGCTCGGCAATTTCCAGTGACACGGTTTTCTTGCCCTCTGAAAGATAGGGATTGATGGCGGCGTTCCGGTTGTACCAGCCGTATTTTTCAATGGCCGCCGCCGAGAGCCTAAAAGTTTCCTCGTAGTTGCCCTTAACGCTGATAACCGTTGCGCCAAAAATCAAAAGCTGCGTTACCTTACCCTGGGGGGCGCGCTCCGGCACAAAGATCACCGACTTCAGGCCCATAGCCGCGGCTCCGCCCGCCAGCGAAGAAGCAGCGTTTCCCGTGGAGGAGCAGGCAACCGTGTCCTTGCCCGCATGAAAAGCCCGCGCTACGGCAATTGCGGACGCCCGGTCTTTCAGGCTTGAAGTGGGATTGATGCCGTCATCCTTAACGTACAAATTTTTCAGCCCCAGCATTTCACCTAACTTTTCGGTTTTGTACAACGGCGACCAGCCCACCCGCAAGGGGCCGAGCCTGCTGCCTTCTTCAATGGGAAGCAGTTCCAGATAGCGCCATATCGAAAAATCTTTTCGGGCGGCGAGTTTTTCCCTGTTTAATTGGGATTTAATGTAATCATAATCGTAGACAATCTCCAGAACGCCGCCGCATTTTTTGCAGGTGTAGGTATCGTTACCTGCCGCATATTCCGCGCCGCACTTGATGCAGACCGCCGCCTTTACGTTTCTCATTTCAACAGCCCTGTTTTCTGATTAAACTCGTTTATAAGCGCGTCAATCTCATCGGCCTGTTTCTGCACTCCGGCGAAACTTTTTTCCGGATTGTACCACTGATCGTTCAATTCTTCGGCAGCTCTTCCCTGCTGCTCAACCCAGGTGTAGTATTTAAGGTTGTGCACCCGCTTGCGTTCCTGATAGCCAAGCTCAAGCATATTATCGGTGCTTTCACCTTTCAGGCTGGCGGCAAAATCCCCGGCGGCTTTCAATGCGGTGTAGGAGCCTTCCTCATCACGCAGTTCCACAAGACGCGAACGGTACATATCCACCGAATCGGTCAACACCGTGGCAACCACATCGTTTGCACCTAACTCGTAGTATTTGGCAAACTTGATACAGCAGAGCATATTTGCAATACCCGAAATGCCCATGAGCGAAAGGGTTTCAACCTGCTCCCGGCCAAGCCCCGCCTCTTTTATCAGATAATCCTTCCCCGCGTCTTCGTTAAACAACCGCAGCAGGGCCATGCTGTCGTTATCGTCAATGGCGATGGCCATATCGGTGTTCTTCACATTGTGTACCCAGGGGATGTGCTTGTCGCCAATACCTTCGATGCGGTGGGCCCCAAAACCGTTGTTGAGTATCGTGGGGCATTGCAGGGCTTCGCCAACGGCAATTCTGCTCAGGGGGTATTGGTGCTTGAGGAAATCGCCGGAAGCGAGAGTCCCTGCTGAACCGGAGGTAAAACAGACCCCGGCAAAGTTGAGATTGCCCTGCTTCTGCGCCATGCCCTCAAAAGCCGTGGCAATCGCCGAGCCGGTTACGTTGTAATGCCAGAGGTAATTTCCCATTTCCTCAAACTGGTTGAAAATCAGCACATCGTTCCGCGTCGCTTTTAGTTCGTGAACCTTGTCAAAAATTTCCTTCACGTTGGATTCCGTTCCGGGGGTGGCGATGATTTCAGTGGCGATTGTTTTCAGCCAGTCAAAACGTTCCTGGCTCATACCCGCCGGCAGTATCGCCACGGAGTCCACCGCCAGCAGTTTGGAATTGAACGCGCCGCCCCGGCAGTAGTTACCCGTGGAGGGCCAGACCGCCTTTTGCGCCGAAGCGTCAAACTGGCCGGTTACAAGCCGCGGCGCCAGACAACCGAACGAAGCGCCCACTTTGTGGCAGCCGGTGGGAAAATATTTCCCCACCAGGCAGATAATTTTCGCATCCACGCCGGTGAGCTTTGCAGGCAGTTCGATAAAATTGGGGCCGCCAAAAAGGCCGCCGCTCTCTTTGGGTTCGTTTTTCCATGTTACCCGGAACAGATTCACCGGGTCCACATCCCAGAGGCCGGTTTTTTTCAGCCGCTCCTTGATTGAGACAGGAACGGTTTCGGGGTTCCGCATCTGGCTGAACGTAGGGACAATGATCCCCTTCTCTTTCGCTTTTTGAATATTTTTCTCAAGCGTCTGTTTGTCAATTGTTAAATCGATCATACCATTCTCCTTACCATTCTCCTTAAACTTAATTGTGTGAATTATTGGGTATTTCAATTTATCATATAATCAGTTATGATAATAGCTCAAGGCGGACTGAACATCGAGATGGTAAGTTTTGACAATATTATCAACACCCAACTGCTGCTCCTGAGCCTTATTGCAATTGGGGTTATCACTGCAAAGAGCAAACTGGTTGACAAACAGGGCGCCGCAACCCTAAGCGAACTTGTCCTCAACGTGCTGCTGCCCTGTAATATTTTATCATCGTTTATCAACAATGAGGGAAAGGACATATTTCGCTCCCTGGCGCTGATGCTGATCATCTCGGTGTTTATTCAGGCGGCGGCCTTTGTCCTGGGCAAATATGTTTTTTACCGCGCCATGCCGCCGGAACAGAAAAATGTACTCTGCTACAGTACCCTTATTTCAAATGCGTCTTTTTTGGGAAACCCCGTAGTGGAAAGTATTTTTGGTCTTTCCGCTCTGGTTTATGCTTCGGTATATCTGCTCCCCCTGCGGGTCAGTATGTGGACGCTGGGTATGAGTCTATTCACCGGCGGCGGCAAGGGAAACATCAAAAAAATCGCCCTGCACCCCTGTATGATAGCAACCTACCTTGGAGTGATCCTTCTGCTCACCGGATGGAACCCCCCGCCTGTTATTAACCGCATTGTGTTTTCTGTTGGGAACTGTCTCACCGCCATATCAATGATCGTAGTTGGTAATATCTTGGCGCAAGTCAGCCTGCGAAAAATTATAACCAAAACCGTTCTTTATTTTTCTTTTATCAGGCTGCTGCTGCTGCCTGCGGCGCTTATTGGGATTCTGTTTTTGCTCCGCACCGATCCCCTGATAGCCGGCGTCTCAGTAGCCCTCACCGGAATGCCCGCGCCCGCCACCGCTTCCATACTGGCCAGCAAATACGGCGGCGACAGCGAGCTTGCCTCGAGACTCACCCTGGTCAGCGTGCTCCTTTCGATGCTGACTGTTCCGGCAATGGTTATGCTGATTGGGTATTTGTTTAAGTAGGAGACAGGGGACTTAAGCTATCCCCCGTAAGCCAATCCAAAACATTAATCCTGCGTATGCCTTCGTTATCTGAAGAGGGATCATCATCCATAGTTAAAAGATATTTGAGTTCCTGCCAACCGGAGATTTCCATACCTGTTTCCATCTTTGGGAAGATACGGACAGGGCGGTGATGCTGACAGACGCACTGGAAATTCATTTTGTGGATATGATAAAATTCAAGGCGTTACGGGAAAAGGATATACGGAATAACCCATTGCACCGGTGGATGTCCTGGTTTGACAAGGACAGTTCCCCGGAGCTTGTTAAGGAGGTAGTAAAAATGGACACGGCTATACAGAAGGCCCAGGAACGGACTGACTTTGTTTCGGCAGACAAAGAAGCCCTGCGGGCCTACCAGATGAGGGAAATGGCTCTTTCCGACTACACCAGCGGAATCAACCATGCCAAAAGGGAAGCCCAAAAGGAAATTGCCCATAATTTGAAGGGGATCGGCGTACCCCTGGAACAAATAGCTGCCGGTACAGGTCTTTCGGCGCGGGAGATTGAGAAACTTTAAATTCCAACCTATGGCCCCCGTGGGTTAACGGCGCCGCCGCCGCACCAATCCCGGAAAAGCCTCCAAAGGAAGCTGTCTGCGGTCAGGGTGAGATAGACAGCCAAATAGTCTACTTTTGTATACACTAGCCCTATCCTGATACTTGCCAGATACATATTTTAAGTACATACTAATGCCATCATGCGTGATTTTTCCTTTGGTCACTATACATCCCAGACGGAGTGTACCTTAATAAATCCAGGACAAAAGAGGCCGGTCTAGCATTGGACGATAGACCTGTAATGGTACATTAGGAGATAAAGGGGCATAGAAGATGGCGGATTTGATGACAACGGTGATGACGACGGAACAACTTTTAGAAAAAGGCCACGAATTTATTGAACAGGGCGATTGGGGGAAAGCAATAGAAGCATTCACGCAAGCGATTAGCCTTGAACCAGACAATAATAACTTTTCTGCCCAGTGCTTTTATTGCCGGGCGTTTGCATATAGGGCCACCGGAGCTAATGACAACGCACTGGCGGATGCCAATAAAGCCATCGACCTTGATCCTACTGCTGCCCTTTACTTTGAGATCCGGGGCGATGTGTATAAAAGCATGGGTGAAGATGACAAGGCGCTGGCGGATTACACCAAAGCTATCAACCTTGATGCAAGTAAAGCCGGGATTTTTTATAATCGCGGGTGGGTGTATTTTTTACAAAGCGAGCATGAAAAAGCAATAGCGGACTACACCAAAGCAATCCGGCTTGATCCCGATGATGCCGGGTTCTATTACGATCGCGGCTATGCGTATTGTGCGCAAAAAGAATATAGCAAAGCCATGGCGGACTACACCGAGGCGATCCGGCTTGATCCCACTGTTGACAAATTCTTTCATGGCCGCGGATGGATTTATTACCAGCAAAAAATGTATGATAGGGCCATTGCAGAATTCACGGAAGCAATTCGTCTCGACTCTAATGAAGCATTGCAGTTCAAATGGCGGGGGAATGCATATAATAAGCAAAAAATGTTTGACAAAGCTATCGCTGATTATACCGAAGCCATCCGGCTTGACCCTGATGATGCCCAAGCTTTTTCTAATCGTGGGTGGGCATATTGCGATCAAAAATCATATTTTCAAGCAATGGCAGACTTAACCGAAGCAATCCGGCTTGATCCTGCCTACGCCAATGCTTTTCGTGGGCGTGGGCGGGTGTATTATCAGCAGGGGAAATATGAGGAATCCATCACAGACCTAACCGAAGCCATTCGGCTTGGCGCCGATGATGCGTGGACTTTCAGATGGCGCGGTCAGGTGTATCTTGCACAGGAAAACTATGATAAGGCAATTGAAGACTATGAAACGGCCTTAACGCTTTCGCCGGATGACGAATTCAGGAAGATTTGTACCGAGCGTATTGAAGAAGCTAGGAAGCAAAGGGGCTAATCTATCCCCTATTCCTCCCTGCTTCGTTTCTGCATTTCGCTTATGGTATCCTTCCAGTCCGTAACCAGTTCAGGCGGCTCAAGCGGTCGGGCATTGCTGCCCCTGGATAACACCCACTCAAAAACCTTCTCATACTGAGTACTGGTAAAATCAACGGTAACAGAATAGCTGTTTTCTTCGATGATCTGATCCGCCGCCCATTTCCGCTCCTTTGCCCAGGAAAAAGCCTCGTCAAAGAAAACAACACGGAAATGCTTTTTTCCCTTTCCGTGAAAGACCCCAAAGTATGATCCATCGGCATAGGAACAGTAATCATAATCCGCAGGAAGGGTAAAGGCCGTTTCGGTAAGGACAGCGTTTCCCATCCGGGAAAGGGAAAACATACGGATATCTG
>BNVF01000066.1 GCA_025997895.1 Spirochaetia bacterium
GGGGGGGGGGAGAGATAAAAATTGGAAATGATGTATGGATAGGTGGAGATGTAAAAATACTGAATGGAGTTGAAATAGGTGATGGAGCTGTAATAGGAGCAAATGCACTTGTAACACAAACTAAAAAAATCCCGGACTATTCAATATGGGGTGGTGTTCCGGCGAAACAAATTGGAGTGCGGTTCCCTGATGAAACAATATATAAACTAAAAGAAATGAAATGGTGGGATTGGCCGGATGAAGATATTGTTGCTGTAATACCAATATTACTGGATGCTAATATAGACGCGTTAATAAACTATTATGAAAAACATATTTGTAAAAGAGAATATCATGCCCCTACTATCCATAATAATCCCCGTCTATAACGTAGAAAAGTACCTCCGCCGTTGTATGGACAGCGTTGTCAACCAGACACTGCAGGATATAGAAATCATCTGCGTGAATGATGGGTCACAGGACGCGTCAGTTGAAATACTCGAGGAATACGCCGGGCGTGACAGTAGAATAACGATCATAAATAAGGAAAACGGGGGGCTGTCTTCGGCGCGGAATGCGGGGATGAAGCATGCGCACTCGGAATATATTGCCTTTGTAGACAGTGATGACTGGGTCGAACTTGATACTTTCGAGCGCGCATATAACGCGATGCGGGAGAGCGGGGCCGATCTGGTCTGTTTTTATGCGCAGATAGAAATAGAAAACCACGGAGCGGAAAATGAATCAATGGCGCAGACGCGGATGTACCACTCCATCAAGCGGAACGGGCTGTATGAAGTATCGAATGAGCTGCTGCTGGACGCGACCGTAACTGCCTGGAACAAGCTCTACAAGAGATCAATAATAGAAGAAAACCAGCTCATCTTTCCCGAGGGGAAGCTGCACGAAGACATGTGGTTTACGCCGGTTTATTATGCTTTATGCGAAAAAGTCTATTATATAGACGGGTATTTATATCATTATTTTCAGCGTTCAAGTTCGATTATTGGGAAATACGGGACGCGCATATCAAAGGCAAGGCTGGACAAGATTGAAGTAGCTTGCCGGCTCTACCACTATTACGCGGGCCACGGTTTTCTGCCGGAATATAGGGCGTTTTTTTCAACCTTTCTGTTCTGGGCTATAGAAGAAGTATACCTCAAGGCGGATATAAGGGACCGGCTGCATGTTTTGCGCTACTCAACGGAGCAGGTGCAGGAGATGGATCTGTCTCTGCTGGATGACAGCCGCGGGATATTTCATAATCTAAAAGATGAGAACTACACGGCGATTCCGTGCTTCAAGGGAACCGTCTGTATTTCCGATACTGTGGGAAAATCCGAAAACAGCCGCATAGATCAGATGGAGCTGATTACGGAAGCGGATTTGGAAATTAAAAAACACACGGCGCTGGTGATTGAATGTAATAACTGCCACGGGGAAGTAATAGGCGGGTATGTAAAATATCTCCTGGACCTGGATTATTACGTTGATGTGCTTATAACGCCGAATCTCGCGTGGATGAAGCCCCTTGCGCGTCTGACCGATGAGCGTCTTCGGGTATGGGTCCTGGAAGAAGCGGAGCTGAACCCGTTTTTCAATATGCGGGAGAAACTTGAGCTCTATGGGCGGATTCTCATCACCTCGCATATTGTATATGTCCCGCCTGATGAGGGCTGGGACTGGAAAGAGCGTACTGTATTTGAGCAATACCCCGCGTTAAACCCCTGGCGGGATAAAATCATCCTGGTCGAACATCACGCCGGGCGGCTTGATGAAGATTTTCTGCGGCGTGATAAAGTGGTGATGATCGAGGATTTTTTTGGTAATCCCGATCATTCCATCGCGTGTAACCCGCACTATTTCGGCGATGTCCGCCTGACATCGAAGAACAGCGGTTGTGTAAAGTTTATTACGGTGGGTATGTTAAGTTCCGGCCGGAAAAACTTTGATCTGTTGATTGAAGCAGTGGATCGCCTGGCAGAAGACAATATAATCAATTTCAAAATAATTGTGGTAGGGGGAGAGGGGCAGTTTCCCGAGCTTCCGAACCGGATTAAGGATTATTTTGATTTGCGGGGTAGGCTGGAATTTCCCGATATGTTCAGCGCAATGGAGGAAGCGGATTTTTTTCTGTGCCTGCTTGATCCTGAAAACCCGGCGCATACACGGTATATCATTGATGGTACGAGCGGCAGTTTTCAGCTTATCTATGGTTTCGCGAAACCGTGCCTGATTCATGCGGCATTTGCGGGAAAGCGCGGATTTAATAATCACAACAGCCTGGTGTATGACGCCAATAATCAATTTGCGCCACGGATGCGGGAGGCCGTTGAAATGAGCGCGGAAAATTATTCAATCATGCAGGGTGAATTAAAAAAAATAGAAGCAAGCGTCTACATACAGTCGCTTGAAACCTTGAAGAGAGTTTGTATGCCTGTGACGCAGTTAAAAAACAAGAAACACCGGAAGATGACCGGTCGGTTGGGTGAAGTATATGATATCTACACCTTTGCCAAAGATCATGCCCTGCTTGAGTCATGGCGGCCGGTGATTAAGGCCAAATTTGAAAGCTTCCTGGAAGAAGACTACTACAGGGGAAGCTGGGCCGGCCGGATTCGGGTGCTGAGGAAGGCGTCATCTATTGCGAAGCGGATTGAGGCAGACGAGACGGGTCCGCGGGACGATTTGACGGCGCTCCTTGAGACACTACGGCGCAGGAATTATGGACGGCTATTATTTCTGGACATATGGAAGAGTTTTTCCTGTGGACCGGTACGGGCTATTCTGTGCCGGACGCAGGAAGGCAAAGCCCTTCTGCTTACGGATTTTCTGGGTATACCGGGCGTGTTTAACATAACCTTTGCGAAGCCCATCGGTCGTTTTTTGCGGAAATGGAAGCGGCGCTTTGAGAACTACAATCCTGTCGCGCTGCTGCGGCAGTTCAACCGCATGAAAGATCAGATCGTTGAACTTGATGGGCATCTGAATGCGGTGTACCAGATAGCCAACAGCAACCGCGAGGGATTAAACCGCGTTACGGAGGAACTTTCCGGGACGAGACAGCGGGTAGACAGCGCCCACGACAGGATTAGCCAGGTCAATGACTGGCTGAACGAGACCAATAAGTGGGTTGAAAATACCAACAACCGTATTGATGAGGCAAATAAACTGGTCGACGAAACCAGTAAATGGGTAGAGGGCCATCAGGAGTGGCTTTCCGGTGTACAGGCCCAGGTTAACGCGACAAAGAATCAGGCGGACGAACAGCATAAGTGGCTTGACGGTATGCAGAACCAGCTTTTTGAAACGCAGGGGTTTGTGGGCGAGACGAAACTGCGGGTAGACAGTGTAGACAACAGGATCACCCAGGTAAATAGCTGGCTGAATGAGACCAATCAGCGGGTTGAAAATACCAATAACCGTATTGACGATACCAACAAGCGTGTAGACAGTAATCAGGAGCGGCTTTCCGATGTGCAGAATCAGGTTACGGGGATACGCGAACAGGTAGCGGTGGTGAAGCAGCAGGTCGACACGGCAAGGAATCAGGCAGACGAGCAGCATAAGTGGCTTGACGGTATACAGGCACAGATTGATGTGGCAAGGAATCAGGCGGACGAACAGCATAAGTGGCTTGACGGTATGCAGAAGCAGGTGGGTGACAATCAAAAGGGGCTTGAAGGTATACAGAATCAGGTTGTGGAGGTGCACGGGCGTTTGGAAGAGGCACAGAACCAGCTATTGGCGGCTTATGGGCAGCTCTCTACTACGCAGAACCAGCTTTTTGAAATGCAGGGGCTTGCGGGCGAGACGAAACAGCGGGTAGACAGTGCGGACAACAGGATCGCCCAGGTAAATGACTGGCTGAGTGAGACCAATAAAAGGGTTGAAAATACCAATAACCGTATTGATGAGGCAAATAAACTGGTCGACGATACCAACAAGCGTGTAGATGGTAATCAGGAGCTGCTTTCCGATGTGCAGAATCAGGTTACGGGGACGCTTGAACAGGTAGCGGTGGTGAAGCAGCAGGTTGACACGGCAAAGAATCAGGCGGAGAGCGATCACTGGTGGATAAACTCCATTGAGCAGCAGTTCAAAAAGCATGAGATAGTGAACAATCAGTTTATTACGGAGTATGTGACCAGGAAGAAGGCGGAAGTACTTGCAAATTTGAGCGAGAATAATACAGAGGAAAAATACGGACCCTTTAAGTATAACAAGGCCGTGGCGGATACGCTGGCCGGCATTGGAGAGTTTTATTTTCTCCCGAATAACGGGAATTTCGGAGATGTGGTAATTGCCGGTGCGGAGTATCAGTTTTTAAATCATCTCGGCTGCGCCTACCGGACATTTGACATGTATGCGGAAAAACTGCCGGAGAATAAAAATCTGTGTCTGGTATATGGCGGCGGGGGACTTTTTGTAAAATATTACGATTACCACATTGTTAGTGATATATTCAAGTCGCCGAACCTTGAAAAAATAGTTATTTTACCGTCGAGTTTTTTTGAGTGCGATGAGCTTTTAAGTATTTTTGACAAACGGTTTACGGTATTTTGCCGGGAGAAGCGCAGTTATGATTATTGCGTAAAGTACAAGAAAAAAAACAAAACCGGCGCGGCATTCATATTATCCGATGACATGGCCTTTAATCTTGACCTGAAGCTGCTCAAGAGCCGTGAGTCTGAAAATATCGTGACCAATGTGCTGAGTATGCCGGAACAATTTTTGGGCAAGCTGTATGAGGATTACGGCCTGTGTATGCATATTCGCGCAAACGCGGTCAGGGCGTTTGCGGAAAAGACGGTAACCCTTGAGGACGGGCGGCGGCTGGGATATCTGCTCCGCTCCGATGTGGAGAGTGTGAGCGAAGTTGACGGGGAAATACGCGGGAAGTGTGTGGATTTATCATCCTTGACATGGACGAGCTGTGCGGACGCCGGTGTGGTGAAGGTACTGACTGCAGTATTTGCGGAAGTGGTTAACACGCTGGATATTGTGGTGACGGACCGGCTCCATGTGGGGATAATGGCTGCCATGCTGGGCAAGCGGGTCTATTTGCTGGATAATTCTTACGGGAAGCTGTCCGGGGTGTATGAGCAGTCGATTGCGGGGCTGCCGTACGTGAGCCTGATAAAAGATGTTGCGGAAGTCCGGCTTGCCGACGGGGAGTATGGACCGGTAGGGGCGGATTTGTCGCTGTTTGAGCATCGTTATACCTTCGATGATTTCTTTGCGGTATATTTTTCGGTGGCAAACCTTAACCCAGTGGTGTGTAATTCTATCTTTTCATGGGGGGGGGGGGGGGACGCATAGCTTCCGTTAAAAGATAGGCGAAGTAGAAAAATGACCCTAACCCGAAAGAAGCGTCAATTTCTGATCTCATGCATAGATGTGGTGGAAAATACCCGGTGTTTGGGAAGAAGTAACTTATGATCAGGATTAAGCGGTTTATTGATTGCTTTGTTCCTGTTACCGCCTGTAATATGAGGTGTCCTTATTGCTATGTGACACAGTCTGGAACATCAAGAAATCAGCTTCCGGAATTAAAATATCCCCCTAAATATATAGCAAAATGTCTCTCAAAAAAAAGACTGGGCGGTGTATGTGCGTTAAATTTATGCGGTCATGGTGAAACGCTTTTACCAAGGGAAATGACAGGAATAATCAATGCATTGCTTAAAGAAGGTCATGGCGTTTTTGTTATTACGAATGGTACTATAAATGAAAGATTCAACGAAATAATTAAACTGCCGCGCTGGAGGTTAAAAAGGCTTTTTTTCAAATTTTCCTTTCATTATCTTGAATTATTACGATTAAATTTGATGGATGATTTTCTGGAAAATATCAGGAAAATAAAAAAGGCCGGGTGCAGTTATAGCATAGAAATGACCCCTTATGATGAATTAATTCCCCATATTGATGAAATAAAACATTTTTGTATGGATAATTTTGGCGCTTTATGCCATGTTACCGTTGCCAGGGATACTACACGAGAAGAGTTGCCGATATTAACAAATCTGTCAAGAGAGGATTATGGTAAAACATGGGGTGTTTTTGATTCAAATCTTTTTTCATATAAATTAAGCGTATTTAATGTCAAACAGACAAAATTTTGTTACGGCGGGGAATTAACTTCCACATTAAATTTGGAATCCGGTGATTTACGCCAATGCTATCAGGGCGAATTGATACAGAATCTTTATGAGAATCCTTCTGCGGTCATTAAATGGCGGCCTATAGGTAAAAATTGTCCTGAATCACACTGTTACAATGCTCATGCATTCTTGACTTTTGGAGCTATCCCTGAGTTAAATAATATAACCCCTACATATGCGGATATGAGGAACAGAGTATGTAGAGATGGTTCTGAGTGGCTGATGCCAACGGTGAAAACGATAATGGAGCAAAAGGTGATAAAGGGGAGATAGAAAATTGAGAATCTTGAAAAAGTACATTAAGAAAATACCAATAAATCTCTTTGACCTCCCGCCCGTTCCCGCTATACTGGTTATATGAATAGACGTTTACCCATAGGTATACAAGATTTTGTAAGTATCCGCAAAGAAGGTTTTTGTTATGTTGACAAAACAGAGCGGATTCACCGTTTGATAAGCGGCTCCGGCAGGGCTTTTTTCCTGTCCCGTCCCCGGCGTTTCGGAAAGTCCCTATTGTGTTCGACGTTGGGCGCGATTTTTGAAGGGCGGCGGGAGTTGTTCGGAGAAATTGCGGGGTATCCGGCGCTTGCCATTGACTCCCTTGAATGGGACTGGAAAAAACATCCGGTAATACGGTTTGATCTGAATGCGGGGGTGTATTCCGAGGGGATAGAAGCGCTTCGTTCAGTGTTGAATTCCGAGCTTGAAAGCGCGGCAGAAAAACAGGAAGTAGTCTTAGGTTCTGCGGATGTTATTACACAGTTCAAAAATTTAATAAAAAGATCCTGTGATAAAACCGGTGAGAAGGCGGTAATCATCATCGACGAATATGACAAGCCGCTGCTTAATACCATGGATCTGCCTGATATACATACGAAAATCAGGGATACTTTGAAAGGGTTTTACGGCGTACTAAAATCTTACGATGAGTATTTGCAGTTCGTATTTCTTACTGGCGTAACCAAGTTTGCCCATGTAAGTGTGTTTTCGGATTTGAATCATCTTGACGATTTGACCTTAGACCCGGTTTATGCTGATTTGTGCGGTATAACACAGGAAGAGCTGGAAGAAAACTTTGCGCCGGAGATCGATACTATTTTAAAAAATACCGGTAAAAAAAGAGAAATATACCTTGAAGAATTGCGCCGCTTTTACAACGGATACCGGTTTTCACGCAAACCCCTCACGGTTTACAATCCCTTCGGGCTGCTTAACCATTTTAAAAAAGACGGATTTTTTACAACCTATTGGTATGAAACCGGAACGCCGACTTTCTTGGTTAAGCTAATTGCCGGTCAAAAAATTAACATCATTGACTTGAACAATATGCGGGTTGGATATGATGATTTCAGCAAGTATGACGCGGAAACCATGAAAGCAGTGCCTTTGCTGTATCAGAGCGGCTATTTAACCATATCGGATTATGATGAGGAATGTAATCAATTTATCCTTGATTATCCGAATGAAGAAGTGCGCGCTTCTTTTGCGAAGTCCCTCATAGAACAGTATTTTCAGCCGACAGATGAAAGTTCCCGTGCTTTATATACTCAGCTTCCGATGGCTTTGTTTAAGGGCGATGCAGATGCTGCAATGAACAGTGTACAAATATTTCTGTCGTCAATTCCTTATGACCTCATAAGAGATACGGAAAATTACTATCAGACGGCGACCCATCTGATATTCACGATGCTGGGGCTGAACTGCCGTTCTGAAATCCGTATTGCCTCGGGGCGTATAGATACGCTGGTAGAAACAAAAAATTTTGTGTATTGCTTTGAATTTAAACTGAACGGAACTGCGGAAGAAGCGTTAGAACAAATAGACACAAAGGAATATCTCTTGCCGTGGAAAGGGAGCGGGAAAAAACTGTTCAAAATCGGTGTTGTGTTTGACACTAATAAACGGAATATCGGCGTCTGGAAAACAGATAGTTGAAATTTTTTGTATAATATAAAACAAAAGGTAATAAAAGGGGATAGAAAAATGAGGATCCTGAAAAAGTGTATTAAGAAAATACTTAACGCGCTGGGCTATGACGTAATCAGAATCCCCCCAAGGAAAGGTTATAAAAAACCAAAGCGAGATCTGCTTAGGATGACATATAATCTAACAAATCATTGCAATTTGAATTGTAAATGTTGTGATAATTTTGCCCCGTTGGTAGAAGAAGAATTCACAGACTTAGAAATATTTAAGCGGGATCTAAAAAGGATAGCAGCCCTATCTAACATGGGGAAAGGTATAGAGCTTTTACAACTTACAGGAGGGGAACCGCTTCTTCATCCGCAAATAAATGAAGCGTTAAAAATTGCCAGAGATTGTTTTATAACAGCTCCAATAGAGATTGTAACCAATGGCATACTTCTCCTTAGGATGCCGGATCCATTTTGGCAAATTTGTAGGGAAAATAAAATAACCATTGTAGTAACAAAATATCCGATAAACATTGATCATCAAGGTATAAAAGAAAAAGCGGCGGCAAACGGCGTAGAGTTTCATTTTTACGGGGACACTGAGCAGGTATTGAAAACTATGCATTGCGTTCCCCTTGATTTAAATGGCAGACAGAACAAAAACGAAAGTTTTACCAAATGTTATAAATCAAATTTATGCATCAAATGCAGAAATGGAAAATTGTATACATGCTCTTTGATTCCGAATATACACTATTTTAATAATTATTTCAATTTGAATTTAAGGGTTTCAAAAAGGGACCATATAGATATTTATAAAGCTCGTGATTTAGATGAGATATTTGAATTTATTAGAAAGCCTATTCCATTTTGTAAATATTGTAATATAGACGGTTCAAGATATGATATAAAATGGGATGTTTCAAAGAGGGAATTGACAGAATGGGTATAAAAAAGACGCAGGAATTACCCTTTTTGGAAAGGGTAGAGACTCATTTAGCGGATCATTGTAACTTGGCATGTAAAGGCTGTTCATATTATGCCCCCTTTAAATAGGGTCATTCGACAAAACAATTAAGTGATTGAGTAAAAGGGGACTTTGTAGATGAAAAAATTAATTAAATCAATTCTAAAAATGCTGGTCCCTCAACATCTAAGGCAAAATATTCGGTATTTGCTCAATTTGCAAAACCATATTGAAGTTTTGAATGAAAATATCGAAAATATTCAACAGAAAATAAATGCTGTTCAAAATGAAAACATGCAGAATGTACAGAACAAACTTAATGACATCCATTGGGAAATATTGAAACTAAAAAATATTTTCTTGATAAAGGAAAATGCTCCTTTGATCTTTGATAAAATAAAAGTACCGCTGATTAACGAAACTTTATTTGCGGATATAACCGCACAAGACTTTATTTTTTCTGATTTCGTCAGTCTGAAATGGGATTTTAAGGAAAACGCAAGAAAATTAGTAACCAGGTTTGCATGTTCTGCTAATGGTGTTCCACCCGATACAGTTCAGGATTATTTATTGCGCCTGCTTGACGTTGAAATGATCTGCGAATATGCTTTTTTATATTTGGTAGTATATTTTCTCCCACTGTATGAAGATGATAAAAAGGCTGTTGTATTGGAAAATGCATGTAATAAGTTGAAAATAAATAAATACACAGATAGATGGTGCGTTTCGGATGGGATATTACGTTATATCAGCTATTTAATACTAAGGGGTGAAAATGAAAAAGCAAAAAAGTTATTGCTGGAAAATGAATCTATACTTGAAAAAGATAATATTGCCGGATTTATACCAGTAGCTTATTTATCGCATGAAATTGGTATAACCAGCGAAGATATAAATATATCCGCAAAAATATTTGAAAGGTTTAGAAACCAGGATAAAGTTCAAAATGAGCTTAGAGAATATATAAGCGGCAAATCAATAGCTGTTGTCGGCAATGGACCCTATGAAATAGGTACAGGAAATGGCAAAGAGATTGATAGTCATGATATTGTTGTCAGATTTAACAATTTTGAAATAAATGACGATTATGAAAAAGATTATGGAAGAAAAACAAGTATTATTTCTACTACCGGTTTTGGGTCAATTAAGGATCAATATTATTATAAGTCTGATTTTATTATTTTACCCACAAGTATATATTGGTATAATTTTTCAAAGGAAAAACGACAGTTTATTTATAAAAATTCAGGAATTAAAATGTTGAATTTTGATGTACAATATTTTACTTATTTTAGGAATAAATATAATACTGTTGCCAGTACTGGTACTCGAATACTTTATTATTTTTATAGAAATTTGAATATAATTAAAGATATCCATGTGTATGGATTTTCTTTTGACGAAGTAATAAATGCGGAATATTTTAAACCATGTGATGAGTCGCTCGCTTATAGTAACGATGATTTGATTTCCCAACAAAAAATATATAGGGATATGTTTAAAGATATGTTCAAAAACAAAATACCTATCGATTCACAATCCGTAATTTCCCTTAAGAAGTAACTTAATAATGCGAATATCAGAGTATGAAAAGGGTGTAATAATTGATTCTGTAAGGACCGTTGATCCCAATGCTAGTATTTGGCTTTTTGGCTCCCGAACAGATGATGGTAAAAAAGGTGGCGATATTGATATTGCCATACTTTCCGAAGAAATAAATAAGGATATTATGCAAAAAATACAGGTAAGGCGGTTTATTTGCAAAAAAATTGGCGAACAGAAAATAGATATTGTTACTTCAAAAGACGGGCATGAAGCTTTTTTTAGACTGGCAGTTGAAGAAGGACTACAACTAAAATGAATAAATTACATATAGATGTACTACAGGAAAATATTATTATCCTTAATTCGAGCATTGATTGGGTGAAGCGTTCGTATGAGCAGACCAAAGATATAGGGCAAAAAGACAGTTATTCTGCTGAAGAATTTGATAAGCTTGAAGTTTTGACATCACGGTATGCCAGAACTACCGATATGCTAGTAAATAAAGTATTAAGAAGCATTGATACTGTAGAATCTGAAGATATAGGTACTATTATTGATATAATGAACCGTGCTGAAAAACGCGGAATAGTTCAATCCGCAGATTTACTGCATACCATTAAGGATTTAAGAAATGACATTGTTCATGAATACAAAATAAAAGAAATACCTAAGTTTTTTGCAAAAGTGCTACAATATACACCTATTTTAATTGAGATAGCTGATAATGTAAATAAATATTGTTCAAAGTATTTTAAATGCCTATCGATTCACAATGATTCTAACCTACCACAAAGTTAAACCTTTTCCGGGAAAAGATCCTATAACCGTTGGCTTGTTTTCTTTTCTTTGTCAGATGCTTTCCATCCGGAAAAAGAATGTTGTTCACCTCAATAATTATAATCCTGATGATGAAAATCAGGTAGTTATCACCTTTGATGATGGCTATAAAGAGATTATAAAATATGCGCTTCCTGTGCTTAAATATTTTAACTATCCATTTGAGATTTTTCTTGTAGGTAATTTTCTTGAAGAAGCAGAGAAAGGAAACAACAATTATCTTGATAAAAACGATTTGGAAAAAATTAGGCAAAACGGTGGCAGGCTTCAGTATCATTCAAAGACTCATCCGCATCTTGAAACAATCAGCGATTCAACGATACTTGAAGACGAGATAAAAACCCCGGATATGTTAAAGATGCTTGATCCTGAAGGTTTTACCTGGTTTGCGTATCCTTTCTGGACTTATAATAATGATGTAATAGCTATTGTACGGAAATATTATCATGGGGCGAGGAGCGGGAATGGTCATGCAAACGGCACTGTTTATGCAATGGATAGCAAAAGGCAATAAGAGATCAGAGAATAGATAATGGCCCAATAATAATCACCGATATTCATGAAACATATCAGGCAGCGCCGATCAGTGAAGTCGCGGATATTATTCAAATTCCGGCATTTCTTTTCATAGGTATGAGTTGTATAAACAAAATAGGTTTGTTTTTGGAGGAAATGAGAGATGCTCTTGCGTGCGCCTTGATGCTTTAAGGAGTATATCTGGTTATTGGTAGCATACCATGTCTTCGGATAGAAAACGGTATTATTGCCAGTAAATATACTGAATTCATATAAAAAGGAGCGATAATGTGTTATCAGCCCCCCAATAAGAACAAATGTATTTTGTGCGGGGAGACCAAATTAAACAAAAGAGAGGGAAAAGTACGGGATAACGATTCTCTTGAAATATTGGAATGTTCAAATTGCGGTTTGGTATTTTTATCTTCATCCGATCATATAACTGAAAACTTTTATGAGGATTCGCTTATGCATGAAGATGTAGTTGCGGTTAATATAGAAGCATGGATTAAAGATACTGCCTTTGATGACGAGAGAAGATTTAATCTGTATTCTGAAATGATAAAAAATAAAGACATCCTTGATTTCGGCTGCGGAACCGGCGGATTTTTACAGCGTGCAAGAACATCGGCAAAGCAGGTATATGGGATAGAACTTGAAAATAAATTAAAGTCATACTTTTTAAATAATAACCTTGATGTTTATCAAACTATAGAAGATTGTAATCATACAGTTGATTATATCTTTTTATTTCATGTATTGGAACATATCAAAGATCCGTTTTCTATTTTAGAAAGACTAAAACAGAAACTTAAACCGGGCGGTAGACTTGTTGTTGAAGTGCCGAATGCTGATGATGCGCTTTTGACCTTATATAAGAGCAAGGCTTTTTCCTGTTTTACCTATTGGAGCCCACATTTGTATTTGTATAATCACACAACATTACAGATGCTTGCCAAAAAAGCAGGTTTGAAGATAGAAGCTATAAAACAGGAACAGCGCTACCCGTTGTCGAATCATTTGTATTGGCTTGCCGAAGGTAAACCGGGCGGGCATACACGGTGGAATTTTTTAAATAATCCGGCATTGAATAATGCTTATGAACATACTTTGGCATCAATTGGAAAGTGTGATACGATAGTTGGGTATTTTAACGTCAATAATTAGGAGAAAGATGATGGATAATTCGCAGAAAGCAGAGAAAAAAATACGCATGAATGAGACGCGTCCTGTTGAATATTCCTTGACGCCGCCATATCCGCGAAATATGATGTTAGGATTAACTAATACTTGTAATCACCGGTGTATTTTTTGTTGTTATCGGAATAATCCTCCAAAAGCTGTAAATATGTCCAAAGAAAAAGCTTTTGATATAATAAAACAGGGCTATGAACTGGGTGTAAGGGAACTAGGCTTTTGTTTGATATCCGAACCCTTTATGTCGGAACACCTGGAAGATTGTGTTGGATATGCTAAAAGTTTGGGGTATGAATATGTATATTTTACTACTAACGGTTCTCTTGCAAGTAAGGATAGAATGGAAAGACTTTGGACTAACGGTTTGGACAGCATTAAGTTTTCTGTAAATGCTGCTACAAGAGAAACCTATAAAAAGGTACACGGCAGGGATGATTTTGATAGGGTAATACAAAATATCATAGCGGCAGATGAATTGCGTAAAAAGAATACCCTACCGCATGATGCAAGCATTTTTGTTTCATTTATAGAAACAATTGCAAATAAAAATGAAGCGGAGCTTTTACATACTATGCTTGGGAATGTAATAGATAATTTTTATACTATTCCAGCGATTAACATGAATGGAAAACTATATGAAGAAATGGAACAGGGTATTGTTTTGCATAAATCTGCTGTCAAGGATTATACAGATGTAATAACCAGTACATATATTGATCAGGTGGACAGACACTTGTGTTACAAAATTTTCAACAGATTTAGCGTTACCGCAGAAGGATATTATACTGTTTGTTGTGGTGACCTATACAATGAAGCTGTAGTTGCAGACTTAAATAAGGTTTCATTAAAAGAAGCATGGACTTGTGATGCGGTGAAACAGGTACGTTCATATTTCCTGAATAAGAATATTCCCTCTAATTTATTTTTTTATAACTGTATTTATAATACAAATAATCCTGTAAAACCAATAAGCGATTGGGTATGAATTAACAGGAGAACCATTTATGAGTAATTACCTCTCTCGGGAAAGGAATAATCCTTTTAATGAGATTTATGCAAAACTTAATAGCAATGAAGGCTATTATGATTTTCCGGTTTGTATTGATGTTGAATTGACAAATACTTGTAATTTGCACTGTTTGTTTTGTCCTACAGGAACAGGTGTTTCAACAAGAGCTAAAGGATTCATGACGGAAGAAATGTTTCAAACTATTATGAAGAATTTGAATGGACACAAAGTGGGATTGCGTTTTTCCAGATGGGGTGAACCTACTTTACATAAAAATATTGTTAATTTTTTTAGGATAGCAAAAAGTAATGGACATTTAATTCATTTGAATACCAATGGGCAACTCTTAAATGAAGAACGAATTACCGAATTATTGAAAACTGGTTTGGACAGTATAAAGTTTTCATTTCAGGGAGTTAATGAGAAAACATATCAAGAGATGAGACAGGATTCAAGTTTTGATAAACTTCTAAAAAATATTCAAATTACACACAGATTGCGTGGTCGGGGGGGGGCTTATATGCATATTGCAACAACTACCACTTATGAGACCGATGATGAAATTGATGAATTTAAAAAATTTATAAATCCATATTGCGATTTAGTTACCATAGGAAAAACAAAACTGGAACATATTGATGTCATCAAAACAAAATTGACCAAAAATCAAAAAACGACATTGATTGATCTTAAGGGAAAAGAAAGCATGATAGAAGAGCGATTGAAGATTTGCCCTGAGGTATTTGGAAAATTATCAATAGATTGGAATGGGAAAGTAACACCTTGTTGTTCTGATTATAATGCCGAGATGGTAATTGGCGATTTAACCAAAAATACCATTGCTGAAATATTTCATAATGATATTATCGAGAATTACAGAGAAATTTTAAGAAGAAAAGAATTTAATAAAATTATCCATTGCTCCCGATGTTTTGATTTAATGAGTCTACAAGGAAAAAATAAAATAGATCTATAGGGCAATCTAAAATGAAAACAACCGCTTTTGTACCGGTACGTGGGGGCAGCAAATCTATTTCGCTTAAGAATATAAAATCATTATGTGGTAAGCCGCTATTATACTGGTCTTTATATGCACTAGAAAAAACAGATGATGTTGATGAAATAATTGTTGCAACTGATCATAATGAAATAGAACAAGCAGCATTATCATTCGATTTTAAAAAAGTAAAGATATACCGGCGTTTGTCTGAAAATGCAAGTGATACTGCAACAACAGAGAGTGTTATGCTTGAATATATAGAACAAAGCAATCTGAATGCTGAAGATATATTTATGTTGGTGCAGGCTACTTCTCCGTTAACAAAATCAGATCATATTTCTGAAGCATTAAAGTTATACAGTCAAAATAATTATGACTCATTGCTTACCTGCGTTAGAAATTACCGATTTTTTTGGAATGAAAACGGCACGTCTCAAAATTATAATTATAAACAACGTCCAAGACGCCAAAATTTTGCTGGTCAATTAATGGAAAATGGAGCATTTTATATAAATTTAGTAGGTAATATTAAAGAATCAAAAAATCGTCTAAGTGGTAAAATCGGGATATACGAAATGCCTGAATATACATCAATAGAAATTGATGAACCTGACGACTGGATTATTCTCGAAAATTTAATGAGAAGATATGGATGTATTAATGACAGCTAAAAAATTAAAAATTGGAAACAGATATATCGGAGATGGCGAACCGCTTTATTTGATCGCAGAAATCGGCATAAACCACAATGGAGATATGCAAATTGCCAAAAAGCTCATTGATGCTACGTGGGCTACCGGTTGGGATTGCGCAAAATTTCAAAAGCGTACTCCGGATATCTGTGTACCGGAAAATCAAAAAAATGTAATACGACAAACACCCTGGGGTAGTATGACTTACCTTGAATATAAAAAGAAAATAGAATTTGAAAAACAAGAATATGATTACATAGATAAATATTGCCGTGAGAAACCTCTTGATTGGGCGGCTTCTGTATGGGACATACCCAGTCTTGAGTTTATCATGCAGTTTGATGTTCCCTTTATAAAAATAGCCTCTGCAAAGATGACCGACTATGAGCTTATTAAGGCAAGTACACAATTCGGTAAACCACTATTCATATCAACCGGTATGAGTACTTTAGATGAAATTGATGCAACCGTTGAAATACTGGAAAAATATGCAATAGGGGGGTATGTTTTATTCCATACCAATTCAACATACCCTGCCAAACTTGATGAGTTGAATTTGCAGATGATTACAACTCTCAAAGAGCGGTATAATTGTATCGTTGGTTATAGCGGGCATGAATATGAACTTGGCCCCGCGATGATCGCCCCTGCCTTTGGTGCAAGTGTAATAGAGCGTCATATTACTCTTGATCATACTATGTGGGGAACTGATCAAGCTGCAAGTTTGGAAATTCGCGGTATGGACGCCCTTGAAAAAAGGATACGTTCTGTTAAATATATTGTTGGAGATGGTATTAAGACTATTACTGATGATGAAAAGAAAGTAAGAGATAAACTAAGAGGATAAAATCATAAAATATGATGAAGAATGGGTTGCGGCTTTTTTCTATGATTTTGACGGGGTATTTACCGAGTCCTGATAACCGGTGGCGCCGGGTACGGATGCTCATTATTTGCATAGCAATATGAACCATGAATATAATCTCAACAATAATTGTAACGTATAATAGAAAAAATGAACTTCTTAGATGTATTCAAGCTGTCCTAAGGCAGACAAAAAAACCAACATCCTTAATAATTATCGATAATGATTCAAGTGATGGGTCATTTGAATATATCTATGCCGCTTTATTTGGCGACGGCGTATTATCAATAACTAAAGGCCAATTGGTGGAATGGTCCTATGATGAAATAAATATATATTATAAGAAAATGGAAAGAAATGAGGGCGGGGCAGGGGGCTTTTATGCGGGAATGGAGATTGCAGATAAAATTTTAAAAAGCGATTTTTTTTGGCTTATGGATGATGATGGGTATCCTTCTGATGATTGCCTTGAAAAACAATTAACATTGATTGCGGAATATGATTATGTTATGCCGGTTAGTATTGATTTGGATGATAATAAAAAAATGTCATGGGCAACAAAAAAAAGAAATGGCGTAAAAACAATATTTTATAGAGAGCTATATGAATCCTGGGGCGAAATAATAAATTATGTTATCCCATTTAATGGCGCATTATTAACCAGGAAGTGTATAGAAAAAGTGGGATATATTAATAAAGATTTTTTTATTTGGGGCGATGATTATGAACACTATTGGAGATGTAAAAAGGCAGGATTTAATCCAATAACATTCATGCAGGCTATTTTTTATCATCCTGCTCAAAGAATTGCTCTGGTACCGATATTCTTTAATTTATATAAGCTGCCCTATGTAGAATCAAAATTACGTATGATTTGCTTAATAAGGAATTCAACTTATATTTATCTTCATTATGATAAAAAAACAAAAATAGTTCTAAAATTCATTATGTATTCATGGCTGTTTTTAATAACAAGAAGATTTGATATTAACGGTTATAAACTATATCTTCGATCAATGGCCGACGCATTTCAAAATAATTTTACCAGGCACCGGGAATATCTTTAGAATATGCCCCCTTTGGTTTCAATAATCACCCCTATGTATAATAGCGCTGTCTTTATAGCAGATACAATAGAATCAGTTATCCGGCAG
>BNVF01000067.1 GCA_025997895.1 Spirochaetia bacterium
AAGGAAATAACAAAATTATCCTCAACGAAAAATCCGATACCGGAGCAAATTGATTGATATGCAACGGCCAGGGCTGCGGCTGCAATAGCTGCATCCCCATAGACAACAGGGTAGAACGCAGCATTTTCTGTATGCAGATAGGTTTTAGTATTCAAAAAACTAAAAACCTTGTTGATATACGCGGATTCATCATCCTCCCGCCCCCCCCCCCCCCGCTTCAGCTATAAGAAGGGACATTCTCCTGTCGTCTGCTATTTTCATCCAGCCTGTATCGTATAGAAAGTCTGTAACATCAACGCCTGAAGGCATGGCTATCAATACCTGGCCCTGACGATACCTTACTGTGGGGGATACATAGAGATAGAGTTTTCTTCCTGAGAGAGCTCCTGTTTGATCCTGGGAATAAAGCCCCTGGAAAATAGAACCTGCTTCATCATCAGCGCTCACTTTTCCAGCAGTTATTGCATTACCACTGGCCCACCCTACTTCGGCGCCAAGATCCTCAATCCTTTTAACAGTAAGCGGTGTATCACCACTTGGTGTATAATGAGGCGGTACACTGGATGAAGAATCACCCGAGGTATCGCACCCCACCAGACTGAAGAAGATCGCCATGGTTAATACTACAAAACAATTCCGTTTCATCATCATTCCTCCATAAATAATAAAATATTGTCAAAACGTTTTGACATAATTTTATTATAAGCACCAAAAGAAAGATTTGTCAACAAAAATTTTACATGAAAATTTTTACCAATTTTCATAATTCTTCAGGCAAAAAAATTGAATTCGGCAATATCTCAGCCGGATGCGCGTCAAAGTATGCTTTTACCTGGGCGGCTACAGAAGATCCGGCGGCTTTTTTGGGATTTGCCCAGTTCAGCTTGGTATATTCCATATATCCATCGGGATCCCGTGTCCGGGGATCAAACCAGGTAATGATATGCGCTTCGCCCTGTTTCGGATCGGTGTCATAGAAAATGCTCCCATTAGCGGGGGCCACCGGAACAATTGAACCGGCGGGGTCTATACTACTATCTTTTAGGCGGGTGTAGTTAAGGCCAGAATCAAGTCTGTTAAAGTATTGATTGCAGAAATCTACAAAGTCATAAAACGCTCGTGCAGGTGCTCCATGAGGCCAATCATAGATACGGATGCCGATATTCTTGTCAGCGTTTATGAATTCGTATACTTCTTTGGTGGCAAGGTATGTCATGTACTCACCTTCCGGGTTGGACCAGTTATTACCAAAAACGTCTACGATGAAGAGGCCTCTGGGTGCCACCATGGATGTTAGAAAATGAGAATCAAATGGGGTTGTGCCAAGAATACCGTAGCCAGTTAGATCACGATAATAGTTGGTTCTCCACTCAGGATGAGTGTCATCAAAACGTTGAAATATTTGGCTGAACCATGCAGGTTCTTCGTCCCGGCATTGGGATTTACTTTGGATACCGTTATTAATAGGCAACATAATCGCATTTGGCGTATCAGGAGGTACCACCATTATCAAGGGAGCGGAATCATAGCTGTCAAGAGACAGATAATAAAGAGAACGTTTTGTGGTGGTGTGACTTATCATCCGCTCAACGGGTATCCCGCCGGCGCCACTCACTATCGGCATGACGGCGGCAAGCTTTGTACCGTTCAGACTTTGCGAAAAAGCGCCGGCAAAGAGCGCCTCTTTACCCCAGCGGGATAAACCTGTCATTACGAATTTTTCCGGGTCTATGAAACCGCCACCCGCGCCTAACTCAATTGCGTCAATGAGGCGGGCTATTAACCATGCGTCCTGAACCAAAGCTGAAGCCGTGGTCAAAGGAGTGGGATAATCCCCCCAAAGCTGGTGGGCGATTGTATTTGTGTTGGAAGTCATAGAGGAAAAACTAATGGTGGCATACCCATTGTTGGTAAAAATATCACGAAAATTGGTATAAAGTTGCATAACGTAATCTAATACTAAAACAGGAACTTTATTTACCACACCGGGCGCCTGGTTATTGGGAGCAGTAGCAGGAATGGTAATGACAGCGTCCAATGATGCAATTTTACCATTGGCGAAAATGGTTATAGTTACTGTTCCCGCGCCTGTAGCTCCGGGGCCGCTAATCTCTACCCTTGTGGGAGGAGGAGGATAATAACCGCTCCAGTAATATTCAATTGTTTTTTTAAGCTCTTCCCGGCGTGCCGGCCATTGGCTTTCGGAAGCAACTTTGGCTCCATCGGCCATGTAAAAGGGATTGGGGAGAGGAACAATTTCGCCAAAGTCATTCCAGGTGCTTACAGGCGGTAGATTATTTATATCAAAAATCGGCAATTTGCTGGAGGTGTTATTGCCGCCTGAGAGAACACTGGTTCCTCCGGGACCGCCAAGTCCGGGAGCATACGGACCGTCAGGATCGGGATCGCCAAGCTGCTTGCATGCTACAAACACAAAAATGAAATATAAAGCCAGTAACGCACGAATAAAGATTTTGCTAAAGCTTTTCATCAGTACTCTCCTTTTATCAGCGGATAACACTAAGAACATAATACAGGGCTTCTATTCCATCTTCCGCCAAAACCCTGATAACCAATCTCTCCCCACCGTTCAGGGTGAAGATACCCGTGTTCCAACCTGCGGGGACATTAAAACTACCGCCGCTTAGTATTGGTTGTTTGGGAAGACTGTACCCCACTTGGGCTCCTTTTGTTGGGTCCGATAAAATAGCCTCAAAAGTATGAGATGCAGCGCTGTTAAGACTGTAGGACGTAAGGTTAAGTATTCCGAGATTAACTGCTTCATTAGCTGTTACAAAATTGACGTCCGAAGTGCCTAAGCTTGCGGTAATGTTGGTTCCATTTAAGGTAATATTCGAAATAGCCGGAGTATCTGACCGCGCTCCGGTAACTGTGGCACGGAATTTATAGTACCCCACCGAACCATCGGAGGCAGTTACCTTGACGCCAATGTAACTGCCGTTTGGTACCGTCCCGGTAATGGAATTTGCCCATTCAACAGCCAAAGGCATATCTTCTGATTCACGATAACTCCAGGCATACTTTACCGTTAAATCCGTTCCTAAAATAACGCCTGAGGGGGGAGTTACGGTGATTACCGGGTTTGTAAGACTGGCAGCATATACAGCTCCAGCAGGCGGGATAGAGAAAACCCCGGCATAATTGTCAACTCGCCCATGGACTTCGCCCTTTGTTCCAAGGGATCCAAGGTAGTTTTTAACGCTTACCCCACCAATGAGTATGTCATCAAGATCCGTTTTACTGTTATTTATCTTTACCAGGATTTTATAAATAATAACAACCGGCACAGGACCATCGGAAGTAACTTCAATATAAATGAACCCATCGGCAACAAAGGTAAGGGTGTTGTTCGTGGCAAAAACCGGCTCTGTACCTTCAGTTGCTGCCGTACCGTAACGCAAAGCGGCTTTCGGACTATTCGGAATCGCGACAATATTGGCAGTAAAAAAACCGGGGCGGGTAATAATTTCTCCGGCAGCGGCAGCGCTCCATGTAGTCGCGGGAGTACCCAGGGAAGAAGCAACCCTGTCCTCAACACTATTTGTCGGAGTGGTAGGCGCTCTTAGAGTTACGCTCTTAAGTGTCGCCAGATCGGAAATTTCAATAACAATTTTATAGAAAATAACCACATCATGGTTGGCGGAAAAAACCTCAATGTACAGAGAATCATAGCTGCTGAAAGTGAAACCAGAAGCCGTTCCAAAAATCGGCATACTTTCAAGGTCATCCGCTTTTACTACACTTAAATAAACCTTTGCACCTTTACCGCTGATACTGGCCTTAACAGCGGCATTAGAGGCTTGTTCTGCTGTCAGGGTAACTTTTCCGTCATATACTGCCCGCCAATCGGTAGACGGACTCCCCAAATCAGCTTGCACTCCGGATATGGTCACGCCGGAAAGCAGCGCATTGCTGCTTGGCTGATCGCCGACCGGCTGATCGCATGAAGTAAACATCAGGCCGATTACCAGAAAGATAGTAAAAATTTTCATAAAAGTAATCTTCTTTCTCATAGCTTCCTCCTATATATAAAATCTCACATCGATTAATCATATAAAAAGAAAAAAATTATCAACAAAAAATTTAACCGCAAGTCGCATAAGCAAAGGGCATAGCTTTTCTCGACTTCGCGGTTATAAATTTTTGTAAAATCAGTACGGATTGCCTATATTCGCTCCTTCATAATACAGATCACCATTCTGCTTGCCGTATTTTGAGAAGAAATCTATCCATATTAATTCGGATTCATACGGCATATAGGAATGGTTTGCATTGGCAACCTGGGTATACCTATATAGCGGCGCAATGCCTTGGCACCATGACCAGGAGACATACCTTCCGGTATTATCGGTCCCTGTTACTGAAGCGCCCCAGGGGGCTGAAGCACTGTATGTATCTGTAGTCTGATTCCTGGCTACCCAGTAAGAAATAGTCGACTGGCCATAGGAATTCACGGCATATGGGAATACGTCATACTGTCCCATAAAAACCCATACCGGAATAAGATTGGTTGCCGCAGGAGTGCTGCCATAATTAAATAACTGGAAGAAACCGACAGGGGCGGCAGCAGTGAAAATATCCGCCGCCTCAATGGCCGCTTTAGAGGCCATGGAAGCCCCATTGGAATGGCCGGTAACATAAACCCTGGATGGGTCAATGCTGTATTTTTGTTTGGATATTTGTACTAATTCCCGCAGGAAAGCCACGTCATCGGTGGCATTTGCATCAAGCTGATAATCGTAAGTATGCCAGGTAGGCATATCTATTGCGCCCTGGGAGATAAGAGTATCACTTGAGGTATACCCGTTGGGATAGGCTTGGGGGAATACAACAATGAGACCATAACGGTCCGCTACATTATGCCAACGGCTGTCTCCGATGAATGCTTCTATACAGCTTGAGTATCCATGCATAGCTAAAACAAGCGGTATGGAATTGCCGGATCGGTAGGAAGGAGGAATGTAAGTAACATACCTTCTTATTTTCCCGCCTAATGTTATTTCAGCCTTGAAAAACCCGTATTTACCGTCATTAACAATATCTATTGTCCATTCCAACGTTCCGCCAGGGTTGCCCAAGAAACGCTGTACCTGGGAGAGGAATTTGGTATACACAACTTCCGGCGAAAGAGAAGCGGCATTTGCACTCTCCGTAACCCATACCCTGTTAGGACCGTTGGCATAAACTGCCTGGGCAAGATCATTCCCGATCCCCAAAACAGCCTCATCTGTGGCAACCCAATAATTTACCAGGGAGGCGGCATCAGCGCTTCCTTTGATAATCCATACAGGAAGCGGAACATTTTTGTTTGCCAAATTGATTGCCGCTTGTCCACTTACACTATTTCCATCCTGAGCAAAGGGATAGCATAAGTCATTCCCGATAGTATTCAGGGTTGCTGCCGGTACTTCCGAAGAATCAAAAGTAACAAGGCCGGCCAATATAACCGACCAGGCGGCGCCAAATTTGTGGGCTGCAGCTCCACCTTCTTGGTACCCTACAAGATAAATAGCCCGGGACTCGGAATCAAAAGGAGCGCTGTTCGTATTTTGATTTTTATTCTTCATTTGGGTATAGACTGTTTTAAGGTAAGCAGTGTCGTTACGTCCGCTGGCATCGTCAGAAATGTTCCATGTTCCACCATTTGCCGGACCAACGGTTACAATGGCAATACCGTATTTATCACCCACAGCCTTCCACTTTTGACCTTCACCGGAATTGACAAAAGCTTCAGAATCTATCCCATCAGGAGGAAGAACCATCACTGCCGCATGGCCTGGTTCAAAATTCGTAGGAATATAAACGCTATATACGCCAGTCAAAGGTACACCCGTATAAGGATTGGCAGCCGGGGGCGTAAGGCCATGAAACATTCCTGATACATCCTGCAAAATCGGGGTAAACTCAAAAGGCGCCTTGGTTTCATTGCCATTATCTCCGTTTGTAGGGTTACTACATACTGCCAAGCCAAAAATAAGTACCATAATAAGCAGCAAGGAAAAAACGCTTAATCTTTTCATTTTTCCGTACCTCCATAAACAATCAAATTATGTCAAAACGTTTTGACACATTTTTATTATAACTCCCTAAAAAAGGATTTGTCAACAAAAATTTTTGAAATTCTGGGGATTTGTATAGATTGTCAAATTTTTATAGACAGCGGAGGAAATTTTGGTTAAGGTAGTATATAAAAACAAAACAAGGACGAATATGCACAATATTCAGAAAATAAAAACCGAATCCTTGCGGGCGCAGGTTTATGCGGCACTTAAAGAAAAGCTTATGCAAGGTACGTGGCAGGAGGGGGAAAAATTACCCTCGGAGCACGAATTTTGTGCCATGTTTGGAGTCAGCAGGGTTACCATCAGGGCGGCGCTGCAGCAGCTTGAGATTCTGGGACTGGTCGAGACAAAACAGGGGGGCGGAACTTTCGTTAAAAAATTCTCGATTAGCCGGAATCTTGATACTCTGCATCCTTTAATCATGATTCAGCAAAACCAGGACCTTATAACCGTTATGGAATACCGGAAAATCGTTGAAAAAGGGACTATTGGCCTGGCGCAGGAGAAGATCGTCCCTGAGGATTTTGCCGTTTTGGAAGAAACCTATACTACCATGATCGATGAAACCTGCAGCATTGATGAATTTATCAAGGCAGACTTTGCCTTTCATTGTCACTTGGCCCGGATAAGCCAAAATTCAATGATCATCAAGGTCTTTGATCTGCTTCACGAGATTCTGTTCACCGCCATGCGGGATATTGTGCATCTGGCAGGCCGTACCGGACCCTCATTCCACCGGAAAATAATTGATGCCCTGAAAAAAGGCGACAAGGCGGAATGTGAAACCCTGATGGAAGCGCATATTGAAAAAAATATTGAGGTTATACGGGGAAAAACGAATTAACTTTGGGGAATCAACTGATCCAAGAACCAGGGAACCCGATGCGCGGGGAGTCCGCGCGGGGGAGACAATAAATGAGACGATTTTTGTATTATCATAATTGAAAGGCTGGTATGAATATGTTTGCAATTTTTTGTAGAATATTTCAGTTTGTTTTTAATCTTGGGGCAAGGGTCCTTCCCTGGCGGAAAGCGACTCTTGTTGAAGGGCCGGGCAGCATTGGTAAAATTCCCGGACTGCTGGGACAGGGGGGAGTGAAAAAACCCCTGGTGGTAACCGATAAGGGGCTTGTTAATGCCGGTATTGCCGGCAGGGTTACGGATGTTTTGGATGGTGTGGGGATTCCATATATCCTGTTCAGCGATGTGGAGCCGAACCCCTCGGTGAATACGGTAAATGCCATTCAAAAACGCTACCTTGC
Source organism: Spirochaetia bacterium (assembly GCA_025997895.1). Classification (GTDB taxonomy): domain Bacteria; phylum Spirochaetota; class Spirochaetia; order Treponematales; family Breznakiellaceae; genus WQXQ01. The sequence goes on from BNVF01000067.1 coordinate 7,346, forward strand.
GGAAGGCTGTGACGGCATAATCGCCCTTGGGGGAGGTTCCGCAATGGACGCCGCCAAGGGAGCTGCCGCCCGGATAGTGCGTCCCGGAAAAAACGTAAACCAACTCGGCGGACTCCTTAAGGTATTGAAAAGGATCCCCTTCTTTATCGCTATTCCCACTACCGCCGGAACCGGCAGCGAAACCACCATCGCCGCCCTGATCACCGATACCGAGGCCCATCACAAGTACGCCATTATGGACCTCAGTCTCATCCCCCGTTATGCGATACTCGATCCTGAACTGACGCTGGGCCTGCCCCCGGCGATAAGCGCCGCCACCGGCATGGACGCCCTGACCCATGCGGTGGAAGCGTACCTCTGCTGGACCTACTACACCAAAGAAAGCTCCCGCTTCGCCCTGGAAGCGGTGAAGATCATTTTCGATAATCTTGAGAAGGTTTACACAGACGGGAAAAACATTACCGCCCGGCAGGCCATGCTCCTTGCTTCCTATAAGGCGGGTTTTGCCTTTACCCGTGCGGGTGTGGGCAATATCCACGCTATCGCCCACACTCTGGGCGGGCTGTACAATACCCCCCACGGCCTGGCAAACGCAATTATACTGCCGAAAGTGCTGGAAGATTACGGAAAGGCGGCTCACAAAAAACTTGCTATACTGGCCGAAACGGCAGGGCTTGTATCCCGGGGAGACGGAAAAACCAAGGCGGAAAAGGCCTGCATCTTCATTAACGCCATTTACGCCATGAACGAGCGCATGGGTATCCCCAGGAGTTTTGACTGCATAAAAGACGAGGATATTCCCCAGATGTGCAAATGGGCCGGCAAAGAGAGCAATCCCATCTACCCGGTGCCGGTGATCTACAATAAAGCCCGTTTCCGCCGGATCATTGAAAGCCTGCAAAAAACATCGTATCGCATAACAGAAACCTGCATCGGCTGCACTGCCTGTGTAAAGACCTGCCCGGTCTTTGCCATTTCTGGTGAGCGGGGCAAAGTGCATAGTATCAATGAAGCGCGCTGCGTTGGCTGCGGAGTCTGCGGCCGCGTCTGTCCCAAAGGGGCGGTTATTGATGGAAAGGGAAAAAGTTGCGCGCCGGTAAAACGGCAGCAATGGCCAAAGCCGGTGGTAAACGAAGCGCTTTGCAGCGCCTGCGCGATCTGCGTCAAGGACTGTACGCCGGGGGCGCTGCGGATCTCCCTGCCCCGCTCCCGTGGGGATATTCAGGTACACGCCGAGCTTTTTGTGCCCCAAAACTGCGTTGGCTGCGGCATCTGCGAAAAGCATTGCCCCCTGGGGGCAATTGCAATGGGGGCTGTTAGCGAGCCTGTAACGGATGCCGCCAAATGACACTACCATTGTACGCCAAAATCGATCTTGATACCGGCAGGGTGGAAAAGTTTCCCATCAGCGAAGCTTATTACCGCAAATACATTGGGGGCAAAACCCTGGCCGCCCGGCTGCTGCTGGACCTGATGCCACAGGGAACCGGGGCGCTTGATCCCGCTGCGGTGCTCATTATCAACACCGGCCCCCTGAACGGAACCGGCGCCCCTTCTTCAAGCCGTTTCAATATGTCCTTTAAAAATGTCCTCAGCGGGGGAATAGCTTCCTCCAACTGCGGCGGCATTTTTGGGGTAATGCTGAAACGAGCGGGTTTTGACGGTCTCATTATAACGGGCAAGGCGGCGCAGCCCTCACGGATCGAAATAATCGACGGCGCTGTTTCGGTACTGCCCGCCGGGGAACTCTGGGGGCTTGATACCGAGGTGGTGCAGGAAAAACTGCCCGCCCATCACGGCAAACTGGTGATAGGCCCGGCAGGGGAAAACCTGGTGCGCTATGCCTCGGCTGCCAGCGGCGAGCGGATGGCAGGCCGCTGCGGGGGCGGGGCGGTTCTGGGCTCCAAAAACCTCAAGGCCCTCAGCGCATACGGAACCGGGATGCCGCAGACGGAACACCGGGAACAATTGTACCGGTTTATCAAAAAATGGGTGGGCTTTATCCGTAATCATCCCATGACCGGGGACGCCCTGCCCCGCTACGGCACCGCCGGATTGGTGAACAAGGCTAACGCTTCCGGGGCGCTGCCCACCCGCAACTTCCGTTACGGCCGTTTTGCCGACGCCGACACGGTAAGCGGCGAAACCCTGGCGGAAACCCTCCTTACAAGGAACAGCGGCTGCGTGAGCTGCCCCATACGCTGCGAGCGCCGGGTCATGGGCCCGGCCCACGCCGCAAGCGGTGACCCTGCTGGCAATGACGCGGCAACGGAACCCCGTGAAATAAAAGGCCCCGAATATGAGACTGCGGGTTTCTTTGGCCCCAACATCGGCGCCTCGGATTTGCAAAAGGTGATCGATCTCAATTACATCTGCGACCTTTTGGGAATGGATACCATTTCAGTCGCTTCTTCCATCGCCTTTGCAATGGAACTTAAGGAGCAGGGCATGGCGGATTTCGGCATTGAATTCGGCGAAACCGGCAATCTGGAAGAGACGCTCCGCAAAATCGCCGGGCGGGAGGGTATCTATTCGGATCTGGCAAACGGCAGCAAATGGATGAGCGAAAAATACGGCGGCAAGGAATTCGCCATGCACTCCAAAGGCCTGGAAATGGCCTCTTATGAACCCCGGCGCTCGGTGGGCATGGGCCTGGGTTACGCGGTGAGCAACCGGGGCGGCTGCCACCTGAACGGCGGCTACCTGGCCCTGCTGGAATCCGTGGGAGTGCTTTCCACCGACGCCCAAAGCCCGGCGGGCAAGGCGGAGCTGACGGTGTTCATGCAGGATGCCCTGGAAGCGGTGTCTGCATCGGGCTTCTGCCTTTTTACCGCCCAGACCTTTGTACCGGCTATCTTTTTCAACCTTGGCCCCAATCACCTTTTTACCCGGATTGCGGGAAAGGTTATGACCTATGCCGGGGGGGCGGTACGGATGATGCTGGCAATGAAGCCGCTGCTGCATTTCAGCTCGCTGTTCCTGCTTCCCCACGCCGAGGCGCTGCGCCTTGCCACAGGCTTCCCTATGTATACCGGCAGCTTCCTCATCCTGGGGGAGCGGAGCTATAATTTGGAACGGCTGTTCAATTTGCGGGAGGGCCTGAGCGCCGCAGACGATTCCCTGCCTGGCCGACTCAGCGAAATTCCCCTAAAGAAGATGCTCAAGAAATACTACAAGGTGCGGGGATGGGACGCCGCGGGAATCCCCACCAGGCGAACCCTGAAGCGGCTGAAGATTGAGGAAGGCTGAACATGGCGGATAACATAAAGGTACGATACCGGGCGCAACTGGCGGCCCTCACCGGGCTTGCGGAAGAACAGTTTGAAGCGGCGACGGTGCGGGACGTGCTGAGGCATATCCGGGAAGGCTTTGGGGCGGAAGCTGAAAAAAAAGCGAAAACCATGCTCATCGTGGTTAATGGTGAAAGTGTCCTCCAACTCAGACATTTCAAAACCGCCCTGCGCGGGGGAGATGTGGTTTCATTCCTGCCGATCTGCGGTGGCGGCTGAGCGGGCAGATACGGTGGACAGATACGCCCGGCAAACGGCTTTTGAAAAAATCGGCAGGACAGGGCAGGAAAAGCTCCTCCAATCCAGAGTAACGATCCTTGGGCTGGGCGCATTGGGCACGGTGATTGCCGAAAGCCTCTGCCGCGCCGGGGTGGGCCGTATCCGGCTTGTTGACCGGGATCTGGTGGAACTGAGCAACCTCCAGCGCCAGGTGCTTTACACCGAGGAGGATGCCCGGCGGGAAAGCCCCAAGGCTGTCGCCGCCGCGGAACACCTGGCGGAGATCAATTCTACGGTTGCGCTTGAGCCGCTTATCGCCGATGTAAATGCCGCTAATATCGAAGAATGTATCGCCGGCGCGGATCTGGTGCTGGACGGGTCGGATAACTTTGAACTTAGATTTCTATTGAACGAAGCCTGCTGCAAACATACCATTCCCTGGATATACGGGGGCGCCATCGCCGCTTCGGGCAGCAGCATGAACATCCTGCCCGGCGGCCCCTGTTTCCGCTGTCTCTCTCCGGAGATGCCCGCCGCCGGTTCCTATCCGACCTGCAGCAGCGCCGGGGTGCTGAATATGGTTACCGGAATCGTCGCCTGCTTTGAGGCGGCGGAGGCGGTAAAAATACTCACCGGCTCACCGGATGTCTCACGGCAGTACCTTTCAATAGACCTCTGGGGCAATTCGGTGGATTATATCACCGTACAAAAAAATCCCGAATGTCCGGTCTGCGGCAAAGGGGAGTACGGGCTACTGGGAAAACTTTCGGGCGCTCACACGGTCAGTCTCTGCGGGCAGGACGCGATTCAAGTGATCCCCGGAGCAGGAACCAAAATCGATCTGGAAGAATTTGCCGCAAAACTTGAAAAAACCGGCGCAGTGCGGCGCAGCCCCTTTATGCTTACGTTCAATGACGGCAAAGCATCCTTCAACCTGTTCAGCGATGGCAGGGCTATCATCAGACAGATGCAGGATCCGGGCGCCGCAAAATCAATATACGCCGAATATATCGGACTATAAGGAATCATCATGTCTTCTTTTAAAAGGCCCTCGGAAATCGCAAATGGCATCAATCGTGGGTTGGAACGTTTAATGCCCATCATACCTCCCCTGGCCGTCGTGATGGGGTTTCTGCTGCCCCATATTTTCATACACCTGCGCCCCCTTATTACCCTGCTGTTCGGTCTGATGACCTATTCAGGGGCGCTGAAACTGCGTACCAGAGAATTCGGCAGCGTTATACGCCACCCCATGCCCATGATTTTATGCTTCATTTCCATCCATGTAATCATGCCGCTGATAGCGATGCTGGTCTCTTCGCTGTTTTTCAAAGGAGACTCAGACACCATAGCCGGTTTCATCCTGCTCTACTCCGGGCCCACTGCGGTATCGGGATTTATCTGGGTAAGCATGTTCCGGGGAGATCCCGCCCTCTGCCTTACCCTGATCCTGCTGGACACCATGCTGGCGCCGCTGGTGATACCAGGCACCGTATCGATTCTCATGGGAACAAAGGTAACAATCAACATGACCGGCATAGCCGTCTCCCTGTGCCTGATGGTGGTGATCCCCACTATCCTTGGCGTCGCCACCAACGAACTCAGCCGGGGAAAAATCCCCTCTCTTGTTACCCCCTATCTTTCACCCCTCTCCAAAATCTGCCTTGCGGGAGTAATCGCCGCCAATTCTGCGCCCATTGCCCGCCAACTACATTTTGACGAACCCAGAATCTGGGGCATCGCCGCCCTCTGCATCCTGCTGGCGATAATCAGCTATATGCTCTCAAAACTGACCGGTATTGCGGGCAGGATGAATCCTGAAAAACAGGTCTCCATTTTCTTTGCCGGCGGTCTCCGCAACATCAGTGCAGTAACCACTATTGCGGTGGATTTTTTTGCCCAGGGCGCAGTCTTACCGGCATTATTGGGCATTATGTTTCAGCAGACTCTGGCGGCTGTCATGGGACGGCTGTTAATGGACAGAACTGCTAATAGGAAAATATGATCCACAAAAATGGTGCCTGTCACCATGTGCGTACACACTAACAACACGGACAAAAGCCAAAATATGGAACTAAAAGTCCGTAAGGTCTGTGTGGTCAGTGGTTCGCGTTCCCGCCCCCTTCTTTCTACTAAAAATTAAAGATATTGTCTGCAACACTTCCTTTGAGATTGCCTGCTATATAGCTTGTAATACTGCCGGAATAAAAACCATTACGAACAGCAATCCCACCACCACCACCACCAGACCCAGTAATTTTATTATTATGGATAATGCTACTGGAGTCTGTCTTAACCGGTTTACCAGTTGCATACACTCCACCGCCCCAACCGTTGCCGTTTATAGTATTGCCCTCCACAGTTATGGGAATTAAATTTATAAAATCATTAAATCGGTCATCAATATAAACGCCACCGCCATAACCGCCGGGTATCTGATTATTTTTGATTATCGCGCCAGAAATATCAAGCCCGCTATACGTTGAGTACTGGTCGTTATACACATATACACCCCCGCCGTCACCCGATGCATAATTGTCTTGAATAACAACGCCGGATAAAGAGCCTTTAAAAATGTTATGGGCATAAATACCGCCGCCGTTGCCGCTGCTGCCATATGCGCTGCTGCCGGTGTTCTGGTTGTTCTGGATAATCACGCCCGGATAGAAAATCACCTCATACGCACCGTCAATTTTGATTGCCGTGTCATTGGCGTTCTGGTTGGCGCCGTCAATAACGAGCGTACCCGAAGCGCCCTTGGTGGATTCTCTGTTGAAATAGAACTTCTGCTCATCCGCCCTGGTCCCGGTAAAAGTAAGAATTGAGCCGTTGGTAAAATCACGCTTCACTACCGCCCTTGCTTCGGGTGCGGCGCAAATCATTCCTTGAGGAGGAAGATTAACGGTGCCGTTTATTATATGATCCCCATCGGCGAGGAATACATAGTTGTTACAGGCGGTTAAAGCGTCGTTCATGGTTGCGAAATAATTAAATTCGCTGGTTGTTGACGTTGTCGTACCGGTGATCTTGACGCCGTTGCGGCGCACATTAATAGTGTAGGTTTTCGTATAATACTTGTGCTGCGCGGATACCGTCAGTTTCAGGGGATTTTCAAAAACCGCAGTGTCTGGTCCGTTGTGCATGAAAACATTGTTTACCCTCTTGGTGGTTTGTCCGGGATCAAAATCGGATGATCCGTTGTTCCCCGAAGTTCTTATAGTAGAGAGTGGTCTGCTTACCGTTGCCATTATGTCAACATAAGGGTTAGTGGTCGTATAGGCGCCACGGGGTAGATTGTATACTAAAGTAGAGGGGGAAAAGGGCTCCACCATAGGTCCTATGTTTACTGATGTCGCCATCATGTCGGTCAGTTCCGCCGTGGTGTCCATGGTTTTCTCCGCGCTGGCATCGCTGTACAGAGTTACGCTGTCGCTGGTGGTAATCCATGACCGCACATACGCGTAATAGTAGGTTCCGGCGATGCTGGGAGTCGTGGCTGTCGTGGTATTTCCCTTTTCCACCCAGGAGCTTCCGCCAAGGCCAACGGTGTTGCTCTGCAGTTGGTAACCCTTTGTGCCTGTGTAGGAAATTTGCGCCCAGCTCGCCTCGATATTGGGCGAAGAGGCTCTGCCTACCAAGTTGTTTAGCGTGGGCGCCGGGGGCCTCATGTAGATTTTTACCTTGTATTCTTTTTCAGCTCCCGCCTGGGACTTTACCTTGATGGGGATTTCATTCAGGCCGACGCTCAGGCTCAGGCTCACGTCTCTGCTGGACAAAGATGCCTGATACCCCTGACCATTGATGTTTACCTGAGCGGTGGAAACGGATTCCGCGTTGATGACCACCTGGGGAGCCGGCGAGGAATAACTTAGATAATCATCGAGATAATAGGTGGTAACTTCGGGGTGAAGGCTGGTCCGCAGCTGGGGGATTCCGTCGCCGACTACCTGAAGATCGGTAAGGAAATTGGTTGTCGAATAGGTCGTGGCGGATTTTACCGCGCTGTAATTTCCGTACAGGGCATTATCCCCGCTTCCCGCAACAGAGCGCACCCATACGTTGTATGTTGTCCCCGCCGAAAGCCCGGTAATATTTGCGCTTGTCGTGCCTGCTCCATCCACCGGCTGCGGTGTAGCCGTGTCTTGACTGGTTCCGGTGGAATAACGCACTTCATAACTTGATGCACCGCCTACCGCTGTCCCCCAGCTTACGCTTATCTGCCCTGCCGCCGGAGTTGTCAGCTCTACCGTTGGCGCTGCAGCCGCCGGATAGTTGTTTACGGTGATCGTGTAATTCTGCGGCGTCCCGCCGTTCTGGGGTGTTACCGTAATATTGATTTTGTTGAGGTTCCTCCCCGCCACAAAATCGGAATTGTCGCTTACCGCTACCGTCCCGTTGTTCTGCGTCTCTGCCGTTACGCTCAATGTTGTCAGGTTATTCACGTTCACCGAGTACAGGAAGGTTTCAGGGTTAAAGGCAGGGCTTAAAGTTCCTGCGCCTACCGTCAAGGACGCAAGCCGCGCTGTGGAGCTAAACGTTGACGCGGATTTTACCGCGCTGTAATTGCCGTACAGGGCGTTATCCTCGCTCCCCGCGATCGCCCGTACCCATACGTTGTATGTTGTCCCCGCCGAAAGTCCGGTAATAACCGCGCTTGTCGTGTCTGCTCCCGTCACCGGCTGCGGTGTTGCCGTGTCCGGATTGGTTCCGGTGGAATAACGCAGCTCGTAACTTGACGCGCCGCCTACCGCCGTCCCCCAGTTTGCGTTTATCTGCTGCGCCACCGGAGTTGTCAGCTCTACCGTTGGCGCGGCAGCCGCCGGATAGTTGTCTATGGTAATCGTGTAAGTCTGCGGCGTTCCTCCCGCCTGGGGTGTTACCGCGATACTTACTGTATTTCTCCCCTTTGCCAAAGTCAGTGGTTTTGCCGTGCCGGACGTTACCGTCCCCTGGGACACGGCGTTCAGCGTCATTGCCAGAGTCCCGTTGTTCTTTGCCGTGGGAGTTACATTGTATTGCGCCGCCTGATTATTCAGCGTTACCGTATAGTTATACTGCTCCTCGCTAAAAACAGGATACAAAGCGCCGCCGCCTAACGTCAACGCCGAAAGCCGCGCTACGGAGCTATAGGTCGTAGCGGATCTTACCGCGCTGTAGTTTCCGTACAGAATATTATCCCCGCTTCCCGCAACAGCGCGCACCCACACGTTGTATGTTACTCCCGCCGAAAGTCCGGTAATATTTGCGCTTGTCGTGCCTGCTCCATCCACCGGCTGCGGTGTAGCCGTGTCTTGACTGGTTCCGGTGGAATAACGCACTTCATAACTTGATGCACCGCCTACCGCTGTCCCCCAGCTTACGCTTATCTGCCCTGCCGCCGGAGTTGTCAGCTCTACCGTTGGCGCTGCAGCCGCCGGATAGTTGTTTACGGTGATGTTGTAATTCTGCGGTGTTCCGCCCGCCTGCGGCGTTACCGCAATCGTAATTTTGTTAAGGTTCCTCCCCGGTACAAAATCGGAATTGCCGCTTACCGCAACCGAGCCGTTGTTCTGCGCTGTTGCCGCCAGGCCGCTCAATGTTGTCAAGTTATTCACGTTCACCGAATAATTGTAGGTGTCTGCGTTAAATGAGGGGCTTAAGGTTGTCCCACTCACCGAGAGGGTTGCAAGCCGCGCCGTGGAACTAAACGTTGTCGCGGTTTTCATAACGCTGTAGTTTCCGTACAGGATATTATCTACGGGCGCGCCTACGCTCCCCGCAATGGCACGCACCCACACATTGTACGTTGTCCCCGCCCCAAGCCCGGGAATAGTATATGGCGAGGTGGCTCCCGGTACTGCCGTAGCCGTGTCCTGATTGTTTCCGGTGGAATAACGCACCTCGTAACTTGAAGCGCCGCTTACCGTACCCCAGCTTGCGGTTATCTGCCCCGCCGCCGGAGTCAACGTTACCTCCGGCATATCAGCCGCCGGATAGTTTTCGATAGTAACGATATAAGTGCTTAATACTGATCCGCCGCTCGGCGCTATATTTACCTGAATAGTGTTTTTACCCGCGGCAATTGCCTGTGTTTTAAAGCCGCCTGAGGCAACTGTTCCCTCGAACCCCAGGATGGTTATATCAACCAGAGTTCCCCCGACCGCAGTGGGTGTTATGATGATATCTCCGCTTTTGGCAAAGGTATTGATAGTGTATTTATAATTGGTTGACTCAAAGTTATAACCGGTCGGCGGCAATCCGCCAATGGTTATTCCAAGACCGCTCAAAAGGGTGCTCACCCCTGATGAAGCGGTGGTTATGGTGAACACCAGTTCCTGCCGGGGCATTATCTTGACCCCCGGTGAACCCCGGCGTTCAATATCGCCGCCCAGCGCAATGGTAATCTGGCACTGCTCAATGTCGGATGCGGTAAGCGGCAAGTTACCTGCGGCGTCCAGTTTTAGGGACAATATCTTACCGCTGTCATCCAAACCCATACCGG
>BNVF01000068.1 GCA_025997895.1 Spirochaetia bacterium
GATTAAGACAACATTGCTTTCAAAAAACTCAGTCTTTGGACTATGTACCAATACAGCACCGCCGCCTGAAATATACTCTCCTCAGCTTCTTTTTGAGGGATTACTATGATTAAACCGGACAGCAGTGTACCAGGTAACCGGCAGTCTTTTCCCCATACAAATTATTGAAACAAAGCAGTTGTCGGAAGATGAAAACATATGGCTAAAAGATTTACATAACGGCCTGGAGCCCCTGACATTAGAAAAAGTACTACAGGCAAGCAATACCTATATAAATTCGGATCACATAAAAGCCTATTTAGATGTCATTTTAAAGGCGAATTACGATGCAATGGAGGTAATGAAAATGAACGAAACAAGAAAGTTTTATGAAGCGCTCGAACGGATGGGAGTAGCCGCCGAGTTTGAAGCGCGTGGTATCGAGAAAGGTATCGAGAAAGGTATCGAGAAAGGTTTGCGGCTTACGGCAACGAATCTTAAAAAAACAGGGATGCCGCTTAAACAAATTGCCGATGTAACCGGCTTGCCGGTAGCCGAACTGAAAGGGCTGTGATTTTTGCCCGCCTGAGAAGATTTTGCGCGCCTTCGGCTTTGCAGTTAAAAAAACTTAATCCCTAATTTACTATATGCTGATTCAATCAAACAGCGAAGGCCCGGCGCTCTCCGCCCCGCCCCGCCGGGCTTTGGCGCGGGATTGGGTTTCAGGCGCTTCGCCGGTCTGACCGGTAAGGAGGCCCTGCAGGGGATCGCCCTGCCGCATAATCGCAAGGCGCTGCTTCCATTCACTCAATAATTGCAAAGCCGCGATAGGGGTTATTTGATCCGTATCCAGGCTGTGCAGCTCCCGTAGAAACCGGCCCATCTCTGGAGGTAGTCCGGCTTTGGGCTGCGGCGAAACAATACTGCCGGCTGGGGGATAAAGCGCCGCATTGTTAACCTCTTTTTGTTCACAGTTGACAAACAATTGCGCTTTGCCGGTGCTTTCGCCTGTTTCCGCCCTTTCTTCGGTAATAACTCCGCCTGTATCCGACTTTTTTTCGCCGTTACCCGAATTGGCCTGCTGGTTTACATCCGCATCCGCAGCTCCGGCAGGCAGGGTTTCACGCAAATTGGCGTCACGCTCACGAAGGCGGCCCATGATATACTCCGCCCTTTCCAGGACCGCGCCGGAAAGTCCGGCAAGGCGGGCAACGTGGATGCCGTAGGATTCGGCTGCAGGGCCTTCACGCAGTTTTCGCAGAAAGATGATTTCGCCATTTTGATCCAGCACTTCCATAGAGCGGTTTGCCATGCGGGGGTGGTTTATGAGCGAAAGTTCATGGTAATGGGTGGCAAAGAGGGTGCGGCATTTCAGGCGGTTAAGGAGTTCCTCGCTTACCGCCCAGGCAATGGAAAGGCCGTCGTTGGCGCCGGTGCCCCGGCCTACCTCGTCCATGATCACCAGGCTCTTTTCGGTGGCGGTGTGCAGTATGTAGGCGGTCTCGTTCATTTCCACCAGGAAGGTGGATTCCCCCCGGGCCAGATTGTCCGAAGCGCCTACCCGGCAGTAGATACGGTCGCATATACCAATACGGGCCTCCCGGGCGGGAACAAAACTCCCCATCTGTGCCATAAGGGTAATCAGCGCCGCCGAGCGGAGATACGTTGACTTCCCCGCCATGTTGGGGCCGGTGATCAGCGCAAAGGCAATGTCCGCCAATCCGAGGTCAGCGTTCAAAATTACGTCATTGGGAATAAACTCGCCCCGGCTCAAATGGGCTTCCACCACCGGATGCCGGCCTTCGAGTATTTCCAAGGCAGATGAATCGTCTACCACCGGCCGCACCCAGCCCCGGATGGACGCGGCTTTTGCCAGAGACTGGGCGGCGTCAAGTTCGGCAGCGCGCCGGGCAGCAGCGGACAGTTCCCGCAAGCGCTCTTTGGCGCGATCCCGTATTTCCAGAAAGAGTTTTTTCTCCAGCTCAATGATGGTGTCGGAAGCGCCGTTGATGTCGGACTCCAGGGCGGCAAGCCGGTCGGTGGTAAAACGCTCGCCGCCTGCAACGCCCTGACGCCGGATAAAATATGCAGGTACCCGGGAAAGGTGCACCTTGGTTACCTCAAAAAAATAACCGATAAGGCGGTTGTAGCGTATCTTAAGACTTGTTATACCCGTGGCCTGCCGCTCCTCCTCAAGGTAGTCCTCAAGGAGCCCCCTGCCCTTGTCCCGGAGTACTCGGAGCTGATCCAGTTCGGCGCTGTAGCCGTCTTTGATCAGATTGCCTTCGGTAAGCAGTATCGAAGGATCTTCGCTTATGCCCTGTTCCAAAAGCTCCCATAGCTCCATGAGCCGCTTAAAATCTTCCGCGCCAAAAACGGCGGCGCTTTCGGCTTCAAAATTGAGGTGTAATTGTTCCCGCAATTCTTCAAGATCCCGGCACGAGACAAGGGCGTTTTTGATGGACAGCATATCCTTGCCGTGGGCCCTGTCCATAGCCAGCCGGGAACAGAGACGTTCCAGATCCGGGGTTTTTCCCAAAAGATCGCGTAACTGGCTGAGCCGCGCCTGATCCCGGTAAAGCTTTTCCACCAGATCAAGCCGTGCCCGTATACGCTCAAGGCTGCGCAAGGGATGAAGCAGCCGCCGTTTGAGCAGGCGCCGTCCCATTGCGCAGCGGGTTTCGTCCATTACTTCAAGCAGGGAAAAGCGGACATCCCCGTCATGGAGATTGCGCACCAGTTCAAGATTGCGCTGGCTTGATTCATCAATTCCCACATACTCGCTGTCCTGATACACCCTGATGCCCCGCACATGGGGAATAAGACCCTTGGAGGCGCTGTCAAGATAATCAAGCAGCGCCCCGGCGGAGAGGATTTCCGGGCTGGTATCATTCAGGCCGAAGCTCTTGAGGTTGGCAAGGCCGAATTGTTTTTCAAGCCGCTTTCTGGCGCCGTCCATATCAAAGAGCCAGTCGGCCCAGCGATTTAGTACCAGGGAGCTCCGCTCAAGCACTGCCCGGGCCAGGCCGGAATCCTCTTCCAAAAGGGATTCCTGTATCAGCATTTCCTTTATCTGCAAACGCTCAAGTTCCTGGCGGAGCTTGTCCACCGCATCTTCCGCGGAAAAAGATGTGGCATAAAAATCGCCGGTGGAAAGATCGATATACGAAAACGATAGACAAGATGGGACTGCCGGGGGGCTGTAAGCGGCCAGGCCTGCCAGGTAATTGGAACTTCCCTTTTCAAGATAATCCTCATCCACGGTGGTGCCGGGAGTGATGATCTCAACCACCTGGCGCTCAATGATACCCTTGCCGGCAAATGACGAGGGCTCGGAAAGCTGTTCGCAAATGGCGATTTTTTTCCCCAGCTTGAGGAGCCGGGCTATATAGGTGCGGGCCGCGTGGTAGGGAACGCCGCACATGGGCAGGCCGTTGCGGCTGGTAAGGGTAAGGTTGAGCAGGGCTGAAACTTCAAGGGCGTCGTCGGCAAACATTTCGTAGAAGTCGCCAAGCCGGAAAAAAAGTACGTTTCCCTGCTGCTCCCGTTTTATGCGCCGGTACTGATCCAGCATGGGACTAGTCTGGGCCATATTTTTAACGTCTGGCTTTGGTAAGCAGATTCTGTATCAGTTTGTCGGTAATATCCACAGTGGGACTGTACCAGAGGATTCCGGTACTCTCTTTTAAGTTGAGTACCATACTGTAGCCCTCGCTTTCAGCAATGTAACGGATCTCGTCGTATACCTGATCAAGAAAAGTGCTGGACTGGGAAAGCCGCCGCTTTTGGTCTTCAAGCTCGGCGGTCTTGATCCGGTAGTAATCTTTGAGCGCTTCCGACTTACGGTAAATTTCGCTTTCAAGCCGCAGGGACTCGCTCTGATCCCCCCGGAGCGACGCATCGGCCTGTTTTGATTTAAGGTCCTGAATTTCCCTGGTCATGCGGTCAACATCGGCCTGCACACGGGCGCTGCGTTCCTCAAATTCCCGCACTGCCCGGGAATCCCTGAAAAAAGCAGTGTACACCTTGGGCAGGTCAACCACTGCGAAGCGGGTAAGCTGCTGAGCGCCCAAACCCAGGCAGGCGGCGGCATTTATCAATAAAAAAAGCAGAATTCTTTTTTGCATGGCTCACCTCTAATACGACAAGGCAAAGGAGATAACCGGATCCATACCCTTGGCGGAATTGGACGCATCGTACCCGAACAGGCCCGGCTCCCACTGGAATTGGCCGTCAAGAACCCTGAACCGTTTTGCAAGGCTGAAGCGGAAGGGGAATTGGGGCAGGGTAAAACGTATACCAAAGCCGTAACTAAAGCGCATATTTTCGATGGTAAAATTCTCGAAGTATCTGCCTTCTTTATAATTGGTTTCAACGCCGGCGGCGTCAAAGAAAAAGTCCCAGGCCAGGATACTCGGCACAATGGGGAAGCGGAGTTCCGCCCAGTTTTCCCAGAGCGCAAGGCCCTTGTTACGGTATTCGCTGCTCCACCCCCGCCCGATAAACATTCCGTCAACCGAGAGCATATTTGCTTCCAGGATCGAGGGATAGGGAGTATCCCTGTTCCGTCCTGGCTGTTTGGAAATTAAGGACAGGCCCGTATGGATGCCGAAAACGCTCTTGAAACTCCATTTTTCCGTTATCGGTATATTAAAGAGGGTGAAATAGTATTCAGCCTTGGTATCACTTCTGATGTAATACTCGCCTTCCCCATTAAAGATACCGTAAATTCCAATACGCTCTGAGCCGTAGTAGCCCCTGGAAGGATCAAAATAAATATCCCGCTGATCCAGGGTCAGGCTGGACCAGATCGAATTTTTCGGTGTCCAGAGATTGTTCTCCGCCCTGAGGGCCGGATCAAAAGGCCGGAATAAATCGCTGTCATAACTGTTCCTGATAAGGCCGGTACGTATTCCTCCGCTCAAGGTAAGGTTTCCCAGGAAGGTTGACCAGCGATAGCCGGTGGAAAAGCCCAAAGAAAAATACCACTGCTTATAATTCATAAGGTATTCATTGGGCGGAAGTTTACTTGAAGCATTGTATTCATCATAGGAATTGAAGCCATCGGGAAAGGCATAAGCCTCGTCGCCATTAAAATAACGGCCCGAATTGTTCATTGCCGCCAGGCGTTTGGCGTACTGCATCGTGAAATCAAAGCCCCCTGAAAGGGGAAGGCCGAAGATCCAGCGCTGAGTATAATTCAGGGATACACTGGTGGAATCTACCACCGAGGAATTCACCTCCGCCCCCAACTGATTTCCGCTACCTGCCAGATTACGATCGTTCCATTTGATAAGACCGGATATAGGGAAACTTTCAGGATCCGCGCTGCCTGAAAAGGTAAGGCCAAACTGCAAATCGGTGGTAGGCTGTTCCTCTACGGTAAAAACCAGATCCATAAGGCTATCGGCGCTTCCCGGCGGCGTATCAGGAGCGACCATGGAAAAATACTGAAGGTTATAGAGATTGCGCAAGGCGTCCATAACCTTGGTCTTGGAGAACACATCCCCTGGCTCCAGGGGAATTTCCCTGAGTATTACCTCGGTCTTGGTTTTTACATTCCCCCTGACTATGATGTTTTCGATATGGGCCCTGCTCCGCTCCACTATGGGTATACGGAAAGAAATCACCCCTGTCTGGGGGTCCCGGTTTTCTTCCCTGCCTATGGTATTAAAAATATAGCCGTTTTCAAAATAGAGATCCGCTACCCGCTGGAAATCCGCCTCAAGCCTGCGGGAGTTCACCGTCTCCCCCACTTTGGAATTTATCAGTTTGGTAAGCTGTTCGGTTGAAAAAATCCGGTTGCCCTCAAATGTTATGCCGCCAAAACTGTATATTCTCCCTTCGTTTATTTTGAAGGTGAGTATCAGGTTGTTATTTCCCTTGGCGTCTTGGGTAATGTCCCGGCTGACGTCGAGAATCGCCGCATCTATATAACCGCGGTCATGGTAGTAGGTGGTAATGGCTTCTATGTCGGCCAGGAGTTTCGCTTCCTGAAAGGCGCCGTCGTTGATCAGGTTTTTTGACTTGAGCGTGAGCTGTCCCCGCAGGGTTCTGGCGGAGAAAACCGTATTGCCATCAAAGTTGAATGCCTGTATCGAGATTTTCTCACCTTCGGTAACATAAAAATTGAGCGCCATTGACGACTCGTTTATACGCTGGGTTTCGGACCGGATTTTGATGTCGGGATACCCCTTCTCAAGATACTTGTTAATGATAGCCTGTTCATCGGCGCGGATTTTTGACTGGTTTACCACATCGTTTACCTTTATGGAAACCACACCCAAAAGCTCATGCCGGCGCAGCCCTGCATTCCCCATAAAATCAATACGGGTGACTATGGGCCGCTCGATCACGGCAAATCTGATGATAACCTCGTTGCCAAAAGCGTCAGCCCGTACCGCGCTGGGATCGATACGTTCAAAATACTCAAGGGCGTAGAGTTTTCCCTGTATCTCCCAGAACACCGTATCGTCAAAAATTTTGCCCTTATAGGGCTCCATTATACCTTCCAGCTCTGCGGCTTTAATATGCCGCAATCCGGTAAAGACAATATCCTTAATAGGTTTTCCCTGATACCACTCTCCCTGCTGTGCAAAAGCAGAAAAACCAACTGCCGCCAAGAGGAAAATAACAAATTTAAACCGCATCGATGCTCCTAAAATGACAAGGTCTTAGTCAAACTAATTGAAATATCATTCACATACCAGTTTTCCGGATGTGCGGGGATAAAATCCCAGCGGATATTAAAAAGGGGAGTCTGTAATTCTACCCCTATGTCCGGCTCAAAACTCAAGCCCCCCATGGTTGTCTTGTTCTCGTCATACCTCATGGAAAGCATGGATTGGATAAACATATCCGCTCCTATATACTTACCTAAGAAAACAGTTGTATTATCAAAATAGTTACCCACCCTGCTATTCCTGTCAACCGGGTTGGAGCCCAACCCGGCGGCGTTGAGTACGGCGTTCTGCAAGACCTGGGTCCGCACGCTGAACATATCCAGGCGCAAATAATTCCTGATCTGCCGTTCAAGCTGCCTTACCACCACAAATTGGGCCAAAAGATCCGTCGTGGATGCCACAACAGCCCGCTGCGCCGTTAAAGCGGATTCTTCCCCCTGACTGCCTGTTATATTGTGCCCTAAAAGCGAAAATATTTCCACCTGGGAAAGGCTTGGGGTGGATTCAAACCGGGGGACAAAGGACAAAAGCGGGGCGTTTTCCACTACCATGCTTATGGTTACAGGCCCTTCGTCATTGCGGTCCCGGACTTCCGCCCTGGCGGTCAGCCGGGGGTTGAACTGCTGCTCATTTTCCCGTAAGACGAGATTCCCCCGGCGTATGTAGAAACTCCGCTCAAAATAGAAAATCTCCCCGCTACGGATTTTAATATCGCTGTTCAGCGTGAACTGTCTGGCCAGACTATCGACAGTAACCGTAACCACGGTGCCCATATCGGGATTGGCCCTGAGTATGGGAAACTTCGAGTTTGGCCAGAAGAATTCCACTATGGGGCCGGTGGTTATTTTTAAATCCACCGTAATCGGTTTGATACTCTGAGAAAACATGTCCATGCCCTGGGCGCGGGAAATTTCATCGGTATTAAGCCCCATTTCGGTATTGTTGGCAAAGAGATCCCCGGTAATACCGAATACCATATCTTCCATGGACAGGGTGAGTTTTCCCGAAGCGCCGCCGTGGGCGAGAAAGCCGGTTATATCAAAACTGAAAGGGATGGGCGTTTCGACAGGGACTATAATATCCATAGTAAAAATATTGGGTATCCAGCGATCAAAACGGAACCATCCGGCGGCTGTTCCCGCGCCGCCTCCTACGGTGGTCGGAACCGGGCCAAAGCTCATCTCGTTTCCAGTAATGGCAACCGTAAAGGGTATGGGCCTGATGTCCGCTGCAACATAGTGGGGTACCTGAATACGTACGCTGGTTCCCCTGGCGCTGCCGAAAAATTCAGGGTCCCCCAGGGGGCCCCGTATATCCACCTGGGCGTTGACATAGCCCCCGGCCAGGGCAAATTCCGACATCGGCGGAATCAAATCCCAGAGGCCCGCAAGGTCCACATACAGATCCGCGCAATGGGCGTCGATGTAGTTATTGTTTATGCTGCCAACTACCGAGCCCCGCACGGGAAAAGGAGCGGAAAGGCCGGCGTAAAAATTACCGTCCCGGTCAAGCTGCAAACGGAGCATGTTTTTGGGACCCCCGGCAACTGAAAGAGCACCGTTGTTACGCGCAAATTCAACATCAAACGGCTCGTCTGTTTTAAGGTCCGCATAGCGGAGTTTTTCTACCCGAATGGCACCGCTTATGGAATTGAGGGCCTGATTTATCTCTATCCATGATTCAATGGGCTTGAACCTGGCATCCAGGGCAAAAGCCCCCTCTACCCATCTGCCCCGGGCATAACCCTGAAAATCCGCTCTGGTTACGGCCCGGCTTTCGGTGCGGCTTACCCTCAGCAGGGGCATAACGCTCTCAATACCGGCAAAATTGAGGTGCAGATCGGTAACGGAAAATGCATCGCCGTTCAGCGCGGCTTTGGCGTAGACCAGCAGATTCGTTTCCTGTACCCGTGCACTGAGGGAATTAAGGGTAAGCTCCGCCTGAAAGGACTGGACCGAATCCCAGGAAATTCTCAAGTCCCCGGTAGCCAGGGCATTGTTGGCATTGTACAGCACCCGGTCAAGCCGCATACCAAAACCGGAGACTGCCAGTTCAAGGTGTTTTTCCGCATAAGACCCGTCAAAATGGTAACGCTCCTCCCCCTGGTTCTCTTCAATATTTTCGCCGATATTAATGGTTCCCGAAAAATCCGAAAAATTCCTGGCCCAGGAAAAGTCCGCCCTGCCGTTCAGCGGGCCTATGCGGTCACTGTAATGCAAAAGGGGGAAACTCGCACCGTCCTGATCGGCCTTGCCCATGATACGCAGTTGTCCGTTTCCGGCGGGACTGGCGATATCCAAAGCCTCAAGGTAATCTACGTCAAGGGACCAGAAATCCCTGGAATCGTAACGGAGGGAAGTATAAAAACTGAAATGCGCGCTCTGGCCCCGAATGGGAACGGGCAGATCCCGGGCTTCCGCATAACCTGAGTAGGCGCCGGTGTCGGAAGCGGTAATATAGGCGCGCAGGCCGTAGGAGCCCTGTACGGTTACCGTCCGCCGGTCAAGCATCATCCCTTCCAGATACCAGGACAGATCCCGGTAATTTGCCATCAGGGAAAAATTGATATCCATAGGATTTGCGTAATCCGCATAGGCTGAGACTGAAAGCACGTTATTCGCCCAGATCAGCCGGCCTTCACTTACCTCAAAATGCTGATCCGTACCGGATACCGAGACCATGCCCACCATGTTTCCACTGCCGCCGCCGGGCTCCTCATAGGCAATAACAAAACGGGGGGCGTTGTACAGTAGATGCCCAAAATCGGTCGTAAAAAACACTTCGGTAGTGATGGCGGTATTTTGCAGCATACTGCCTGTGATTCCAGGTATAGCCGGTTCTTTTACAAAGGGACTGACCATGCCGCCCAGATCGGCGGCAGAAAAAGAGTCCAGCCGAAAACTGGCCTCAAGCTGCCGTCGCCCTGTAAGGGCGGGCCCTGTCAGGGCAGGCCCTGTAAGGGCGGGCGCGTAACTCATGGAGCCTTCCAGCGACAAGGAACTGAGCCGCACATCGTTGTAATCCAGATCCCTGAAACGCAGCGCCGACACCATAAAGCCAAGATCGCTATCCGAGAGAAAGAGCGAAATGTCAAAGGCGCTCATATCCACTGTTCCCATCCTGACTGTTTCGGCAAAGATGCTGATCTCGTTTCCCTGTGAACTGACGCTGAATTCCGCGCTCAGGCCCTCGTTGCCTGAAAAACTCAAATCCCTAAAAAAGAGAAGGCCATTGGGACCAAGGGGCGCAAGCGCCAGACTTCCCCGGAAACCAAATTCCCCCTGAAAAAGCCGGGCTCCCGGGGCACGGGCGTTTCCCGGTGCGGAAAAATGGAAGTCCTCCACAAGGGCGAGTTTTTCATCACCGCCGGCGCGTATCGCAAAAGAATCCACCGCCGGCTGCCCCCCGGAAAGATCGATACGGTAGCGCAGCTTTCCTTCCGTACCGCGCTCAAATGACGCATAACCAGAAGCGGCCTGGGCAAACCACTGGTTCGCGCTTTTCCAGGATCCCGAAAGGGTGATCAGATCCGCAAGTTTGAATGCGGCGCAGTCAAACCCGGCGCTTATATTCCCGGTTTCAATCCCGTACTCAAAATTGAAATTAAGGGGCAGCCTATCCCCCAGTTTCTTCAGGGCTATGGTCTTGTCCTGCAGGGTAAAACCAACAGAGACGGGACGCATCCTGAAAAGCTCCCCCTCCTGAGCGGGCCCGCCGGCAAGGGAAGCAATACTGACCACCGCATTACCTTCTTCCAGATCGGTTCCACAGCTCCCGCTTACCCTCATTCCAATGCGGCTGCTGAGGGATTCGTTCAAAAGAAAAGCCAGCGCAAAGCCGGCGTTCCATTTTCCTTCAAAGGAAATCCGCCTGTCCCCAACCCGGGCGTCAAGATTCAAACCCTGGATATAGTATTGATCCTTCCTGTTTTGCAGATTGAACTGACCGCCGCGAATCCTGAAACGCACATTTTCCGGAAGCAATGCGGCAATACTCTGCCCGCCTGTTTGGGGGGCGGAAAAAAGCGCAAACAGGTCTGTATCCCTTTCCAGATCAAGATTGATCAGGGGCCGGTCTATATGTACCGAATGTATGGACTGACTCTTGCCCCGCAGCAAACTCAATAGCGAGTAGGAAAGCCTGAGCCGGGATACCGCAAGCACCGGAGCGTCCGCCGTTGGCTTTCCCTCAGCGTCTTTTCCCAGAATACGAACATTGCGAATGTCAAAAACGCCAAAAATTGAGGGCCTGATTGAGGAATACCGTATCTCCCTGCCTATTAATACCTCGGCTTTGAGTATAAAATCGTCCCGTATGCGTACCATTCCCCCCTGCAAAGCCCGCTGCAAGGGTTGTAAAGCCAGGGCAGTCAGCCCCACCAGCCCCAAAAAAATGAGAATTTGGGCAAAAACACCCAATGAAATATTGTTTTTACTGTCTTTTTTTGAGAAAAACGGCACTTGCTTCCCTTAAAACCTTCAACCTTCTACTTAATATAACACATTTCCCTATTATAAGTATCGGCACTTCCGTATATCCCGTGGCGAGACGACAGTGCCCGCGGTACGGCAGCATCCGATGAAATACATCCCCGACGGGTATCGGAATTTTGTGATTTCTGTGGTAGAATAAGAAAAATCAGGGATGTTTTTCGTATTAATAAAGCAGGAGACACAAAATAAAAACACTTATTTGTTTCATGATGTTTTTACTTGTTATTAACATGACAGTCAGTCCGGAGTCATGTTACTATGTCCACTCTGACGGCAATGACAATAACAATGGACTTTTTGAGGAAACTGCTTTCAAAACCCTGGAAAAAGCATTAAAAATGGTTACAGAAGACAATATAAAAATAATAAAGGTTATTGGGGTTATCAGCGGTAAAGACAATGAAAATACCGGATGGGCTTTTACTGTTCAGAATACCGGACCGGCGCTTATTACCATCACAGGTGAATCAAAATCAGGACAAGAATCTGTTGTCACAACAGAAGGTACAAAAGGAATTTTTTTGATAAATGGTAATTCCAATATTCTTTTTGAATATATTACAATTTCCGGCGGGGAAGGCTCAAACGGAGGAGGAATAACAATTGGGTCAGGTGCAAAAGTTACCATTGGTGAAGGCGCAAGAGTCATTAACAATAAGGCTGATTGGGGTGGTGGTATTGCCATTTTTGAAAACAGTGAATGTATTATGAATGGCGGAGAAATAAGCCAGAATCACACGGAAAAGGGTGGCGCCGGTGTTTATTCAAATGGGTTCTTTTCCATGTCCGGCGGCCGAATAACCAATAATAATTCAAATCAATTTGCCGGAGGATTATTTTTGGATTCACAGGGTTTTTGTGAACTTACCGGGGGAAAAATAAATGGTAATATTGCGACAACCGAAGCAGGCGGTGCTGTTATATTGGGTTCTCTTGATATGACAGGTGGTGAAATCAACGGGAATCAGGCAAATTATACCAGTGGAGGAGTAACCGTACTTGGTCGTTTCACCATGAATGGCGGCAAAATAAATAATAATCAAAGCATGTCAATAGGCGGTATATCTGTTTACGGAATTTTCACCATGAAAGATGGGGAGATAAATAATAATTATTCTTATGGTGCTGTTGGCGGAGTATTATTGGGAATTAATGGAACTTTTGTTATGCAAGGCGGAGAAATAAACTGCAATCAAAACCTTTCAAATCAAAGCAATGGAAAAGGCGGAGCGGTAGTTATTGTCCAGAATGCCAGTTTTACCATGACAGGCGGCCAAATTATATCCAATCAGGCTTTCTATGGCGGGGGGATATATATAGACGAAGGTGGTTATTTGAAAATATCAGGAGGTAAAATAAGCGAAAATCACTCCCGTGAAGGCGGCGGAATTTATATTTGCAAAGATGGCAATGCAATAATCACCGGGGGCAATATTAGCAACAATGATTCTGATGACAATGAGGATATTAAAAATGAACAATAAACAATATTTTGGAGTAACAATTTGTATTGTAATAGTTTTTCTTTTTTTATCAAATTGTACCGGTAATCAGATAATTGACGACGACAACCCAATTCTCCCGGCACAATCGTTTCCATTATTACCTGAAAATAAATCCATTGATGAAGTAACAGTATTTCCGCAGTTGGGGCACAGCGAAGGGATTAGCTCTATAGCATTCAGCCCTGATGGTAGATATATTGTAAGTTCTTCCTGGGATCAAAGCCTGAAAGTATGGAATATAGAAACTGCACGTGAACTTCGCACATTTACTGGTATTAACAGCGGTGCGGTTACTGTTGATTGGAGTCCTGATACTATAGAATCGCGTATCATATCAGGATCATGGGATGGCACAATAACAATATGGGATGCCAGGACCGCCGAAATTATTAAAACTTTTCCGGCACATACCGGAGCAGTATCTTCGATAAGTTACAACAACAATGGCGAACAGATTATTTCCGGCGGTTTTGATGGATCCATTAAAATCTGGGACAAAAACGGAACATTTATTTCCGGTTTTGACAGGTATGAGGCGCCGATAAACAGCGTCATCAATGCAGGAAAATTTATTGTTTCTGGTTACCGTGACGGATGTATGAAAATATGGGATGGAAATACCAGGGATATAATCAAAATCTTAAACAGTAACAACGGAGCAATTTGCTCCCTCTCTTCCGATGCCAAAGGGTCGATTATTATTATCGGATACTTTAATGGAGCTATTGGTATTTTAGATACAATTAACTATAACCAACGAATAATCCTGAACGCTCACAATGGATCGGTTAACGCTGTAGATATGAGTACTGACGGAGAACATATTGTTTCGTGTTCTTTTGACAAAACTGTCAAAATTTGGGACATAAATACCGGTTCCCTTATAAAAACCTTTACAGGTCATGAGAATTCAGCGACTACTGTGATATTTAATCCAAATGGAGAATATATTGTTTCAGGTTCCTGGGATGGAACAATAAGGCGCTGGTATCGCGAAAACGAGCCCGGTTATTCTGACCATGTTGTTTTTGCCACTAATATTTACTACTTTAATTTTGCCGCATATCATCCTAATCAACCTTTAGCAATTACCGCTTCTACCAATTTTACCAATTCAACGGGACTTATTTCTCTATGGGATATTCAAAACGGCAGAATGTTAAAAATGTTCACAGCCCATGATTTTCCGATTAACCAGACTGCCTATAGTACTGATGGATATTACATTTTGACAAATTCATTCGAAGGTAAAATAAAAATATGGGATGCTGTGACCACACAATTGACAGCGGAATTTAATAGTAAAAAAGGCGAAGTTTCTTCGGCCGCCCTTTATAATAATGACAATAGTGTTGTTTCTGGTTTATCTGATGGAACGCTTCTGGTCTGGGATGTAACGAGTGATAAGAAAACGTTACAATTTAAAGAAGATGTTTCAATAACTGCTGTGCAGTTTAAATCCGACAAAAAAATTCTGACTGGATTAGCTAATGGCGTTATAAAACTTCGTGATGAAAAAACGGGCACGGAACTTAAAAGATTTGAGGGAGGGCATTCAGGTTACATAACGGCGGTAGTTTTTAGTTCGGATGAGAAATTGATAGCTTCTTGCTCCTGGGATACATCAGTAATAATTTGGGATGCAGAGACTGCCGAAATAGTTCAAAATCTTAAAGGACATGGGGATCCGGTTCATTCTGTCGCTTTTAGCCCGAATGGAGAAAGGCTTGTTTCGGCATCGGGAAGCATATTCTCATCAACTGGTGACAGAACCATTAGAATTTGGGATGTTAAAACAGGGGAAAATATACAAACCATTTATGAGCACAGTGGTAACGTCAATTCGGCAGCCTACAGCCCGGATGGATACCATATTCTTTCCTGTTCTTATGATGGTACTACCCGTATCTGGAACGCCGCCACCGGCACAGAAATCGCTTCTTTTATTTCCTTTGATGATGGCGAATGGATCGTCATCACCCCTGACGGTTACTACAACGCCTCCCCAAAGGGCGACCAACACCTCAACGTCCGCATCGGCGACGAAGTCTACGGCATGGACCAATTCGCTAAAACCTTTGATAGATCCGATGTTGTTAAGGCCCGTTTACAGGGCCATAAAGATCCTGATGATATAAAACCGGGAGTAAGTATCCAGACCGCTTCCGTTCCCCCGATATTGAAAGTTACTATCGTGGATGACGGGAAAACTACCGGTCAAGCAGTACTCTCGGTCACCGCTGTCGACTGGATCAGGCAGATCAGTGACATAGAAATCATCGTAAACGGACGCCTTGTCGGCGGAAACGAATTGCAGGCAATTTCCAAAGCTAACGGAACCTCCATCAAGGCCGAAGGCCGAAGGTTCCCCTCTGGATTAACGCCAACCCAGACCAGGCTTACCACTTCTTCAACAGATAAGCGGTTTGAGTTCACAGTCCCTGTCCGGCTTGACCCCGGCCCTAACCTTATTGAAATCGTGGCCAATAACGATTTGAATTTTGGCTGGATACCTGTTGAACTCAACGCTCCGCAAAGCGACACACCACCCAGGGGTGACTTGTGGGTACTGGCAGTCGGCGTAAACGATTATGCGAATAACGGCCCCGGTTCCGATACCGGTTATTATGATTTAAAAAATCCCGCAGATGACGCAAGGAAAATCAGCAGTCTCTTTGAAAGCCAGCAAGGAGAGGGGAAACGCTTTAACAAAGTGCACGTTCTGTGCGTCTCCGACAATGACCCGGTAAAACCAAACAAACAGGCAATACTTGACCGCATGGACTTTTTGAAACAGGCCGGCCCCGACGACACAGCGCTGCTCTTTATGTCCGGGCACGGCAAGACCGAGGAAGGTATCTATTATTTTCTGCCCCATGACACGGTATTTACCGGCGGCGACAAGTTCGACCCGGCAAGCGCCGTCAACGTGGAGGATCTGACAAAAGCGCTGGACTTGCCGGGGAGGAAGATCATAATGCTGGACACCTGCGAGTCAGGCGGCATAGACACAAACCGGCTGGTACGGACACTGAAGAATCGCAGCACCGTGGTATTTACGGCGAGCCAGGCGGGAGAGTTTGCTATAGAGAATACCTTGTACGGGGGATTTTTTGTGTACAGCATAGTAGAAGGGATAGGCGGCAAAGCGGTTCGTGAAGAGCGAAGGGTGCCGCTCACCTCGCTGGGGGAGTATATCAGTGAGCGGGTAGGAGAACTGAGCCGGGACCGGCAGACCGGCGCGGTACGGCAGCATCCGATGAAATACATCCCTGACGGGTATCGGGACTTTGTGATTTCTGTGGTGGAATCAAAATGACCGGGATCATTCGTAATTTTGCCGTATTTGAAGGCGGGGACGGAAGCGGAACCACCACCCAATTGTCCCTGCTGGGACGGCGTTTTTCTGCATCAAACCCGGTTTTTTACCCCACATTTGAGCCCACCGAAGGCCCGGCAGGCAAACTCGTCCGGGCTGCCCTGAAAAAAGAAATCACCCTACTGCCGGAAACCCTGGCCCGGCTCTTTGCCGCTGACCGTACAGAGCATCTCTACGGCCCCGGCGGCATTGCGGAACGCTGCAACAGTGGTGAACTGGTGGTTTCAGACCGCTATGTACTCTCGTCCCTGGTGTATCAGGGCATTGAATGTGGCGACGAACTCCCCAGGGCGCTGAACGCCTCCTTTCCCGCGCCGGAGCTGCTCCTTTTTTTCGATGTTGATCCCCAAATTGCCCAGCAGCGTATGCAAAACCGGCCCCAAAAGGAAATCTACGAATACCTGGAATTCCAGCAAAAAGTCCGGGAAAAATACCGTTCCCTGCTGGCCGAATTCAGCGCCGCCGGAGTGCGGGTAGAGATTATTGACGCCTCGAAAACCCCGGAAGAAGTCGCCCTGGAAGTGTGGAGCGCAGTGAGAAAAATGCCGATATTAGGAGAGGGAACTCCCCAATGAGGAAGGGCATTGAAATTT
The DNA here is from genome assembly GCA_025997895.1 of Spirochaetia bacterium. Classification (GTDB taxonomy): domain Bacteria; phylum Spirochaetota; class Spirochaetia; order Treponematales; family Breznakiellaceae; genus WQXQ01. The sequence goes on from BNVF01000068.1 coordinate 16,633, forward strand.
TTCAAAATTGCGGCATTTGGCATTATTCTGCTCACCCACCTTGCGCCGCTTAACGCGTATTATGTTACCTACAAGGAACAATATTACCGGCTCTACCATTTGCATCATATTCAATATCCTGATGACACCATGGAAAATATTTACTGGCTTGAAAAGGCCATGCAGGCGGATTTTGCCAACCCGTTATACGCTATGGCGTTCATCGAGGATGAGACCCAGTGGGAAAAATACCGCTACCTTTTTAATATGCACATCAACCTCAAGCTGATTGAGCAGTACCTGTTTTTGGGAAACAAGTGGAACAAAAGACAGGCCTATTTTTACAACGCGCCCTGGAAAGAGCAAAATCTGGAAAGCCTGGAGACTGCGGAAACCTGTTACCGCACCGCCCTGTATTACTGGAACGCCGCCACCGGCACAGAAATCGCTTCTTTTATTTCCTTTGATGATGGCGAATGGATCGTCATCACCCCTGACGGTTACTACAACGCCTCCCCAAAGGGCGACCAACACCTCAACGTCCGC
>BNVF01000069.1 GCA_025997895.1 Spirochaetia bacterium
CATGTATATCCTCCGCCGGCTGCTGGGCCGGGACCGGATCAGTTTTATCGGAATTGGCACGGTGGGGGCCATGATGTCCAATATAACCCAGCTCGCCTTAGCCTGGATTTTTATTTTCCGGGAAAACACGCGGTATATCGCCCCCCCCTTCCTGGCTGCAGGGGTAATCACCGGGATCGCCATGGGACTCTTTTGCGAATATTTTACCTGCCGTTCCCAATGGTATGCCGGGCGCAGGATACGCTAAAATTATGAAAATTTTTGAGGAATTCCGAAATCGGCGGCAGCAAGTATATGAAGGACTTTTCAGCGCCCGCTCGCTCTGTATCGCCGGGTTCCTGATGATGCCCGCCCTGCTTTTTAGCCCTAACATCCTGTTCAGGGTGGCCCAGTTCCTCTTTTTCTGGTTTCTGGCCTGGCTTTCGGGGAAAAAAAACAATCCCCTTATCACCTTTTTGATTATTCTGTTCATCGTGGCCTTTAACCTGATCATCCCTTATGGGCGGGTTCTCTATTCCATAGGTATATTCAAAATTACCCTTGGCGCCCTGGTCGCGGGGCTGCAACGGGCGGTAACCCTGGAGGGGCTTATCATGCTTTCCCGGGTTACTATCCGGCGGGACCTCCGTATCCCCGGCGGCTTTGGGGAGCTTATAGGCGAATCCTTCCGTATTTTCGCCCTCATTATGAGCCGGAAGCAGCGTATTACCCGGAAAAACTTTATCGGGGATATTGACCAGCTTATGCTTGAACTGAGCGGGGACGGATCGGAGACAATTTCTCCAGGCCAGCCGAGCCAGGTTCCGGCAAGACGGACCGGGACGCCGGGATTTATCATCCTCGTACTAATGGTACTCCTGGCCTGGCTTCCCTGGGCGTTTGTACTTATGGAGTTTTTCCTGCCCGGCAAATAACTTGTCTGATATTTGCCAAGTACTTTTTTCAAAGTGCCTTTATGCTTCCCGAATCAGCAGACGTTTCGTCAGCATATTCAGCATATCCCGGTTTTTCCCTGGAGGAAGAGAGCTGATCTCCCGAAGCGCCCGGTTGGTATAAGTCTCAGCGTATTTACCCGCCGCTTCCACCCCCCCGGAGCTGCGGACCAGGGTAAAAACAAGCTTGGCTTCTTCAGGGGTAAAGGCAGGCCGGGAAAAAATGTCGCGTAATGTCCCGGAATTATCCAGGTGAAGGGCGCAGAGTACCGGCAGGGTTATTAACCCCGCGGTGATGTCATTCCCCAGAGGTTTTCCCACCGAATCCTGATTCCCTGAATAATCCAGTATGTCATCAATAATCTGAAAGGCAATACCAATATTGTAGCCTATCCGCCGAAGCCGTTCACATATTTCCCTGGAAGCCTTTGCCTCATAGGCTCCTGCATAACAGGCCAGGGAAAAAAGCAGGGCCGACTTGCCCATGATTTTCCGCAAATAACTTCGCCGGGAAATATTGCTCTTGAACCGGTCGTTGTTTTGCTCTATTTCCATCGTACAGATAATCGAGATAAGCCGGGCCAGGTTGAGGGCATTCTGGGGGGAAGTGTACTCAGCAGTAAGGAGGAAACAGCGGGAAAGGAGAAAGTCCCCGATAAGGACCGCATCCTGTCTTCCGAAGCGGGTATGTATAGCCGGAAGCCCCCGGCGCAGGGGAGAATCATCGATCACGTCGTCATGGATAAGGGTAGCCATGTGGAGCATTTCAAGAGCGGCGGCAATCTGGTAGTGTTTTTCCCGGAGCTTCCCGAATTGGGCTGCCAGGAGCAACAATCCAGGGCGAAGCAGTTTGCCGTTCCCATTAAAAAGGCCCTTCAGCCCTTCAGCAATTATCGGGTTTTGTGATACCGCTGAACCTCGTATAATGCCGAAAACCTTCTCCAGGGCTTCCGGCATTCCGGGAAAATCCTTCCAGAGTGAATCCATCGATTTTACAGATACCTATTTTGAAGGCCCATCAAGATACCAATAATGCCGGCGGGCAAGTTTGGTTCCGTTCCACCATTTCTTAAAGAGGGGAACCACCCAGCAATCCAGGCCAAAGGCCCTGCCGGCCCCGCCGAGCAGGAGGAATCCCGCAAAGATGAACCATACCTGATTCCAGGCGAACATCCCCGAAAGGGTAAATACCAGGCACATGACAATAGAAACCGCCGCCGCCCACCAGGTAAAAAGGCCGCCTATCATGGCGCAGCCGATGGCCATTTCCACCAGGACCACCATTAGCTGGAAACCCTGGAACGGAATATAGGCGGCCATACCGTCCATAAAGGTAGTTCTGAACCAGGTCGCTATCACCCCGTTGAAATTAAAAATTGGCTTGGTAAAGTCCCAAATGGTGTGAAAAACGCTTCCCGCCGCACTCGCCACTGTATCTACCACATCAGTGGCGGCGCTTACCGCTTCTACCGCCGTGTCAGTGGCGGCGCTTACCGCTTCTATCACCGTGTCAGTAGCGGCACTTATCGCCTCTACCGCCGTGTCAGTGGCGGCACTTACCGTCTCTACCGCCGTATCGCTGGCGGCGCTTACCGTATCCGCTCCGGAGCGGGATATTCCGGCCTGTACCACCCCGGGTGAGAACATCCAGCCGGATTTACTGCCCTGGCCCCAGCTTAACCAGCCCTCCCCGATTTTATTGATCCCTTCAAAGACCCACATAAGCCCCAGCCAGAGCCGGAGCGGCAGGAGCCAATAACCCCTGGTTCTGTAGGAACCAAAACCCCGGATAAAGGAACGGTGATGCTCAATATCCAGGAATTCATGCTTGATGTATTCCCAGCACTGGTTGAATCCGGCAATGCCGATCAGGTAATGGAGATTAACAATATGTTTCATAGCCATCGCGAAAAAGCCCGAAAGCTTAATACCCATGGCATTGGAAACCGCATACTTGCCCCCCACGGAAACCATAAATCCGTGGTAGTTGGATTTGAATTTTTTCGCCTCCTTCCCCTCAATGGCCGCGATAATGTTGCAAGCGGCGGTTTCCCCGGTCTGTATGGCGGTTTCCACGATCTGGGGCAGGGGCTGTTCATTTTCAACAAACCAGAGGTTGTCCCCCACAGGGAATACATTGGGAAAGTCCGCCGAGCGCATCTCGTCGGTGACGAGGAGCCGGCCCTTCCGGTTCCGTTTGGGAGGGGCATCTCCGGACGTCTGCGTATTTCTGCCGAAAGGACCCTTGGCAAGATCCAGGGATTCCGCAAAAACGCAGCCTGAAACCCCGGCGGTCCAGATGAAAGTACTGGTTTCCAGGTTTGAGCCGTCCTTGAGTTTAACCACCCCCGGCTCGGCCCCCACAATCGGCGAATTGACCAGGAGTTCCGCTCCGTGCTGTTTCATGTACCAGGCAACCTTATCCCGCAGGTCTTCTTCCAGCATGGGCAGGATATTCGGCAGGGCTTCCACGATTGCGATACGGACCTCGTTTTTGGCGATAAGCCACTTGTCGCACATCGTATCCCGCCACTCGATAAGCTCCCCCGCCATTTCGATTCCGGTAAAGCCGCCGCCGGCCACCACAAAGGTGAGCATCTTCTGCCGCTTGCTCCGGTCCTGTTCGGCAAGCGCCTTCTCAAAAATATCATCAATGTGATACCTAAGTTTCATGGCGTCATCGAAAGACCACAGGGTAAAAGAATTTTCTTTGACCCCCGGTATGCCGAAGAATTCCGGCTCGGCGCCGCTGCCCAATACGAGGTAATCGTAATTGTAACTCCGCGCGGCGGAATGGGCCTCTTTCTTTTCGAAATCAACGGAAGAAATAGTATCAAGTACCACTTTGACTTTTGAGGCCCCGAATATCTTGGCATAGGGAACCCGCACCGAATCGGGTTCGACCCGGTGACCGGCCACTTCATGAAGTTCCGTCATCAGGGTATGAAAGGGATGCCGGTCTATCAGGGTGATGGTAAGATCCTTCGTATGCCTGTAATTTTTTGCCAGCGTTTTCGCCGCCGCAATACCACCATAGCCGCCGCCGATGATGAGAATATTTTTTCCGTTTTCCATAAAACACTCCTGGCCGCTTGAGCCTGTTTCATCTTAATAAAGATACCCCCGATTCATACCGGGGGTATCCTGGTTTTTTCCGACCGATCACATCCGCTTATAATAACCCTTTACCGGGGAATATTAACCCCTGGTCGGAGTGAGTGAACCGGTGATTTTTAGGATATTCCGATCAAAGGTGAATTGGAGATTGCCACTCCAGCGGAAGATGGTTGAGTCTTCCCAGTCATTGATAATGGTGCCGGTTTTCGCGTTGGCATTACCCGGTATGGAGTTACCTCCGGCAATTTTTGAATCCCAGACCTTGGCATAGTCTATCTTCGCCGCAGTCCCGTCGGAAGAAAAGTCCCTGGAAATAACCTGGGGGTTTGCGCCCTGAATATAGCCGATAGTACGGGCAGAGTAGGCGCCTCTGGGGAACGAAACACGGCCCTGAGCGTCGGTAACAATCCGGTAGGCGATTCCCCGGTGGGCATACTGAATAGTAATCACCCCGTTGGCCGCCTTACTTACGTTTAAATTATCCTCAACAGCTGTTGTTGCCGGGGCTACAGGGTATAAGAACAAGCCCCGAACACCGGCAGGAAAGGCCCCTTGCCGGATATATCGGTCTGGTAGGCGCTAAAGAGGGCGGTCGACTTTTGTTTGGACGCCCCGGTAACCGCGTCCAGGGTATCCTTATTGACCGTTACCAGGCGAAGCGGACCGGAATAGCTGAGAAAATTGGCGGAGTCCCGGGCTCCCACAGTGTACTGGTAATCAATTACCAAATTCGGAACCTGGGCTGTTACGCCGATAACCACTACGAAAGCACAGAACAACAAAAATGCTGCTTTCTTCATACTAAACACTCCTTAAAATGAAAATATTAAAAAAGCCGGTATACCCCTACAGAGACACCCGGCATTTTTCACAGAGGAAATATTTACACTTTTATATAGCTGTTCACACATATAATTGAATTATTAGAATCTTTTTACACCATAAAACCGTAAAGAGTCAAGTATATCTTTTTCAATTGAAATAGGTGCTACGGTAAAAAGTGAGAATTTTCAGGGCAAAAGCATTTGGTTTTTTTTAGAAGTGTAACAGACCGCTAACCAGGGACAGAGCAATATTTCCAGCAGATCCGTGAGGGCAAAGAGGAGCAGGCCAAGAATACTTAAGGCCAGGATAGCAGCATACATTTCCGCATAAGAAATGCGGGTCCAGGCATCAACGATGAGGTAGCCCAGGCCGCTTTCGGCGGCAAACGTCTCTGCCAGGAACAGCACCGCCACCGCTGTGCCCAGGCTTACCCGAATACCGGTGAAAAAGCCGGGTAATACCCAGGGGATTATTACATGCCGCAGGAGGGCGGCTTTTCCCGCGCCCAGTGAGCGGACAGAGTCCAGCAGTTCTTCAGGAACCTGCCTTGCCGAGTCCCGGATAGTTACCAGCATCTGGCTGAAGATGATGAAGCCGACCAGAAAAACCTTGGAAAGCTCCCCCAGGCCGAAAAAAAGCATGATCACCGGCAGGAAGGCAGCCTTGGGCAGGGGGTGGAGCAGGTAGACACCTGGGGAAACCAGACGGTTGAGAGTGGGGGAGCGGCCTGCGGCCAGGCCCAGGGCGGCGGCGGGGATGGCGCTAGTCACCATGGCCCAGAGGATGCGGGAAAGGCTGGCCCCCAGGTGCCGCCAGAGTCTGCCCCCGGCGCCGAGCCGGATGAAAGCCTGTATCGTCGCCATCGGGCCGGGGAGGAAAGGGCGGCTTATCAGGAGTGATACCCCCTGCCAGATTCCGGCAAACACCAGAATCGCCAGGATTATGCCCAGTAGTTTGTTACACCTTCTCACGGGGCCGCTCCAGCCGGGGCGTTTTGGCCCTCCCGTAGTGCCTGCCGTAAGGCGGCGCAGTAGTCATGGAACCGGGCTTCCTCCCGAAAGCGGGCTGGGGACTTGCCCTCTCGGTATATGGGGATGCGCCTGCCCAGGATTCCGGGGTTTTTTCCGGCCATCACATAGACAGCATCCGCCAGGTAAACGGCCTCTTCTATAGAGTGGGTAACCATGATGATGGTCAGAGGTCGGGCCGCCTTCACCGAAAGGAGGAAATCCTGGGCTTCTTCCCGGCTAAAAGCGTCAAGGCTGGAGAAAGGCTCATCCATAAGCAGGAGCTCTGGTTCCGCAGCTAAAGCCCGGACTATGGCAAGCCGCTGTTTCATGCCGCCGGAAAGCTCCTTAGGGTAGCGTTTTGCAAAGGCCAGCAGGCCGAATTCTGCCAGCAGGTCATCAAGGGCCTGCCCGCCGCGCTTGCCGGCGATTCGCAGGGGAAGCTCCGCGTTGGCCCGCACCGTTTTCCAGGGGAGGAGACCGTAATCCTGGAAAATCACTGCCGTATTTTTCCGCACCCCCTTCACCGTCATGCCGCCGGCAAGCACTGTTCCGGCAGTGGGCTTGAGGAGCCCCGCTATGATCCGGATCAGGCTGGTTTTGCCGCAGCCCGAAGGGCCGATGATGGCGGAAAGGCTGCCCACTTCAAAGCGGGCGTTTATCTCATAGAGGGCTGCCGTGCTTCCCTGATGAGGAAGTCGGCTTCCCGCGCCGGGAAACGGGTAAGCAAGGGACAGCCCCCTGATTTCTACCATTCACTAATGGCCCGGGAATCGATAAGATCTTCAACCCGCAGATTGGCTTCCAGGAGTTTCCGGGTTTTCAGCCAGTCCAGCGCCCGGCGTATCTGGGCAACATCGGGCAGGCTTGGCTTCCGGTAGCTGACAAAGCGGTAGGCGTCTTTAACCGCCGCCGGAAAGGCAGCTTTTTCCACCAGATAGTCCCGGTAGGCATCGGGATTGGCGTTAATCAGCGAGGCCGCCTTATAGTAAGCCCGGTAAAATACCTTGACCGATTCCAGCCGGGTATCCAGAACCTGTTTCGAAAAGAGCAGCACCCCCGCGTCGATGCCGGTGGTATCGGTGGTGGAGAGGAGTACCGCCCCCTGGGCGGCGGCGGCGGTCAGGAGCGGTTCGGGGAGGCTTGCCCCCTCAATCTGTCCCCCCAGGACCATCTCAAGTCGCAGGGGCATCCGTGGTACCGCCACGGCCTCGTATTCGGTCATGGGCACCCCCGCCGCTTCCAACTGGGCGTCCACGGTATACTGGATGATCGTATTGGTAGAAAGGCCGATCCGCTTTCCCCGGAGTCCCTCCAGGTTTTTTATTCCCGACTGGGGGGAGACCACAATGCCGTAACGCCCATCGGTCAAACTGGTAACCTTGAAGTCAAAGCCCCCGGCGGCAAAAAAGGCCGCTGCCAAAAGGTCCGAAATGGTTCCGTCAAGACGGCCCGCCTGGACCGCCGCATCCCGTTCCTGGGGGTTGGAGAAGACAATCAATTCCACCGCCACCCCTTCACGGTCGAAAAGACCCTCGTCACGGGCAAGCATAAAGGGCAGGGAGTCCGCGTCAGGCATGATGCCTACCCGCAGTGGCTGGGCGCTTGATTTGGATGACGCTTCACGCTGGGACTTGGCTTCAAGGGAAAGACACAGAATCCCCAGACAGCAGAAAAACAACAGTATTCTTTTCATTTTGAACTTCTCCATCGGGTATACAGGTTATGCTCCACCAGCAGGCGGTCGAGAATTTTGCCTACGACAAAATCTATCATATCTTCTATGGTTTGGGGAGTATGATAAAAGGCGGGGGATGCAGGCAGAATGGCCGCCCCGACCTCCGCCAGAGCGGTAAGGTTTCGCAGGTCCGGCAGGGAAAAAGGCGTTTCCCGAGGGACCAGTACCAGGGGCCGGCCCTCCTTAAGGCTGGTCAAGGCGGCCCGGTGTATCAGGTTGAGGCAAACTCCGGAAGCGATAGCCCCGATGCTACTCATGGAACAAGGGGCCACCACCGTTCCGTCCAGTCTGAAGGATCCGCTGGCCGGCGGAGAGCTAAAATCATCCGGGGCATAGACCCGTTCCGGCGGAAGCCCCAACTCCCCCATCCATGAACCGAAAGCCTTCCCGGTTTCTTCCATTATTACTTGGTTCCCCCAATGGGAAACAATGCCGTGAACTTCATGTCCGCCCTCAACCAGGGCCTTGATAGCGCGAATGCCATAGAGCGCGCCGCTGGCGCCGGTAATACAAACCAGATATTTTCCCATTAAAGGTATACCCCCAGTGCAGTCCCCCCAAGGATGATGAGGGGCACGATTTCGTTAATTGAATAGCTGGCGATCCTGATATGCCGCTCGCTATTCCCCAGGGCGATAAGATGCTCCGCAGTTAACAGCGCCCCGGCAATTACCGGCGCGGCAAAATACCAGGGCGAGAGGGGCCAGAAACAGGGGACCAGGAAGAGGGCCAGCAGGGTACCCAGGTGGGAAACAATGGCGAAAGCACGTCCGCCCCCTGCCCCAAAGCGGGCTGGAATCGAATAGAGCCCTTCCCGGCGGTCAAATGCAATGTCCTGGAGGGCGTAGATGATGTCGAAACCCGCCACCCAGAGGGCATGGGCGCCGGCAAGGACAAAGTACCGGAAAGCGAAGCGCCCCGAAAGGCCTATGAACGCGCCCATGGGGGCAATGGCGCAGGCGACTCCCAGCCAGTAGTGGCAGAGCCAGGTAAAGCGCTTGCTAAAAGAGTAGCCCCCGATGAGTAAGGCCGCCAGGGGAAGCAGAAACACACAGAGTGGGTTGAGCAGGGCGGCGGCGATAACGAGTATGATGATCATCCCCAGGCTAAAGAGGAGCAGTGCTTTTTTTGAAAGCAACCCCCGGGGCAGGTGGCGGTCTGCAGTGCGGGGGTTTTTTCGGTCAATATCCGCGTCTATCACCCGGTTCAGGGCATTGGCTGCGTTGCGCCCCGCCGCCGCAGCCAGCAGGATGAGTATAACTTTTTTCAGCGGCGGCTGTCCGGCACTTTCCAGCAGTATTGCCGCCGCCGCAATGGGAAGGGAAAAAATCGTATGCCGGAAGATCACCGCGTCGCCGATAAGGCGGAGCTTTTCCTTAAAAGCCATACTCTTTCCAGCGCCGGCGGACCAGTTCCTCCACCGCAGCATCCATTGTCAGGGGCGAGGGCCAGGGCCGGGTATGCCCCTCGTCAGGCCCCTTGCGGGTGGCGTCTATGCCGATCCGGCATCCGAAGCGGGGAAGCGGGGAGGAATGATCCAGGGCGTCCAGGGGGCCGTCGCTCAGTACCAGGTCCCGTTTGCCGTCCACGTTGTTAAAGGCCCGCCAGGCTACATCGGAACTGTGGTGGGGGTTTACCTCCCCGTCCACCACGATGATACACTTGGTATACATCAGCTGCCCCATGCCCCAGAGAAAATGCATCACCTTCCTCGCCTGGCCGGGGAAACGTTTCTCTATGGACACGATGACGCAGTTGTGAAAGACCCCCTCAAAAGGCATGGCCAGGTCCACAATCTCGGGGCAGAGCTGTTTAAGCAGGGGCAAAAAAAGCCGTTCCGTGGCCCTAGCCATCCAGCAGTCCTCCTTGGGGGGGATGCCCACGATAGTGGCGGGGTAGACGGGGTTTTTCCGTCGGGTAATGCGTTGGAGGTGGAACACCGGGTACTCTTCAGGCAGGGAATAAAAGCCCGTATGATCCCCAAAGGGCCCCTCCATGCGGCTTTCGGCGGGGTCCACATAGCCCTCCAGAATAAATTCCGCATCGGCGGGAACCAGAAGATCGCTTAAAGTCGCCTTACAGACCTCCGCCCCCTTCCCCCGGAGGAAACCGGCGAAAAACATCTCCCATATACCTTCCGGCAGGGGGGCGGTGGCGGCGTAAATCACCGCCGGATCGCAGCCCAGGGCAACCGCCACCGGCATCCGTTCCCCCCGTTCCCGGTACTTTTGAAAAAAATGAGCCCCGTCCTTGTGGACATGCCAGTGCATCCCCGCAGTCCGGTTGTCGTAGACCTGCATACGGTACATCCCCATATTCCGCTTTCCTCCGTCTTCGGTGCAGACCAGGGGGAGGGTGAGAAAAGGCCCTCCGTCTTCGGGCCAGCAGGTAAGAACCGGGAGACTATCGAAACCCGCGTCATCGTCGATTACTTCCTGGCAGAGGGGATGGGATTTGGTCCGGGTGATGAGACTCAGCGCCACAGGCAGTTTGGGCAGGGCCTCCGGAATGGTCCTGAACGGGTTAAAGTCCCGGGCCGCCGACCAGGCCCAGGCGATAAGGTCTCCGATTTCCCGGGCCTTGGCATCCAGGCTTTCGGCGTTCAGGGCCATGGCCATCCGCCGTTCGCTGCCCAAAAGGTTGATTGCCAGGGGGTAGGGGGAATGTCGGACCTGTTCAAACAGGAGCGCCGGTCCCTCTTCCCGCATCACCCGGTCGGCAATGGCGGAAATTTCCAGCCGGGCATCCACCTCGGCGCTGATACGCTTTAGCTCCCCCGCCTTTTCCAGGGTACTGATGAAGTCCTGCAAATTCCGATACGCCATAACATACTATAGGGGATTACAAAGAACTTTGTCGAGGGAAGCGGGGCCCCTCAGTCGGACACGATCCGGTAGTTGTCATCGGTGAGGATAAAATCCAGTCCCCCGGTAAGACGTATGCTCATATCATTAAGTACAAAAATACCCTCTACCCCTTCCAGGGACTCGAGCAAAGCCCTCCCCCGCTCATAGCCCAGAACAAACACCGCCGTGGAAAGGGCATCCGCATCCATGGATTGGCCAGTGACAATGGAGACCGACAAAAGTCCACTACGTGCCGGTCTGCCTTCAAAGGGGGAGAGGATGTGGTGATAACGCACACCTTCGGCTTCAAAGAACCGCTCATAGACCCCGGAGGTTACCACCGTTTTCTCGCCGACCTGTACTATCCCGATATAGGCACCCCGGCTATCAAAAGGATTCTGAATCCCCACCTTCCAGGGGCTTTTATCTTTTTTTTCGCCGTAAACCAGGATATTTCCCCCCAGATCGATGATAGCCCGTTTAATCCGTGCTTTTTTGACAATCTCCACTGCCTCATCAGCCGCAAAACCCTTGGCGATAGCCCCCAGGTCCAGGGCCATGCCGGAGCGTTTCAGGTATACCGTGCAATGTTCCCGGTCCAACTCTATATTTCGCCAGCCTATCAGCGGCAGAACAGCGTCAATTTCTTCCTGCAAAGGGATGCGGGCATTATCCCCCCCAATGCCCCAGAGGGAAACCAGCGGCTCCACCGTTGGATCAAACGCGCCCTCCGATATTTCGGCGTAATAGACCGCCCGCTCTATCACCTCAAACACGTCTTCATGGACCTTAACCGGCCCGATTCCGGCATTGGCGTTGATCCGCGCCACATCCGTCTTTTCCGGGCCAACGCTCATCCGGTCCTCAATTTCCCGGAACCGCCTGAAAATATCCCGGTAAACCTGTAGTTTCCCCTGTTCATAGAGGGTTATTGTACAAATTGTCCCCAGGACAAACTCTGACTGGGAAGGCTCCGTAATAGCACAGCCCGTAAACGCCCCCAGAAAGAAGGTGATACAAAACAGGGAAAAACAGTGTTTCAGCATACGTATTATAAATATGAACATAAAACCGCGTTTGTTTCAATCACAATTTAGGTGTATGACTCCATGTTGGCGCAGGTGCGGCATGCCCTTTTTCCCTCCTCTACTTGACAAAATTCCCTGTATGACTTAATCTTAGTAATCCAGTATGTTTTATGGGAATAAGCGATGATTTCAGGTCGGGAATTACAGGAAAAGATTACCCTTGAGGCGGAGCGCTTGGGACTCAATCTGCTGGGTTTTGCCCCGGTGGAACGCTGGCAGGAAACGGGCAACCAGAAAAGGGAATATTTCCCCCAAAACATTTGGCCCTGGAGCAAAACCGTAATCGTTGGCGGTGTGCAGGTCTTCCTTCCTATGGGCGAGACCACTCCATCCAATTTGTACAGTGAGCTGTACAACACCACCAACCGCATTCTGGACGATGTCGCCTACCGCCTGGCGAATATTCTCTATGGGCTGGGGTACCGGGCGCACTTCTTCCCCAGAGACGGCTACGGCGAAATTTCCGCACTGGTGGAAAAGCCCGAAGCCGCCTTCTCTCAGGTGATGGCCGCCAAATACGCGGGACTGGGAACCATAGGCGCAAACCACTGCCTGCTTACGCCGGAGTTCGGCCCCCGTGTGCGCTGGGTCAGCGTGATCACTGACGCGGAGTTGCCCCCAAGCCCGTTATACGAAAAGGAGCTCTGCAGCGGTTGCGGTCAATGCCAAAAGGCGTGTCCCATCGGCGCGTTCACTCCCCGGCCCGGCTCGCATATCGCGGATATGGAGAAGTACAAATGCGCCAGGTACCACCAGTTTTTGCGGCAGGAAATGCGCTACCCTTGCGGGGTCTGTATAATGGCCTGCCCCGTGGGTGATGATAAAAAGAGATACGCCGGGCAGGCCGTTTCGGAAGAGGGTTTTTACCACTTACAGAATTTTGGTTCCAAAGAGCGTAACGCTACTGAATTTTATAAAGCCAGAAGGAGATTTATTATGGCAAACAGAAATTACAAGTTTGAAACTGTCCAGGTCCATGCGGGCCAGGAAAAACCGGATCCCGCCACAGATGCACGCGCGGTGCCTATCTACCAGACTTCGTCTTATGTGTTCCCCAGCTCCAAGTCCGCAGCGGATCGTTTCGCCCTGACCGAGGTGGGCAATATCTACACCCGGATCATGAACCCTACCTGGGACGTGTTTGAGCAGCGCATCGCCGCCCTGGAAAAAGGCGTGGCAGCCCTGGCCCTCTCATCCGGTGCAGCCGCCACTACCTATGCGATACAGAACATTACCCGTAGCGGGGATCACATTGTTTCGGATAACCAAATCTACGGCGGCACTTATAACCTCTTTGCAAACACTTTCAAGGATATGGGAGTGGACACCACTTTTGTTGACGGCAGTAAGGCTGAAAATTTTGAAAAGGCGATAAAACCCAACACCAAGGCTCTCTTTTTTGAGACTCTGGGTAACCCCAACGCCAGCGTTGTAGATATTGACGCAGTTGCCCGCATCGCCCACGGCCACGGTATCCCCCTCATCGTGGACAACACCTTCGCCACACCCTACCTTATTACCCCCATTGAACACGGCGCGGACATTGTGGTCCATTCGGCGACCAAGTTCATCGGCGGCCACGGTACTTCCATTGGCGGCGTAATTGTAGACGGCGGCAAGTTCGATTGGGCCCAGAACGACAAGTTCCCCGGCCTGTCCAAACCCAACAACAGCTACCACGGCGTGGTCTTTACCGACGCGGTAAAAAACCTCGCCTATATTATCAAGGCCCGTGTTACCCTGTTACGCGACACCGGTTCCGCCCTTTCACCTTTCAACGCCTTCCTCTTTTTGCAGGGACTGGAAACCCTCTCGCTGCGGGTGGAGCGCCACGTTTCCAATGCCCTCAAAGTGGTGGACTATCTCAAGAATCATCCACAGGTTGAAAAGGTGAACCACCCCGTCCTTGCCGAGCACCGGGATCACCAGCTCTATAACCGCTACTTCCCCAAAGGCGGCGGCTCCATTTTCACCTTTGAGCTAAAAGGCGATGCCGAAAAAGCCAAGCGCTTTACCGAAGAACTGCACCTGTTCTCCCTGCTGGCAAATGTGGCGGATGTGAAGTCCCTGGTGATTCACCCTGCTTCCACCACCCACTCCCAGATGAGTGAGCAGGAGCTGCTTGAGGGAGGCATTAAGCCCAACACGATTCGGCTTTCCATAGGCACCGAGCACATTGACGATATTATTGATGATTTGAAACAGGGTTTTGAAGCAATACGGTAAGCGTTGCGTTTTCTGGTCCTGCACTGTGTTACATCTGTTCCGGGAACGCGCTCAATGTTTTACGCGCGTTTTCCGGGCAGGGTATTAAACCCTCGCCACGAATAAAACAGGAATTTTATGGAATTTTCTGGCAGAAGAGGTTATAATATTCGTAGGAGATATATATGAAAAGAATATTTACCCTATTTTTGTTGCTTTTACTGGTGATTTTTGTCATTTCCGGCATTGTTTCCTGTAAGTCGCCGCCACCGCCACCTCCAGTGGAAGCGCCGCCGCCCCCACCACCCCCTCCGCCGCCACCTCCACCTCCACCTGCGGAACCCAAGGCTCCGGAGCTATCTGTTGCCTTCTCGATTGATTATTTCAGTCCCGATGGCGATGGCGTGGATGATGAGCTGGTGGTAACTATTACTGTCAAGGCTGATGCCCCCATAAAAGACTGGCACATTGAAATCCGTGAACCGTCCTCCAACCTCTTGTTTTCCGAATGGCGTGGTGATGGCGATCCTCCCGCGCAAGTTGTGTGGAATGGCAAGAGCGCCTCTGGCGAACTGGTACAATCCGCTTCCGATTATCCTTTTTCCCTGACCGTAACCGATACTAATGGAAACTATTCTGTTTTTGAAGGTTTCATTCAGGTGGACGTACTGGTAATCCGTGAAGGGGATGTGCTGCGTGTGCAGGTTCCGTCTATTGTTTTTGGTTCCAACTCAGGAAACATGGAAAACCTTCCGTCTGATATAGCCGCCAACAACGACTGGATTTTACAGCGCATTGCCCAGGTTCTCAACAAATTCAACACCTATCAGGTAAAAGTTGAAGGCCATGCCAATCCCACCGCTACGACCCCTGCTGCACGCCAGAGAGAGCAAGATACCGAATTGCAGCCCTTAAGTGAGCTGAGAGCCAAGTCCGTAGTGGAATACCTGGTAAAACTTGGTGTTGCACGTAACAGACTGACAGCCTACGGTATAGGCGGCGCCCGCCCCCTCGTAAAGTATGAGGACCGCAATAACTGGTGGAAAAACCGCAGGGTTGAATTTATCCTTGTAAAGTAAGCAAATTGCGAAGCCGCATTTTTTAGAGCTTGGGGTTGCAAAATAGAATTTTTGCAACCCCTTCGCATACAGTCAACCAGTTTTTTATGCCATGATGATATTGAATTTATCTTGCATGGGGAAGTTCAAAATGGCATAATGACATATGTTTACTTTTTGCCCATCCTGTGCCTCAAAGAAAATTAATTTTGAAAACGGCAAAGTTTTCCGCTGTCCCGATTGCGGCTTTGTCTATTACCACAACATCGCCGCCGCCACCGGCTGTATAATCAGCGTGCCCGCCGCAGACAGCCCCGGCGGAGAGCGGCTCATGTTTCTGGTCAGGGGCAAGGAACCGGCCAGGGGTAAACTGGATCTGCCCGGCGGCTTTGTAGACTTGAATGAAGGCGCCCTGGAAGGTCTCTACCGTGAGCTACAGGAAGAAATCGGCTGGACGCCCCCTGTTCCTCCCGGCGCTCCGCTGTCCCAGGTCTTTACCCTTTTTGCGTCGTTTCCCAATATCTACCCCTACAAGAACATCACTTACCACACCTGCGATTTATTTTTTTCTCTTTCAGCACCGGGCCTGAGCGAAAAAGATCTGCACCTTGAAGAAGCTGAAATCGCCGGAGTGTGTTTTTTAGTTCCCGACGAGATAAATTATGATGCGCTGGCTTTTGAGTCCACTCGGCGTGCGGTTAAGGCCTATGTGGAACGTTAAAACGGTAATTTGTCGCACAGTGTAGCATTCTCTCGCTCATCAAATCGGGGTGGGCGGGGCAGCCGGGGGGCAGCGGAGCGCTGAAAGTGCCGGAAGAGCCCGCCTACGCAGCCCCCGCCCGGATG
>BNVF01000070.1 GCA_025997895.1 Spirochaetia bacterium
GGCGGGGATAGAGTAAGAAGCAGTGGACAGAGCGGGGAACGGTTGCTTCACTCTGTCTGTTGTTTGCCTGAACCGCAGAATTGTGGTAAAATCAGATTGTGGAGGATAAGATGCCCCAAATTGCTATTAATGTAGATGAATCGACATTTGCTCGAATAACAGAATATGCCGTTCAGCGGCAAATATCTGTTTCAAATTGGCTGGAAAATAATATCGAACAGTTCTTGAACATTGATACGATTCATGCGTTACCACCTGACACGCAGGAAAATTTGCCGGAAGACATCCGCCGTTCCCAGTTGGCTATACTGTTCAACGAATCATGGTAAAAGGCGAAATTTGGTGGGCTGCACTGCCTCCTGACCCCAGAGGTTCCGAACCGGGGAAGAAACGCCCCGTCCTTATCGTACAGGGCGATGAGTTGAATCGCCGGGCGTTGAGTACCGTAATTTGTGCAACCATCACATCGAATCTGCTTTTGGCCGGGAGTTCTCCAAACATTCTGTTGGAAAAAGGCGAATCCGGTCTGCCGATAAGTTCAGTAATTAATTTTTCTCAAATACTCACCATTGACAGGTATTATATAACAAAATTGGTGTCCATGGTTTCAAAGCCAGTACTCGCAAAAATTGACGAAAGCCTGAAATTCGTTTTTGACCTGTGAACACCTTAAGGGGTAGAACCGGGAAAGTGCCGGAAGCCCTGCAAGCGCAGGTAAAGAAGGCGGCGGGGATAGAGTAAGAAAGGAGGAATGTGAAATGAGGAAAGTGGAATGAAGAATGAGCAAAACCCCCGTACCGCCGCTGTCAGAGCCTTCATAACCGAACACCTCGATTACCCCCTCAGCGCCCCGGAAGAACAATGGGAAGACCGGGCATTCTGCCTTGCCGCCATCACCCTTAAAAGACACGCCCTTCGCCTGGTTAAGCGCTCATTTTGGCAGGAAAGCGATTTCTGCATGGAAGCGGTCAAACGCAGCCCCGAAGCCCTGGAATGGGCAAATGAAGAAGCCATCACAGCCGAAATATGCCAGACCGCCGTCAAACAGGACGGGGAAGCCATCGCGTCCGTTCCCCGGCGGCTCTTGACGGAAGCGCTCATACTTGAGGCTGTCAAACAGAACGGCCTGGCCCTCTATTCCGTCCCCCGTACGCGCTTAACCAAAGAAATTGTAGAGACAGCAGTTCTAAGCCGCCCCGCCGCCCTTGCCTATGTCCCCGGCGAATGGCGTGAAGAAGCGAAGGCCGCGCTTAACCGTAATAGAGAAACCAATACCCAGGGAGAAACCAATGAGCCATGAAATCACTACGCAAATCAACACACTGACAAAAGAAATCGAGGAAACCAAAGATGATGATTCCCTCCTCATTTCCCTGCATGAACGCCGCGCGGAATGGTACACCCGCACCGGTGAATATGAAAACGCCTTTGATGATTATTTTAAGGCGGCGGAACTCAAGGACGACGGCTCGCTTTTTTTAATAGAAGACGAAGATTACGGCTGGTGCATGACATCCGCCTTCTGCATCGCTATTCTACAGAAGAACATTAATTTTCTTGATTATCTGCTTTACTCCGAGTATAATGACGACCAGACCAGCAAAAACAAAATCAAGGAATATCTTGCAAAGACCTATACCACCCAGGAAGACTGGAATGATCTTTTCAATAAAACAAAGAACGCCGTTCGATACATCCCGGAACAATTCCTGACAGAACCCATGTGCCTTTCGATGCTGAACCGGGACGATAAAGTCAACACCGAATGGGACTCCCTGTTGCGGTATATACCCAAGGAGAAAATCACCAGAGAAATGAGTGAAATTGCCGCCAAACATTCCTGTTATGCGCTAAAGTATATGCCGGATGCGTTTAAGACGCCCGAATTGTGCCTGTTGTCGGTACAGCACAAAGGCTACGTACTGGAACATGTGCCGGAAGACAGTAAGACCGCTGAAATATGCCTTGCGGCGGTTCAAAACGACGGCTTCGCCCTTCAATATGTTCCCGATAACGTAAAAACAAAAGTATTATGCGATGCCGCATTGAACGGAAACGCTCAATGCAGTTACCTTGCTTTTTCGCATATTCCCGACCACTTCAAAACGCCCGAAATGTGTCTTGAAGTCGTCGCAAAATGGGGTAATGCTTTGGCGCACGTTCCCCGCGAATATAAAACCAAAGAAATGTGTTTGGCTGCGGTAAAGCAAGAAGGCTGGGCGCTTGACGAAGTCCCCGAAGAACTCATCACCCTGGAAATGTGCGTCATTGCCTGCAAAGACAAGGGGCCATTCTGCCTGGAATATGTGCCGGAACATCTGGTAAGCGAAGTAGAAACAATATGCGGGATTAAGCGGGTGGATCAGAAACCGAAACCGAATACGGGTACGGATGATGACATCCCGTTCTAAAGGAGACCGGACATGACACACTACAATTTCGACATCTACTGCAAAGGCAAAAAAGAAGACAACACCGGAACGGTACATTGCGGCCATCAAAGCCGGAAATGAAAACCAAATCAAATTCGGCCTCAATCAAATTCCCGAAACCTCAAGAACGGTTGAAGTCTGCATGGCTGCGATAGAAAAAGACGGCAGACAATTAAAGTACGTACCGGAGGATCTCAAAACAGCGAAAAATGCTGATGATATTCCGCTCTGGCTTGCCGCAGTACGGCAAAATAGCTTTGCTCTTGAATTTGTAAGCAATGATTTAAAAACACCAGAGCTGTGCCTGGAAGCAGTACGGAAAGACGGTTATGCCACAACCTTGCAATATGTGGACAAGAATTTGCAAACCTCCGAAATACTCCGCTCCGCTATTATGGGCGCAGACGGATGGCGTGCCGGCTACGTCCTTTCTCTTGCCGCCGAAACACTTAAAACACCGGAGCTGTGCCGTTTGGCGGCGCAGAAAAGCGGCGGCGCCCTTGCGTCCATTCCCGATGCCCTAAGAACCGCCGAGATCTGCCGCTTGGCGGTGCAGGACGAAGGCTTTTACCTCAAGGACGTCCCGGAAGAACTGCGAACTCCCGAACTCTGCCGCTTGGCGGTGGAAAAAAACGGAGACGCCATCATCTATGTGCCAAATGATCTTTTAACGCCGGAACTTTGCCTTGCCGCAGTACAGCAAAGCCGCCTCGCCATCAGAAAGATACCGCCGTACCTGCGCAGCGCCGAAGTCTGGCATACCGCACGGACAGTAACCGGTTCCGGCGTGTACAGCAATTCCAAATTCAACCATGAATTATGAAGAATTTAACCACGAAAGGTCACGAAAAACACGAAATTTTGCTTTGCAATATCATATTTTTTTCGTGTCGTTCGTGGTTAATTCCTAATTTGGAATTGCTCTGGCGTGTAAGGGAATTTTTGAACATTTTCCCGTTTTTTCTTATATTATATATACAAGATAAAGGAGAAACCCATGAAAACAGCCAAAAATACCGGCCACCTCTGCTCGGTCTACTGCCCCTCATGCGGCAAGGTAACGGACAAAATCTCGTTCAACCTCCTGCGCGAAGCCCGGCGGGTAAACGTAAGCTGCCCCCTCTGCGGCGAGATCACCCGCCTTGACTACCTTGACGGCAAAGGCGCCGCCGTCTTCCACATCGACAGCGACGCCCTGCAATTAGCCCGGCAACTGCTGGACCGCAATAAAGCCAAAGACGGGGACGAAGGGTCATCTTCAGATGCCGACCTTACCCTCGCCGAAATACTGGAACTCCATGACGGCACAGAAACCCGCATAAACGCCCTCATGGAAAAAGCCCGGAAACGGCTTGCCGCTTCCAAACAGCTTGCCGCTTCAAAGCGCCCTGCGGGGGAAAAGTAGGAACACAAAGAAAGAGGGATCACCGCCCTTGCGGTACAAGAGGTGGAAACCAAAAGGAACGGCCCCGAATCTTTTTGTTATCTTTCGGGTAGTGTAGATAAAACCCGCACCGGGTCCGGGGGGAAGGCGGAGTGTCCACATCGTGCCGTAACCCCAGGGACCCACTTTTGTCCATTAACTTTTGAACAAATCCCGTCGTTTTCTTATATTGTGTCCATGAAAGCAGCAACAAGAACCCCAAAACTTGATTTACTGGAACTCTTAAAAGAGGTAGTCGAAATTGAGCGCGAGACCGGCCTGTGCGCCGCCTTTTTCAAAGCCGCCGAAACCCAGCTTGCCGTTCTCTGCGAAGCCCTCACCCTCACCCCTTCCCAGACCGCCCTGTTCGCCGTCTTCCTCAACGAAAGCGGCGGCCTTGCCCAAACCGCCCTGGCGGAGGCCCTTAAATGCGGGCGCATAGAATCCATGCGCTATTACCCCGACATCAAATGTCTGCTCCGCCGCCGTTTCATCGTACAGAAAGACGAGCGCTACACCGACACCCGCACCTGGGCAGTCCCCTTCAAAATGATAGAAGCCCTCAGCGCCGGAAAAGTCCCTCGGCCCGCCTCCGTCAAAAACCTTACCCTCGAAAAATTCTTTGAAGTCCTCGACCGGCTCTATGCCTGCACCGCCCACGGCGAAAAAGCCGACCCCCGCCGGTTCGCAAAACTCGTTTCCCTCAACATGCGCCTCGGCGTATGCAAACGCGCCGCCGCCTTCGCCCCCGAGGACATATACATCCTCCTCTATTTTTGCCGGGAGCTTGTCGTAAACGGTACAAGCCGAATCAATGCGGAACAACTGCGCAGGTTCATGAAATACACCCGCCCCCTCAGCGCCCTCAAAGCCGCCGGAACCATGCGGAACGGCAAACACCCCCTCATGGAATCGGGGCTCATCGAAATCTCAGGCGGCGGCGTGCTTGACGACGCCAGCCTTGAATACAGCCTCAGCTCCAAAGCCAAAGACGAACTCCTGGCCGGGATCGAAATCTATGAAAACGACGCTGAAACAAAAAAGAATTTTGTCAAAGCAAAAGACATACCGGCCCGGCCCCTTTTCTATAACGATAGGGAAAACGCACAGATAAGCGAATTGACGGAACTCTGCAAGAGCGGCCCCTTCAACAAGATACGCAGCCGCCTTACCGCCCTGAACAGCAGCCCCGGCCTTGCCTGCCTCTTTTACGGAGACCCCGGCACCGGAAAAACCGCCACCGCCTACGCCATAGCCCGTGCCGCAGACCGGGACATTGTGGAGGTGAACATCGCCGAAACAAAATCCATGTGGTTCGGCAAAAGCGAAAAACTGATCAAAGCCGTCTTTGACGATTACCGCCAGACCGTAGAACGGCGTCTTATGCGGGGCGAAAACGAGCCGGTACTGTTATTCAACGAAGCGGACGCCATATTCAGCAAACGCCGGAACATCGGCGAAGACCACTCAGGCCCCGCCCAGACCGAGAACGCCATGCAGAACATCATTTTGGAAGAAATAGAAAAACTCTCGGGGCTTCTGATCGCCACCACCAACCTCACCGGCAACCTCGACAAAGCCTTTGAACGCCGCTTCCTCTACAAAATCGAATTCAAGAAGCCCGACCCCGCTGTCCGCGCCCTCATCTGGATGACCCACATAAGCGACATTAGCCACGAAACCGCCGAAGTCCTCGCCCACACCTACGATTTTTCCGGCGGGCAAATCGGCAACGTGGCCCGCAAATCATCCATACAGTTTATCCTCCACGGCAAAAAGCCCGCATTTGAACTGCTCAAACGCTTTTGCGATGAAGAACTGCTGGACACAGGCCGCAAGCCCATAGGTTTTGCAATGTAAGGTGCTCTTGAGATGGCGGCCCTTGCTCATTACTACTCACTGGTATCCGCTGGTACTGGTGAATAGTAGTGCGTAACAACGAACACTTTATAGTTGACTAATTCCTTATCCTGTAATAAAATAGAGTAATAGTGAGCATCAGTGAGTAAGGCTGAACACACTTGGCAAGATATTCTTATTTCTTTTGTCCGTGTAATCATGTGTGCCTTTGTGAGTTATTTTGAATGTTGTTGATTTTGAGTCCGTTGTCTCTGCTGCCGTACAATGCGTTGCGGGGACAGTGTGTCTTGCCGCCGTGTCAGGCGGCGCGGATTCTACCGCCATGCTCGCTGCCCTTGCCGCTGTTAGCTGCAATTCCGTTGAGCCGCCTTTTGCGCCGCGCATAGCGTTACGCTGCCTGCATGTAGAGCACGGCATCAGGCCGGCGGAGGAGAGCCGGGGCGATGCGGCCTTTGTGCGGGAGTTCTGCGCAAAACTCGGCGTGCCCTGCAAAATTGTGTCCATAGCTCCGGGAAAAATCGCCGCCTTTGCCAAACGCTCCGGCCTTGGCATTGAGGCTGCGGCGCGGCTGTACCGACGCCGGGCGCTGCTGCGAGAAGCCCGCTCCATCGAAGCTGAGTGCGGCAATAGCGTACACATTCTTACTGCCCACACCAGCGGCGATCTGCTGGAAACGGCGCTAATGCGGATTCTCCGGGGCGCCGGTCCCGCTGGTCTTGCCGCTATGCCCCCAGGCCGGGGGCGCTTCCTGCGGCCTTTGCTCGCCTTGAGCCGCGCTGACGTGCTCTGTTATCTTGGCGAAAAAAACATCCCCTGGCGGGAAGATTCCACCAATGCCGACATCCGTTTTTTCCGCAACCGTATCCGCCATCGTCTTGTCCCCCTTTTGAACGAATCGTTTCCCGGTTGGCAGCGCGGCCTTGCGGCTCTTGCCAAAACCCAGTCCCTGGCCGCCGCGTTTATCGGCGATGAAGCAAAGCGCCTGGTGTCCTGGACAGCCGCCAATGGCGAAGCGGGCAGCGCGGATACCGGCGCATTGGGCGGCTCATATAGCAGCGATACAGTGGACAGTGAGGCTGTCAGCGGCGTACCAAGCGTTCTCAGCGTCGAAGCCGAAGTTTTTTTCGCCCAGCCCGCCATCATCCGCGAGGAAGCCCTGTTTCAGGGCATAGACCTGCTTTTGGGCGTTGGTTCCCCGGCGGGGCCTGCCCCGGTCAGGCGGACAGCCATCCGGCGTTTTTGTGAAGGTGCGGTAAATGCGGCGGATTTTGGCGCGGCGCGGGTTTGGCGGCAAGGCGGGCAAATTCTGCTTTCCGCAAAGAAAAGCCGGGTAAGCGAGCGGGGTTTTTCACTGTTGATTAAAGAGCCGGGCTTATATAATCTTAATAGAGTAACGATTGAAGTGCGTCCCCGTTTTGATTCAGGGGAGACTGGGGGTTTTTTCGCCCTGCTGCCACTGGCGCTGCGGCCCTGCGTTAAGGGCGACTGCATTGTCAGGGCCGGCGGAAAAATTGAGCCCCGTGATTTTGTCTCTTCGCATGAGCGGGGTTTGTCTGTTTTGAGCGCTGTTGACCGGCTGGGTACAGCCGCCTTTATCGGCGCAACAAGCGTGCTGGCAGGCAGGGAGTTTCCGGGCGTGGAATTTCCTGATAGGGAGTTTTTTTACTTGGTGATAGTACAAAGATCGAATAACAATACCGGGGGTATGGATGTTTAACAATCAAAATGACAAGCCGCCAGAGCGCGGGCCTCGTCCGCCTTTGCAGGGGAAGCGGCCCAACGGCTTTGCCCTTGTCTTTTTTCTGGTCATGGCAGGACTCTTTTCGGCGTATTTTTTCAGGGGCGACTCTGCCCCGGTACGGGAAATTCGTTACTCGGATTTTACCAATTTCCTTGAGCAGAATCAGATCGAATCCGTTACCATTCACGATAACGATACGATGGACATTTTCCTCAAGGGTTCCTCCTCCCAGGGGTCTGCCCAGCTTCGGACCCGTATTCCCTATTCGGACCCTACGCTGCTTCCCACTTTGCAGGAAAAGAAAATCAACGTCTCCGGGGCGGTGGCAAAGACCAGCCCCTGGCGTATAGTGATGGAGCTCCTGCCCTGGTTCGTCGGCTTCGGCTTTATCTGGTTTATGTTCAGAAATATGCAGGGCGCAGGGAACAAGACGTTCCAGTTCGGCAAGAGCAGGGCCAAGCGTTATCAGGACGAGGGGAAGAAGCTGAGCTTCGCCGATGTGGCGGGTCAGAAGGACGCCAAGTACGAGCTTGAGGAAGTGGTGGAATTTTTGAAAAGCCCCCAGAAGTTTACCAAGATGGGCGCCCGTATTCCCAAGGGTGTGCTCCTGGTGGGAATGCCCGGTACAGGCAAGACTCTTATGGCCCGGTCTGTGGCGGGCGAGGCTGGGGTCGCTTACTTTCATATGTCAGGCTCGGATTTTGTGGAAATGTTTGTGGGCGTCGGCGCAAGCCGGGTGAGGGATCTTTTTGAGCAGGGAAGACGTAACGCCCCGTGTATCATTTTTATTGACGAGCTTGACGCGGTAGGCCGCACCAGAGGCGCAGGTTACGGCGGCGGCCATGACGAGCGCGAGCAAACCTTAAACCAGTTGTTAGTTGAAATGGACGGTTTTGATTCCAAGGACGGGGTGATAATTCTTGCTGCCACCAACCGGCCCGATGTGCTTGATCCGGCGCTATTGCGGCCCGGCCGCTTTGACCGGCAGGTGATGGTGGCAATGCCCGACATCAAGGAACGTGAGGCGATATTGCAGATTCACTCGGCAAAAATTCCCATGGCCAAAGCTGTTGATCTGGCCCGCATTGCCAGGGCTACGCCGGGCATGAGCGGCGCCGACATTGCCAATCTGGTGAACGAGGCGGCACTGTTTTCCGCCCGCAAGGACAAGCCTGAAGTGGAGATGAGCGACTTTGAGGAAGCCAGGGACAAGGTACTCATGGGCGTTGCCCGTAAAACTCTGGTGGTGTCCGAAAAGGAACGGCGCATGACTGCCATTCACGAGGCAGGCCACGCCCTGCTGCATTACTTCCTTAAGAATGCCGATCCCCTGCACAAAGTAACGATAGTTCCCCACGGGCTGGCTTTGGGCATGGCCCTGTCCCTGCCGGAAGAAGACAGTTACAGCCGCACCAGGGGCTGGATAGAAGACCGCATCGCCATCTGTTACGGCGGCTGGCTTGCGGAAAAACTTTTTTACAATGAAACCACCACCGGCACTAAGCAGGACATACAGCAGGCCACTGAAATGGCGCGTAATATGGTCTGCGAATGGGGCATGGCCGAGGAAATGGGGCCTGTGGCCTACGGTCAGGAGGATGAGCCCATTTTTATTGGCAAGGAAATTGCCCGGCACAAGGACTATTCCGAGGATACTGCCCAGCGCATTGACCGGGCTGTCAAGGATATTCTTGACCGTGCGCGGAGTACTGCCAGTGAAATTATTGAAAGCCGCAAGGCGGAACTGGAAAAACTCGCAGAAGCCCTTATTGTCCGGGAAACCCTGATCGATGACGATGTGCGTCAAATCCTGGGTTTGTCGCCCAGGGAGAATTCTTCTTCCTTAACGGGATAATTGAGGTTTGCATGGGTGCCAGGGCGCGCATTGTATTGGTTCTGTTATGCGTCATCCCTCTTTCGGGCCTCTGTGCGCAGACCAATGGCGCCGACTCCCCCCTTGCACAGCGGGGGGATGCCGCTGCGGCGGAACAGTACCTCCTTTGGGCGGAGCAGGCAATAACTGACGGGCGCTGGAGCGAAGCCCTGGCAGCCCTTGAGCGGGCCGCCGATTTTTCCGCCGTTTCATCGGACATTTCCTACCTTCTTGCCCGTGCCCGCCTGCACGAACACAAAAGCAGAGGCGCGGTGCTGGAAGCCCTGGCTCGCTCCATTGCGGTAAACCGCTGGGGGCATTACAGCCTTGCCCATGCCCGGCTTCTGGAAGCGGAGCAGTTTATCGTTCTGCGGGATTATTCAGGCGCCCTTGTCTCCCTTGCCGGTGTGCCTGCAAGTGCCGATTCCGCCGTATTGCGGCTTCTGGCACTGAAAGGACTTGCCTGGGGTTACGGCTACACCGGCGGCTCTCTTTCCGTTCCCGCTGAATTCCGCCGCCGTATGCTTGAGACCATGGACCGCTATCCCAGAGACCCCCGGCCGCTTCGGGTATTTTTTGAATATGCGCGTAACAGGAAACCAGAGGCCAGCGATCAAAATGATCAAAACGATCAAAACCTGATGGAACTTGCCCTGCGGCGTCTTCCCTTTGTTCTGGAATACGATCCTGATCTGGCCTGGATGGCCGCTCCCTTTATCCGGGATACTGCGGAAGGGCGGCGCCTGGTCATGGCCTACCGTGCAGGCGGATTAAGCGGCACAGCGGGATTGAACAATCGCGGGAATTTTCGCCCCAACCCCGCTTCCATAGCGGCTGCCCTTAACCTGGGGCTTATCGGCGATGTAGATGCAGCAGAGGAACTTTTCGCCGGGCCAATGGATTCATCTGGTTCAGTTGCGCATAACGGGGAGCTGATAGTAGATAAAGACCTTATCGTCGAAGTAAGCGATCTGATCCGCGGCGAAGAGGGGCGGAATCTGTTTGCCCAAAAGCTGCATTCATTCACCGGCATTATCTCTGGCGATGAGGACAAAGACGGGCATAGCGAAAGCCGCGCCGTGTACCGCCAGGGGGTCATTCGGGAGTACAGCTACGACGCGGATCAGGACGGTCTTTTTGAGCTGCAGGTAACGTTTGATTCAGGCGGCACTCCAGAATCGGCGGAGCAGCTTGTGTTACCCGAAACCGAATCCGGCGGCCCGGAGACGGCGATTCAGGATGAACCGCGTTTTTGGCAGAGAGTGCCGGCGCGGGACGAGGATCGCTCCAGGGCGCTCATACGCTGGGAGCGTTATCCTGCGGTGCTGCGGACTGAACTGGGCGGTCTTGCCTATATACCCCGGCCCGGCGAATTTCAATTCGCTCCCCTTCGTTTTATTGAGATTGGGGGCAATGAAAATCATGCGGGGCTTTTTTACCCCATGCAGGAATATATCTACCCGCTCTTAAGCCGGCGCTCAATGGTTTCTTTTTCCCTTGGTATTAAAAGGCCCAGCGGGGAATTTGAAGGTGCGGCCGAACAGATAGACCTTGACCGGAGTATACCCATTCGGGCAACAGAAACATTAAACGGCATGACAGTCTCGATAACCGAATTTGAACGCGGACTGCCGGTGCTGCAGCGCCTTGATCTTGACCTCGATTCCCGCATGGAAACGCAGCGCCGCTTCCGCCGGCCCGGGCCGGGATGGGACGATTTTCTGAATTACCGGGATCTGCTGGCTTCCTCTGAAAGTGACTGGAACGGAGACGGGCTTTTTGAGACCGGCGAACTGTATCTGGAAGACGGTTCGGTTGTTTATTCATGGGATATGGACGGAGACGGCGTCAGGGAATATTCTGAAACAAAAAGCAGGGAATGAAAAATGAGTCATAAAATGAAAAATAAAATAATATCGACACTGGTAATGATATCCCTTGGGGCGGCGTCTTTCTTTGCCCTTTCATGCCAGAGCATGAAAACCCAGGAGGAGCGGCTCGCACCCCGCCGTTCTACCACTGCCATCAGGCTGGATGATATCAAAAAGCAGCTTTTGGAAAATCCCGTTAAAGCTATCGATCTTATCGAAATATACCGGGATATTTACAACATTACGCGAAATGATGAAACAGAAGACGCCGGAATCATTAATCAGTTTGAAGCCGAAGCAATTGAAAATCTGCGTGCTTCCCAGATAAAGGCCATTGCCGGGGAGCAATGGGATGACGCTGCTTCTTTAAGCCGTTCCCTTGCTATCCTTGGCGTAACGGTTGAAAATACCGGCATGGAGCCTGACTTTATTCTTGCGGATGCGAAGAAGAAACTCGCCGAGGGAAATGATCTGGCCGCCTTTCTCGCCGCAGTGCAGGCCCATGAATTGCGGCCCCTGAGCGCCGATGACGCCCTGCTTTTTCTTGAGCGGGCGGTAAAGGTGGGCCAGCGCAGGACAGCGGCCTTTTTCTTTGCCGCTGCCGCCGGCGCCACTGGCGACGACGCCACTGGCGACGACGCCACTGGCGACGACGCCACTGGCGGGACGGTTGTTCCCGCAGAGTTACGCGAATATGCCCAGAGCCGCGACAGTGCTACGGATATGATCAAGGGAGTGGCCACTGTCCTGGTTGACCGGGGCATCAGAATAGAGAAGGGAAGGGGAATACCCGACAGGGTTTTAGGGTCCGCTTTTTTTGTAGACGCTTCGGGACTCCTTATCACCAACTACCATGTTATTTCCAGCGAAGTTGATCCCAAATACGAAGGCTATTCCCGTATGTATATACGCCTGGGTGATTCAACCAGCGCCCGTATTCCCGCCAAAGTGCTGGGCTGGGACAAGGCGATGGATCTGGCGTTGATCAAAGCCGAACACAAGCCCGGCTTTGTATTCTCCGTGGTAGACCGGGTAATTCCCCAGGTAGGCGACACGGTGCTGGCCATTGGTTCCCCCGGCGGACTTGAGAAAACCGTAACATCGGGAATTGTCTCCGCCTTAAGCCGGCGCTTTTTGCAAATTGGAGATGTAATTCAGATTGACGCTGCGGTAAACCACGGCAATTCAGGGGGCCCCGTGGTGGATACTTCCGGGCGGCTTGTGGGGATTGTGTTCGCCGGTATAGAGCAGTACCAGGGCCTCAACTTTGCGGTCCCCGCAGAACGGCTTGCCGCCGCCCTGCCGGCAATGATTAAAGGCGGCAAGGCGGAACGTCCCTGGCTCGGCCTTTCGTTAAGCGAAACTTCTTCCGGTGCGGAGATCATCTATACCGCGCCGGGTACTCCCGCCGCGCAGCACCGCGTTGGCGAAGGTTCTTACATCAAAACCATAAACAGCAAAGAGATAAACGCCCCCCAGGGCCTGCTCATCCCCGCTTTGCAGGACGCCATCTTTCAGTCCAGACCCGGCGAGCTTGTGGCGCTGGAAACATCCGGCTCAAACGGCGAGCTGAAGCGCCGGGTTATGATGACCGTTCCCCGTCCCGACCTGCCCCTTTCGGAAGCCGCTAAAGTTGACAGCCGCGAGCGGATCGCCGCGCCCCTTTTCGGCCTTGTGCTTTCACCTTTCCGGGGCGGTGCTTTTTCCTCAGACTATCTGGTTAAAAAAGTGGTTCGGGGCTCTGTCGCCGATGAAGCCGGCATTTCGGATCAGGACCCGGTTTCCATACGGCGTTTTCGCGTAATGGAGGATGATGGTTTTGCCCTGATGGAGATCAGTGTGAAGAAACGCCGCATGGGTTATCTTGAAACCAGTATGCAGCTTCCGGCCTGGCTTGATTCGCCGGATACTTTGTAAATTTGAAGGATACTATGGCGGAGCGTCAGTTTTCACCTGCGCTGCTTGAGACAATCAGGCAAAAGCAGTATGTCCTGAACGAGCAGGGCCTTGATATCCTTATCAAACCCATTCCCGACGATGACCGCCCCGGCGCTATGGACCCCAGGCTGCTGGCTATTACCAAACCGATGGTAAGCGGCTTACAGGGACTTCTTGTTTCCCTCGCTACCCCTTTGCTTTTAAAAAGCCGGAATCCCCGCAAGCTGGCGGCCTTTATGCGCCGCTACTTCAACGGCGTGCAGAGTGTTCCGGTTACGCCAAATGTATCGGTACGGCATGAAACAGTGCGGACAGCGGAAGCGGAAATACCGATCCGCATTTACCACTGTGAAATTGCGAGTAACGGCGTGCAGGGTGAAATCGCCCCGCAGAGCGGGGCTTCGCCGGTGTTTTTTTACATCCACGGCGGCGGCTTTGCAGCGGGACATCCCGATGTGGTGGAAGAGATGATCAAGCAGGTAGTCTCCCTATCAGGCTGCGTTGCGGTGCAGCTTGAGTACCGGCTTGCCCCTGAAAATCCCTATCCCGCTTCACACAATGATTGTTGGGAAATACTCAAGTGGATTTACAAAAACGCCGCATCCCTTGGCGGCGACCCGAACCGTATTTGCATTGCCGGGGATTCCGCCGGCGGCAACCTTGCAACCGCTTGCGCCATGCGCGACCGCGATGAGGCTGCAGGTATGGTAAAGGCGCAGATACTGATGTATCCGGTGGTAAACATGGCGGGAAAAGAAGACGCCAACTATCATTATTCATTGGATCAGTTTACCATATTGAAGGAACAACGAAGATCGATTTTATTTCGCATAACAGGTATGCGCTCCGGTTCAGGGGGTCTTTTGGGCTGCCTGTTGGGAGTAAAAGACGAAACCATCCCCGCCCTTAGTCCCTATCTTCATGAACTCCGGGGCCTGCCCCCCACCCTCATACTCTGCGGCGAGTTTGACTGCCTTCGTCTTGACGGCGAGGCATACGCCCGCAAGCTCAAAGCCGCAGGCGTTCCGGTTCGTACCGTGCGCTACCTTGGCATGGGTCACGCCTTTGCCGAATGGATAGGCGTCCAGCCCCAGGCGGACGACTGCATGGCGGAGATAAGCCGGTTTATTGGGGAATATGAGAGGTTCGGTGCCAGGCACCGGTGCGTTGCCATCCTGAAACCTTGACCTTCCGATACTCAACCTATACAATATATCATGAAAAAGCGCTTCACGGTTCCCTTATCGTTCCAGGTTATTGTGTTATGCCTTAGCCTGGTGCTTGTTGTTTCGGCGGTAATTTCAATAATCACCCTCAGAAATATTGCCCGCACCGTTGATGAAAACCTGCGCAATACCGCACGGATTACCATGCAATACCTGAGCGCGGATATCAGAAACACCCTTGCCTCCCCGGTTGATATCACCACTACCCTTGCTGCGGCCATTGAATCCCTGCCTGTGGAAAAGCGCAGGGATGTACTTGAAAAGGTCATGGCCACGGACAGCAATATCCCCCAGATAGTCTACGCCACTACCGTTTCCCGCCTGGAAGAAGGGGGCTATATTATTTATGCTACCGGTCATCAGCCTGCGGCGGATTATGATCAGACCAAGCGGGGCTGGTTCAGAACCGCAGTGGCCGCAGTCGGAAAAACGGTGTTTACCGCACCCTACGTTGATAGTCGTACGCAAAAGCTCTGCGTCTCTATGGTAAGCACTTCCAGCGCCGACGGGAGGACCGCTTCGGGGGTAATCTGTACCGATGTGTTCCTGGACGTATTGAACGATATTATCACCCAGCGTACAATCACCGCCGACGGCAGCACCTTCCTGATTGATCAAGACGGGCTTTTTCTGGTGCACACCGATCCGGAACTGGTCCTTAAGGAAA
>BNVF01000071.1 GCA_025997895.1 Spirochaetia bacterium
AACCGGGCGGCAATGGAAACAGCTATGTTCAGCCCTGACGGGCTGCTTTGGATCGCTGGTCTACTCCAGCGGAGAACTCCGGAAAACTTTCAGCACCCCGCTGCCCCCCGGCTGCCCCGCCCACCCCGATTTGCAGTTGTGGTTTAGTTACACAGTTCAATAAATCACCATTTCCTTCGCAGAGAGGGAATGTGCTATTCACTACGAGCAAAAAATAGCTCGCAAGCCCTCCCCGCTGCTGCATTAGCGAGTATTTCTTACTCGTGGCGGGCGACACATTCCACCTTACGGAGTAAAATTCCCTATTCCCCCTCAGCGAAGAGAAACGGTAATTGGCAGTTGTATACATTAACAGGCAAATGCAAGCGAAGGAGCCCTGAATCCCGGGGTGAATCGGGAGCGCACTTTGAAAAAATGTTAAAGGGCGGTCTGGGGCGGAAATCATCCCTTGAGCCGAGTTATTTTCGAGGTGAAAGGGGTGAGTTTCCGCCCTAGGCCGCCAAGTAAATTTTTTGTGCGCTCCCGGGGACAAATCAGGATTCAGGGCTCCTTCGCTTGTGATAGTACGATAACGTAACAGCGAGACAAATTACCATTTATCTTTATTGACCTGTACCCTTCTTGCGGTTATGCTATATAGGAAGCAATTCAGAAAATACAGGAGGATACTATGAAAAAATTCCTTTACTTGAGTTTGACCGCTTTGGCGGTTTTTGCGCTTTTTTTTGCCGGTTGTTCAAAAAAAGAGGCGCCGAAGGCTGCGGTAAAAGAAGATGTGACGGTGCGGCTGCTGACGGACGCTACCGGAATTGATGACAAGTCCTTTAACGCGGCGGCATGGCGGGGGATTCTGGAGTATTACGGCGATACCTGGGCCAATCCCAAGGGCCGGGGCCAGTATTACGATGTGGTTGCCGCACAGACCCAGGATATGTATATTCCCAATCTCAGGCAGGCTACCGACGAAGGCTACGACCTGATCGTTACCACTGGCTTTACCTGGGCGGACTCCCTTGGTCAGGTAGCCCATGACAATCCCAATCAAAAATACATGATCGTAGACGTGGGTTGGCTGGATTCTTCCAATGTACTCCAGGCCCTCTATGCTGAACATGAGGGCTCATTCCTGGTGGGCGCGGCTGCGGCCCTGAAAGCCAAAGCTGACGGCATAACCAGGCCCCGCTTCGGCTTTATCGGCGGCGTGCCCGGCGCGACTATCACCAAATTTGAAGTAGGCTTTATTCAGGGCGTGTTTTCAGTAATCCCCAACGCCGAAATTGTGGATTACTATGT
This sequence comes from Spirochaetia bacterium, assembly GCA_025997895.1. Taxonomy (GTDB): domain Bacteria; phylum Spirochaetota; class Spirochaetia; order Treponematales; family Breznakiellaceae; genus WQXQ01. Next base: position 1,294 of record BNVF01000071.1, read on the forward strand.
AAATAGCTGGGGCGATCCGGGGCTTGCTAAAACCCAGGCCAAGAACTGGTACGACTCCGGGGTTTACGCTATCTACTCCGCAGCAGGCGGCAGCGGCAACGGCACCATAGCCCAGGCCAAGGAATACCGAACCGCAGGCAGGAACGTCTGGGCCATCGGCGTAGACTCCGACCAGCACGAAGAGGGCCTGTACAACTCCACCGATTCAGCGGTGCTCACCTCCATGCTCAAGCGTGTAGAAACGAGCCTGATCTACGGTCTCAAAGCGGCCAAAAACAACACCTTCAAGGGCGAAGTAATCACCTTCGATCTTAGAGCCGACGGCGTTGGCTATTCCACCAGCAACCCCGCACTGACCGGCGACATTGTGAATCAGCTTGAAGCCATGAAACAAAAGATAATTAACGGCGAGATCAAAGTTGCGGCAACCAATGCGGAAGCAAAGCGACTGCCGGGATTCCCGCAGAACCTGAAAGCGATTGATGACTGATAGTAACAGTGAGGGGTGAGGAGTTATAACTCACTTCTAACTCCTCACTGAAAAGGAGTCCGTCATGTTGGCGATTGAAATGCTCGGTATTACCAAGGTGTTTCCCGGGGTACTGGCTAATGATCGGGTGAACTTGCTCGTTGAACAGGGGGAGATTCACGCGCTGCTGGGAGAAAATGGGGCGGGCAAATCGACGCTGATGTCGATACTCTTTGGCTTGTATGAGCCGGACAGCGGTACTATCAAAATTCGGGGCGAAGAGGTGCATATTCACAGCCCCAATGACGCGACGGCGCTGCGTATCGGAATGGTGCATCAGCATTTTAAACTGGTGCACAATTTTACCGTTACCGAAAATATCGTGCTGGGACTGGAACCGCATAACGGTCTGGGCAACCTGGATCTACGGGGCGCGGAAAAACGGGTGGCGGAGCTTTCACAGGCTTACGGCCTGGCGGTGGATCCCAGGGCAAAGATCGAAAATATCACCGTGGGTATGCAGCAGCGGGTGGAGATTTTAAAGATACTCTACCGTAACGCGGATATTCTGATTTTCGACGAGCCCACGGCAGTACTGACGCCCCAGGAAATTGATGAACTCCTTGCCATTTTCCGGCGGCTCAAAGCCGAGGGGAAAACCATCCTTTTTATTACCCATAAACTGAAGGAAATCAAAGCTGCCGCTGACCGGTGTACGGTGCTGCGGCGGGGAACCTATATCGATACAGTCATAGTGAAAGATGCCAGCGAGGCGGAACTGGCGGAAAAAATGGTGGGCCGGGCGGTAACGTTCCGCATTGAAAAGAAGCCCGCCAGGCCCGGCGCCCTGGTGCTTAAAATCGAGAACCTCACGGTGATTGGCCCAAAGGGAGCGCCGGCGGTAAGCGGGCTTTCCCTGGAGGTGCGTGCCGGCGAGGTGGTGGGCATTGCAGGGGTGGACGGCAACGGCCAGTCGGAACTGGTGGCGGCCATCGCGGGGCTTATGCCGGTTAAATCCGGCAGGGTGCTGCTAAAAGACCGGGATATTTCCAAAGACAGTATCAAAAGCCGCAACGAAGGCGGGTTGGGACTGGTACCCGAAGACCGGCACAAGCACGGGCTGGTGCTGGAGTTCCGGGTGGACGAAAATCTTATCCTCAAAAGTTTCCGCAAAAATCCCTACTCGGGCAAGTTCGGTTTTTTGCACTTTCCGGTAATCGCCAAACACGCGGAATCCCTCATCACCGATTTTGATATTCGCGCGGGAAACGGGCCGGCCACGTCGGCAAAGACCATGTCCGGCGGGAACCAGCAAAAGGTGATCATTGCCAGGGAAATCGATCTGTCGCCGGATTTGCTCATCGTGTCACAGCCCACCAGAGGGCTTGATGTGGGCGCTATTGAGTATATACACCGGCGCATTGTGGAGGAACGGGACAAGGGCCGGGCAGTGCTGCTGGTGTCTTTTGAGCTGGACGAAATCCTGGGGCTCTGCGACCGGATCGCCGCAGTTTCCAAGGGCCAGGTGGTAGGTGTGCTTCCGGTGGAAGAAGCCGACGAGCGGCGCATCGGCGCCATGATGGGAGGAGTTATCGCCGGCAAGGCCGGCGGCGGTAAAGCAGGCGCCGGCAGAACCGTTTCCGAAGGAGCCATTCATGCCTGATACCAAAAAAAGCGCCGGCAAACCCGGCGGCGGGCTTGGCGGTTTGAACAGCCGCATCCTTGAGGTATTTACCGGCTCGGACGCTCTGGTTTCGGTGGCGGTGGTACTCCTGGGCTTCCTGGTGGCAACGTTGATCATCGTGTGCATAGGGAGAAACCCCAGCGGTATGTACCAGGCGATTGTGCAGGTAGTTACCGGCTTTGACTTGACCCGGCACACCTGGAATATGCGCTATGTGGGGGAATGGCTGGTCAGTTCCATTCCGCTCATACTCTGCGGCTTTTCAATGGCCTTTGCCGCCAGGACCGGGCTTTTCAATATAGGTGCCGAGGGGCAGTACATCGCGGGGCTTACAGTCGCGCAGTTACTCGCCATTTTCTTTCCCCCTGTTCCGGTATTGCACTGGGTAGTGGCGGTACTTGGCGCTATGGCCGCCGGTGCGGTGTGGGGCGGCATTGTAGGCTTCTTCAAGGCCCGTTACAAGGTTTCGGAAGTAGTAGCCACGATCATGATGAACTATATCGCCCTGTATATGCACCGGCTTATTACACTGAAAATTCCCGGGAGCAACACCTTTAAAACCCCGGACTTTCCCGCCACGGCTACCCTTTCAAGCCCCCTGCTGGCGTCCCTTACCAACGGGTCGCGGCTCAATTACAGTCTCTGGCTTACCCTGGCGGCGATTATCATTTTTTGGGTCATTATGGGCAAAACCCGGCTGGGTTATTCGCTGCGGGCCACCGGGCTGAACAAAGACGCGGCTTTTTACGGCGGCATCAGCGTAAACGCCAATATTACCACCGCAATGGGCATTTCCGGCGCTTTTGCCGGCCTTGCCGGTGCGGCGGTCTCCCTGGGGGTTTTCTCCTACGGCCGTATTCTGGCGAGCCAGGACGGCTACGGCTTTGACGGTATCGCCGTGGCCCTGGTAGGTAACAGCACCGCCTGGGGCACTGCGCTGGCGGGTCTCCTCTTTGGTATGCTCAAATCCGCCCAGCCCCTGATGCAGTCCCGGCAGATACCCAAGGAGATCACCGCGATCATCATGGGTCTGGTGGTTGTTTTTATCTCCCTGCGGGCAGGGGTGCGGATAATCATCGAATGGCAGATGAAGGAAAAGGCCCGCCGTGCCCATGAGGTGGCCTCACACACGCCAGATGGCGGAGCTGCCGCCGGTGCGCCGCATGGCTCGCCACCCGGCATTGCGCATAACAAAGGGGGAAACAAATAATGGCTTTCTTTCAAATACTGTGGAATATGCTTCCCTCAACCTTCATGATTGTTTCCCCGATTCTTATCGCTGCCATAGGCGGTATGATCTGCGAACGCTCCGGCGTGGTAAACATCGCCCTTGAGGGACTCATGGCAATAGGCGCCATGACTGCTGCGGTGACTCATGTGCTGCTGGAAATGAAAATCGGCTTTTCAATACCACTGGCGCTGGTACTCGCCGCTTTTGCCGGCTGCCTTTTTTCGCTCATCCACGCCTTTGCGTCAATCACCCTGCGGGCAGATCAGGTAATCTCCGGCACCGGCATCAACCTGCTCTCCAACGGGATAACGGTGTTTGTTTGCCAGCTTCTGTTCCGCATGGATCGCAGCCAAAACTACCACATGGGAATGAGGTCAGGACTTTTCGGCATTTATCCCACAATTTGGATCGCCCTGATCATCCTGCTGGCAAGCTGGTTCATGCTGTACAAGCGTCCCTGGGGCCTGCGCCTGCGTGCCGCCGGCGAACATCCCCAGGCCCTGGCCTCGGCAGGCGTCAATGTAATAAAAATCCGCTACATTGCGGTTCTAATCTCCGGCGCACTGGCGGGCCTTGCCGGCGGCTGCATCGTACTCACCCAGGACATTCAATTCACAGTAAGTACGATTAATGGAAAAGGTTTTATCGCCCTTGCCGCAGTTTCTTTTGGCCGCTGGCTTCCGCTGGGTGTTTTAGGTTCCAGTTTTCTTTTTGGCATATCCTCGGCTCTGGCTGTTAATATCATCAATATAAAAAGTCTCGATTTTTTGCCTTCAGAATTTTTCAACGCCCTGCCGTATTTGATAACCCTGATTACACTGGTAATTTTCAGCGGAAAGGATTACGCGCCCAGAGCGTCTGGGATTCCGTATGATAAGGGAAAGAGCTAATTAAGGAATAGGGAATAAGTGAGGTCCAGACGCCGCGTGAAACAGGAAGGATGCGAGACGTTTGCAAATCACGCGCACTGGCTCTCCTTATTCCCTACACTTATTCCCTATTAAAAGATATTAATCCTCAACCCCAGCGTGGCCCTGAAAATTGTTTCCGCATTTACGTCTGATGACAGGAACCAAAGTTCGGGCTCAAAATAAAAGGCGAAGGTTTTGAAGTATTTCCAGTTGGGGAAGAAATACTGCATATCCAGGTTGGCGAAGGTCCACTGGCCGATGATGGCGCCCATGAAGATGGAATCACGGTCGGTGTCCATCGTAAAATAGGAGAAGTCCGCGCCCAGGGAGAAGGACATTGAGTAGAAGGACCAGTCGGGGCCAAGGATGTAATCAAAAGGCAGATAGAAAATGTTGGCGATTATCTTAAAGCCAAAGGCGGTGCCGACGACGCGGCCAATGTCGTTGTCTACTGTGGCGGGCGTGAGACCAGCCTGGAACTGGAGACGGACGTTGTCATCAAAGAAGCTGAGACCCAGGCCAAGCTCAGCATAAGTGGCGCCTAACGCTTTACCGTCAATGTAGAGACCCTGGATAAATTTGGGCACCGAGTAGCCGGCTTTGTCGCCGGGGCGCAGGCTTACCATTACCGAATCAAGCTCAAAGTCATCGCCGGCGGTGCCGTAGACCATGACGTTGTCACGGTGGGTACTGTCCTCCGGGGGCGCAATGGTAGCTACCTGGGGCGGATCGGTGTCAACCGTGAGGAGCAGACGGCGAACGGTGTTACGGCCGTCGGCGAACTCGGCTTTAACGAGCACCGGCAGGGGGCCTGTGGGGAGGTCGCCGGTTTCAAGGCGGAACTTCCACTTTTCACCGCCTGAGGCACGACCAAAAGAGCGGCCGTTGTCAAAGCTGACCAGTACCTGCTTGACGGCGTATTCCGCCTTCTGCTTGCGGGTAAGGGGAGCTGCGCCTTCGGCGGCGCCTTCAATAGGTTCAGGCAGGACTGTCCAGGCGCGGCCGGAAAGCCAGGGGCGGCCGGTGATCATGTCACCGTCCCGGTGGCTGTCCACTACCAGGGTGGGGCCATAGGGCGAATAATTCACCGAGTGCAGGGGGCTCTCAATTTTCTGGCCCGCAGGCGTGTCATAGTTGGCTGCCACTACCAGGGTGCTATCCTGCGCAAGCTGCTCCTCGGGGATATCGTAACGGAACACGCCGTAGCGGTCCACATCAACATAGGAAGCCTGCCGGCCGTTGAGCATGAGTATTACCTGCTGAGGGATGACTGCGCCGGTTACGGTTCCGCTCACGTTAAGGGGGCCTGAATGAGTTTCGCCGGGCATGGGATTGTATATTGAAACTTCGGAGCCGGTTTGATCTACCGCGTAAATAAACTTCCGGGAGATTACGGATTCATTATCTGCAAGATCCAGGGCGGAGATTCTGAGTATATATTCGCCCTGGGGAAGCTGGGACATATCAATTTTCTGTAAAATAACCATCTCCGGGGGCAGCTCGAATTCCTGCTTGTTGTCCGCGTTTGCGGCGCTGATGATCTGCAAGTTCAGGCTCTTAAGGGCGATATTATCCTCGGCACGTCCCATGATGGCAAGATCAGCGCCGGTACGGGCGTTATTTACCGGGGAACTAAAGTTGAGTTCCGGCGGCGTGTTGTCTATATTGATCATGGCGCTGGTAAAGGACGTCATCCCGTATTTATCCTCCGCCCGGAGCAGGGCCGAATACACACCGTCCTTATAAGAGGCGGTATTAAGGGCCAGGCTCCATTGGCCATCTTCACCTAATACGGCGCGCTGGTAGGTATTGCCGTTGTCCATAGACAGGTACACCATTTCTATGCCGTTGGCGTCGCCGGCGATTCCCTCTATCAGTATTGACCGGTGGTTGTATATGCTTATTACAGGACTTAGCACCTTACTTTCCGGCGCGGCGGTACTTACCTTAACGGGTCTGACAAGGTCTGTACTTTTTACGCCGTAAATGTCCTCGGTAAAAATTTCGATGGTATATTCGCCGTCAAAAAGAGTTGAGAAATCGACAGGTATCTGAAAACTCTGGGAAGTTTCGATGCGTTTAAATTCCAGTGCAGGTGCACTGACAAAAGCGGCGGCGGCTTCACGGGCAGCGGCGCCGGCCTCGCCGGGGGGAATGGATTCAGGCTTGGGGCCCAATATGCGCCAGGACACTGCGGCTACCCCGTCATCGTCAAAGGCGATGCCGGATATATCAAAATCGCCGCTTACTACTTCGCCATCAGTGGGGGTATTGACCATGAGAACCGGCAGATCCTCCTCGGCGTCGAATTTAAAAGAGGGGCTCTTGTCGTACACCGAGCCGCTGACGTCTGTTACGCGCACAACAAGGCGCTTTGCGCCTGAGTTAACGGCGGTAAAATCGCAAAAATAGGAGAACCAGGTTTTATCAAAACGGGAAACCAGGGACAGGGGCTCAAAGGTAGTACCGTCAAGAGAATAGGTAACGCTCTCAATGGGCACACCGGAAGTAATCGAGCCCAGAACGGTATTGCTGCCATTTATGGCGCTACCGTCGACGATGGGCGCGATAAAGGTAATTTCCGGGACAGAGCCGGCACGGTTCAAGGGGTGGTACACGGGAAGATCCTCAAGATCGTCCCGTATTGTCCGCAGTTCCAGGTGCACCGGGCCTTCAGAAAGCTGCACGGCGCTGATATCGGCGCTGAAGTTTCCTTCGGCGTCAAAACTGAGGGGCCGCCAGCCCTCATCCGGGTGCAGACGGTATTCAAGCCGCATATTGTAAGAGGTGACGGTTTTTCCGGACAGGGTAAAGGAAGGGGTATTAATCCAGGTGTATTGGGCGGGGGCACTTACGGTAATGGGCGAAGGGGCAAAGTCCGTGCGGGGCATGGTACCGTCTTTAGCGGCCACCGGTGCGGGTTTGTTGATGCGCAGGGTATAGGGCGCTCCGGTAAGGCCATCAGCGCTTTGGGGGAAGACCCTGAGGGAACTTCTGCCGGTGGGGATCTGGTCAGGGGCAATTCTGAATGAACTCTGGGCAAGAATCTCATCGGCAAGGCCCTCGATCACAATCTGCTGTGGGGCGAAGCCGGGCGCTATGTGGCCGTAGATAAAGCCGTCCAGGGGCATGGCGTTTAACTGGGCCTGCTCAGGATAGTCAATAACCAGGGTGGGGAGTTTTTCTTTGCGGCGATCTTCCAGTCTGCGCGTAACAGAAGAAACATTGCCGCCCTTATCCACGGCGCTTACTTTAATGGTTCCGGCATTTTTCATTTCCGGCGTTATCTGCAAATTCACCGACCAGAATTGATCGCCGGGGCGCACGGGAATATCTACGGCGGGGCCGCCCCATTCATAGTATATTCTGTCAATGCCCACGGTGCTAAAAACACGGCCTGAAAGGAGGAAACTGCCAAACACATCTTCGTTTACTGCGGGGGTGTATATTTCCAGTTCGGGACCGTGGTTACCCACAAAAAAGAGGTAGGGCTTAACGGAGGCACGGCCTGTTTTGTCTATGGCGCGTATATAGAACACTACGGGGCCGTCTTCCATTGCGGCGGTTTTTACCGGAATAGAAAAGTCCACGGCGGTCTCGCCTTTTTTGGCTTTAGGGGAAAGGGACTTCCAGGTATCGCCGGAATCGCCACTCCAGGAAACGGATTGTATGCCGTTGGCATCATCGGCGCTGCCCTGAAGGGTCTGATTACCGGTGATAATATCACCTGTCCTGTGGGAAAGCAGGGTTAGAACAGGGGGGCCCTTGTCGATGACAAAGGAAACACTGGACACCGGGCCGGATATTCCCTTGCTGTCAAAAGCCTGGGTATAAATAGTGTGCCTGCCTTCGGCAAGATTTTTGATACTGATGGTACGGCTCCAGTATTCGGAGCCTTCGGCGTTTATGTCCCCGCCATCGTCCAGTTTGACGCTTACCCGCTGGATGCCGAAACGGCCTGAAGCAACACCCATGAGGTTGATGTCCTGGCGGAGCACAGCGTTATCTTCGGGGTACACTACCCTGGTTACGGGGAGTCCGGCGTTGGGGTCGAGCCTGATATTGAAGGGGCCGTTTATGGTTTCATTGCCGGCGTGGTCTTTGGCAGTAACAATAAAATTGTACTTGCCGGGCTTCTGCTCCTCAATATTAAAATTCCGCTGCCAAATTTCACCGCCCTCTGCGGGAGAGGTAAGAATTTTGTCCTTTCTCCCGCCGGCCCACAGACCAGGGGCGAGGAGGAGAATCAACACCGCGCTTAAACACGCGCTTATATGCCGGATACTGCTTAATTTCATCGTTATGTACTCCTTCCTTCATCCTAGAACAGGCTGATGCGTGCGCCAAAGGTCAGCCTGAATACGGCCCGAGCGACTTCATCACCACTGACATCGGACGGGGCAAACCAAAGTATGGGCTCAACATACAACGAGACTGTCTTCATATATTTCCATTTCTCAAAGGCATAAGACAGATCCACACGGGCAAATTCCCATTGGGCAAGAACGGCGCTCATCATCAGGGGCTGTTCTCCTTCTTCCATAGTGAACCAGGAGAAATTCGCCCCAACGCCAAAGGTCATGGAGAAAAAAGCCCAGTCAGGACCGAAGAAATAATCAAAGGGCACATTCGCCACATTGGCAATGAGCTTGGCGCCGAACACGTTGCCGGAATAGCGACCGCCCGGGGGGGCCTGGCCAAACTGCACTTGCAGCTTAACGTTGTTATCAAAGAAGGCGAGACCCAGACCAGTAGACCATGTGGTGCCACCCAGGACGCTTGCGTCAAGATAGAGACCCTGTATAAACTGGGGCACTGCGTAACCAGCCTTATCGCCGGGGCGCAGACTTACTTCCACGGTGTCCATAGAAAAATCATCGTCGGCAGAACCGTAGACGAGGACATTATCCCGGTGGGTGGAGTTTTCCGCAGGGCCTATGGTAACGACGCTGGGCGACGCAGTGTCTACCGTAAGGACGATGCGGCGCACTGCATAACGGCCGTCTGCAAATTGGGCTTTAAGCAAAATGGGCAGGGGGCCGGCAGCCAGGTCGCCTGTTTCCAGACGGTAGCGCCAGGACGCGCCGCTGCGGCGGGTGATGGTGTTAAAAGAGCGTCCGTTGTCAAAACTGATCTGCATGTTCTTGAGGGCGATGGCGGCCTTCTGTTTTAATTTCATCCCCTGGGCTTCATCTTCGCTCATTGAAACAAAGGCCCTGCCTGAGAGCCAGGGGCGCTGGGTTATTACATCGCCGTCTTTGTGGCTTTCCACCTCAATAAGGGGCCCAAAGGGACTGATCTTTACTTCGTGCTCAAAGGACGCTATGCGCTTTCCGGTAGGCGTGTCGTAGGCCGCAGAAAGAAGCAAGGTCTCTTCGCGGGTGAAACGATCTTCGGGAAAGTCGTAGCGGAAGACGCCATAGCGGTCAACGTCCGCATAGGCAAAGCGGGTGTTGTTCAATAAAAGTTCAACCCGTGCCGGTATAACAGCGCCGGTAACAGTACCGCTCACCTGGAGGGGGCCTGCATGATCGATACCGGGCATGGGGTTGGACAGATGCACAGCAGAACCTGTTTCGTCTTTAATGAGCGTAATGTCTCTGGTAACGGCAGTCTCGTTACCCGCCATGTCCACGGCAGTGAGCTTGAGGTTGTATTGGCCGTCGCTCAGTTGCGATACGTCAATTTGTTCGGTGATAACAAAATCGGGTTTCATTTCGTAGGCTATCTGCTGGCTGGCATTGTTGATGTTTACCAACTGGAGGGAAAGCCCTTTCAAGTTGATGCCGTCGTAGGCCTGGCCGGTTACAGCGAGTTCCATACCGGCGCTGGCGCCGTTATTGGGCGCACCAAGGGTAATTTCCGGGGGCGTGTTGTCGATGTTGATAAGGGCGTTGGAAAAGGCTTCGATGCCATAATTGTCGATACTGCGTATCAGGAGGGAATAAACGCCGTCATTATAGGCACTGGTGTTCAGGCTGATTTGCCAGTTGCCGATATCTGCGGCTTCGGGCTTGAGACCCTCGGGGGCAAGGACAAGTTCAGTCGCCTGGTAGCTGTTGCCGTTGTCCATAGAGATGAACACCTGCTTAACGCCGTTGGTATCTTCGGCCCTGCCGGTAATGGTAATGTTGCGGCGGTTGTACAAGTCGATGGCGGGGAAGGCAACTACATTGGTGGGCGCGGCGGCGCTGACCCGGATAATGTGCCGTATGGTTTCGCCCTGCACGCCGTAAATATCTTTGGCATATACCTCGATTATATTCTCGCCGTCCCGCAGTATCTCAAAGGAAATGGGAACCTGGAAACTCTGGGCCGTAAGAAGCTCATTAAAGGGAACGTCCTTATCCAGCTTTTCGGCGGTAAAGGCGACATTTTCCCAGGGATTTTCGGGGCTTAATACGCGCCAGTATATGGCAGCGACGCCGTCATCGTCATAGGCAATGCCGGAAATCTCCATGTCACCGGTAATCACGTCGTTGTCCAGGGGGGTATTTACAATGGTAATGGGGTGATCAGTCCTGTCATCAAAGGTAAAGACCGGACTTTGCTCAACAATAGAGCCCGCCTCGTCCTGTGCCCGGATAATGAGACGTTTGCCGGTGTTTTGGAGGGTGGTATAATCGCAGGTATAACTGAACAAGGTCTTACCGTATTTGGTAACATGATTCAGAGGCTGGTAATCAGAACCGTCCAGGGAGTAGCTTACTTCGGTAAGGGGCACAAAGCCGGAGATAATACCTGTAACGGTGATAACGCCGTGGGCGGCGCCAAATTTTTCGTCAGGTGTAATAAATTCGATCTGGGGCCGGGTGGAAAATTTGTTTATTGGGTAATAATAGGGAAGATTTTCCACGTCGTTTTCCACTGTGCGGAATTCCAGATGCACCGGGCCTTCTTCCATATTGCTCAGGCCGATATTGGCGCTAAATTCACCGTTAGGTGAAATGGTAAGGGGAAGCCAATCCTCCGTGGGGTCCAGGCGGTATTCTATGCGGGTACCCGCCGGAAGGCGGAAGCCGTCGCTGGCCGTGTTGCCCTGGGCATTGTCGCCATTGGCGCCCTGGCGGGCGTTGGGATTGATGGTTCCGCTCACCGTAACGGAAGAGTTAAACCAGGCGTATTGTTCGGGGCTGCGCACGGTAATACGCGAGGGGGCCATATTTACCACAGGCAGGGGCTGTCCCCTGGGCGCGGTAAGGGGGGGCTTGTTCACCCTGATTATTACGGGCTGTCCCATTGTGTCGTCATCGGCAACAGCCCAAACACGGATGGTAGAACGCCCCTGGGGAATTTTTTCCGGTGGAATGCGGAAGCCCGGCCGGGCGTCAAGGAATTCGATCTCCCCTTCTATACTGATAGCTGCAGGGTAAAAGCCCGGCGCAATGCGGCCATAAATTGAGCCGTCCTGGGCTATGGAGTTCAGGCCGTTGCCGGCGGGGTAATCAATCTGGATGGTGGGACCCTTGAACTTGCGATTGTCCTGGAAGCGCTGGGTAAGGGTAGTGGTGTTTCCGATTTTATCCACGGCGGTAACCCGGAAGGGAAGATTGCGGTTGGTACCCAGCGAAACCGGAAGCGTTACTGACCAGAAGGGATCGCCGGGGCGCAGGGGAATATCCTGGGTATCGCCGGCCCATTCATAGAAGAATTTGGAAAGACCCACTGTGGCGATAACCCGGCCGGTAACCTGTACCTGACCGTAGATGTCTTCGTTTTTATCAGGCGTAAGAATTTCCAGTACCGGAGGGATGTTATTTATAAAGAAGAGATAGGGTTTGGTTATTGAGAGCCTGGTTTTGTCCTCCGCCCGGATGAAAAACACCCGGGGACCGTCTTCCATGTTTTTGGCGCGAAGGGGAAAAGAAAAAGAAACGGCGGTCTGGCCTTTTTTGGTTTTGAAAGAAAGGGGAGCCCAGGTTTTGCCGTCTTCGCTCCAACTGAGACGGGCTATGCCGTTGGGATCATCCGCAATGCCGGCAAGAACCTGGTTACCGCTAATAATGTCGCCGGTACTATGGCTGCTCAACTCTACACTGGGGGGACTCTTATCGATGATAAAATTAACCTGGTATTCGGGGCCGTCAAGTCCCTTGGAATCAACGGACCTGGCATAGATGGTGTGCGATCCTTCGCTCAGGGCGCCAATGTCTATACGGCGGCTCCAGTACTCCTTGCCCTCCACGGGGGTGTATTCGGCATCGTCCAAACGGACATAGACCTGATCCAGGCCGTAGCGGCCGGAGGCCACGCCGATAAGGTTGAAATTGTCCCGGACAACCATATTTGCTTCCGGGTAAACCACCCGGGAAACGGGCAGGCCGGCTTTTGGATCCACCTGGATATTGAAGGGGCCGCTTACCCCCTCGTTTCCGGCGGCGTCTTTGGAGCGGACAATGAAGTTGTACCTGCCGGGCTTGAGGGTGCTGACGTCAAATTCTTTCTGCCAAATTTCGATGCCGTCTGCGGTTTGGGTGTTTACCTGACGCTTGCCACCTGCCCAGACCGATACCGGCAGAAGCAAACCTATTCCCATAATCAGCAACAACCTGTTGATGCCGATAGATTTAAGAATCCGATGCATTATCTACTCCTTGCCAAATAAATGAACTTCGCTGCCAGGCCAACTGCGCTTCCCAGGTAATGGTATTATACGCAACTCCTAAAGGATGCGCGGGAATCCATTCAATGGTATTGGCAATTAAAGTCTGGGTGCGGGGGTCCCTCAGCCACTTATCCAAAGCGGCATTTTTCTTCTTTTGTTTTTCAGTTCCCGTGGGGCAGGCCCAGAGTATGTCCGCCTGCATACCGTATTGATTCCAGTCCTCAGGTTCCGGGAAACGGGTAGCATCCAGCAGCCCCATACGATAAGGAGTAAGGGCCCGTGCCTGGCTGACCGGTGCGTAGAGCCAGGCGGTTTCCTGGCGCAGGAGCAGGGGCCATATCTGTACCCAGGTGTAGGACATGGCGCTATCCTGAAAACGGTGATTCTGGGTCAGCATACGGCCGGTATTGTCCCAGAGTTCCGCATCCTGCTCAAAAATGCCGGGACGCTGCTGCAAAAGTTGACAGAGCCAGGCGTTTACCGCCTCCGGGTTTTGGCCGGGCAGCAGCAGTACGCCGTCTCCGGGGCCCCGTGGGGCTTCGATAATAGCCCTGGTAGGTTCAGGGTCCTGGTGTTTACGGAAAACCATCCAGGGATCCAGGGCCAGCATAAACCAGCCCCCATATTCCCGTGTACGGGAAAGATCCCGGTAGATACGGGGCTTGCCCGGCTCTCCCGGGGGGCCGTTACGGCTGATGATAAAACCACCGCGATCATGGGGAAAGTCCCCCGAAATTGGCCGCACTTCGTAACGCCCCAGGGGAGCGCTGTTTAAAATACGGTTCCAGGCTGCGGTATAGTT